>NZ_CP012981.1:2843800-3159778 GCF_001411495.1 Burkholderia cepacia ATCC 25416 | reverse complement strand
AAGAAGAACAACGGGCTGAAGGAAGGCGAGATCGAGGTCACCGAGCAGGCGATCCGCGACATCATCCGCTACTACACGCGCGAAGCCGGTGTGCGTTCGCTCGAGCGGGAAGTGTCGAAGATTTGCCGCAAGGTCGTGAAGATGCTGCTGCTGAAGAAGGCATCGGGCGCGATCAAGGTCGACGGCGAGAACCTCGATACCTTCCTCGGCGTGCGCAAGTACGACTTCGGCCTCGCGGCGAAGGAAAACCAGGTCGGTCAGGTGACGGGCCTCGCGTGGACGGAAGTCGGTGGCGATCTGCTGACGATCGAAGCCGCGGTGATGCCGGGCAAGGGCAACGTGATCCGCACGGGTTCGCTCGGCGACGTGATGAAGGAGTCGGTCGAGGCGGCACGTTCGGTCGTGCGCTCGCGTTCGCGGCGTCTGGGCATCAAGGACGAAGCGTTCGAGAAGCAGGACATCCACATCCACGTGCCGGAAGGTGCGACGCCGAAGGACGGTCCGTCCGCCGGGGGTGCGATGACGACCGCGCTGGTGTCGGTGCTGACGGGTATCCCGGTGCGTGCCGATGTCGCGATGACGGGCGAAATCACGCTGCGTGGTGAAGTCCTGCCGATCGGCGGCCTGAAGGAGAAGCTGCTCGCAGCGCATCGCGGTGGCATCAAGCTCGTGCTGATCCCGGAAGAGAACGTCAAGGATCTCGCCGAGATTCCGGACAACGTGAAGAACGCGATCGAGATCGTGCCGGTCCGCTGGATCGACAAGGTGCTTGAACTCGCGCTCGAGCGTTCGCCGACCCCGCTGCCGCCGGAAGAAGAGGCGAAGGCGGCGGCACCGGTCGCCGATGCGGCGAAGGATGCCGGCTCGACGGAATTCGTCAAGCACTGAGCATCGGAGCGCCGTTCTTTCTGACGGTTGTTCACGAAACCCGCGGCCTGGCCGCGGGTTTTTTTATGCGTCCCGGAATCGTATGCGCGAGCGTGGAAAATATTCGCGTCGGGGCTTTGCAAAATGATCGGGGATGAATTAAACTTGCGGGCTCGCTGGTTGTTGATGCCGAAACGCAGATCGCAGCCAGAACGAATCGGAAACGGGTGCTTAGCTCAGCTGGTAGAGCGGCGCCCTTACAAGGCGTAGGTCGGGGGTTCGAACCCCTCAGCACCCACCAGTTTCCAGATTCAGCCAGACCAAGGAGCGGTAGTTCAGTCGGTTAGAATACCGGCCTGTCACGCCGGGGGTCGCGGGTTCGAGTCCCGTCCGCTCCGCCAAACAAACAACAATGCCCGCCTCGTGCGGGCATTGTTGTTTTTGCGTTCGGTTTGCGCCAGATCCCGGGCGCAAACCGAACGCAAAAACGGCGGGGGAAATCGTCTGCGCGGCCTCCGGGGCGCGCCGCCGTCAGAACGGAAAACCCGCGACCGCTTGAACGCGGTCGCGGGTTTTTCATGCTTTCTCGCCGCAGAGGCGCCGGTTTTTCCGGCTCGCGCGGGGCGGTATTACTGAACGCGTATTACCGGCGGCAACTTGTAGGTTCCGTTCAGGAGCGGGGCGTCCGGCAAGTAGGTGCGCAGCGTCAGATTGAACGCGCCGGCAGGAGCCGGCAGCCAGTTGCTGGCGGGTACGCCCGCGGGTCGCACATGGCTGATGGTGAGCACGAGCGAGCCGTCGTTCGCGAACTGAAAGTTCGACGCCGGATAGGACAGCGCATAGATTCGATCGGGATTCGGATAAAAGAAAGCCTGAGCCTGGTTCGTGCCGGCGTACAGCGTCAATGACCAGAAGGCGCGAGCCGGAGGAAGCTGTCCCGCCGGGAACGTCATCTGATAGACGCCGTTGCCGTCGTAATTCGCCCCCGACGTGTTCGCCGCTCCCGTACTGGTGTAGTAGATCGCTTCGCTGCCGGGCAGCGCACCGAGGCCGTTCAGCGCAACGCGCGCCCGTAGCGTGTATTGGGTTCCATAGTTGCCGACGTTGGCCGGGCCGCCTGTCCAGCCATTTGCGTCGGTACTCGTCTGGGCAGCGGCTTGCTGCGTTCCGCCGCCCGTCAGACTCGCCAGCGCCTCTGCCGCGCCTGCGTCGATCGATGCGACGTCGGCAGACGACGCGTTGAAAGTCTGCGCCGGGCCTATACCTGTCACGTCGAGTGCGTTCGTCGCCTCGGCCGTATCCTGCGGCGTCGGCGGACTCTTTTTCAAGAGCCGGTTCACGTACTGAAAATAAGATGGCCAGTTGGCATAACCGGGCGGCTTTTGCGTGTCCACGCTGTCCCACGCAGCGGCACCGGTTCCAGCGGGGCGCGACACGACCAGTTGATTCTGAACGGCCCACGCGGCGGGGTAATCGTTCGCATCGCTCACGTAAGTCCGCGCCAACGCCCACACCGCGTTGGTCGACGAACGGAGCACGGTGACGCCTGCCGGGGCCGTTCCCTGCCAGTTCGGCCCCACGACCCAAAAGACCTTCGCGACACCGTTGTCGGCGCTCGTGCCGCGAATCGCGAAGTTGTTCGTATAGGCGTCCATCAGCGCGAGGGAAAAGTAGCGGGTGCCGCTGGCAGGCGTGTCGATCTGAACGGGGCCGGCGTCCAGTTGAAGCATGGCGACGGAATACAGCGTGTCGTGATTGGGCTTCGTCACCGAGGTGGACGAAGCGTCGGACAGCTGGCGACTGTGCACAAACGTATTCGGCGCAAGGCCCTGAGCGATGTAGCTCTGTCGGGTTGCGTAGAACTGGTACAGCGGAATCGTGAATAGCGTGGCACTGTTTGCGGCATTTTTCGTCGCGACGGGCGAAACGCCCGAGCTATCGACACTTTCCCCATTGCAGCCCGCCAGAAGGCCGACCGAGGCAGCGAATGCGACGAGGCGCGCGTGGTGAAGAAAACTCATCGAGTGGTGCGGTAGGGTTGAATGGTCGAATGGGCCGCACCCGTTCATCGTTTCGTCGACGAGCGTGGCACGGATTGCACGGCGCGAAAAGCGTATCCGGCTTGCGATGCGGCACGAACGATCTATTTTCGATATGCAAAGTCCGACGACTCGTTAGGGCGGTGTCGACCGATCGGCATCGTGCGGTTGATTCTTGTCGCCTTTCCGGTCGTCACGTTTCTCGCGGCCCATGCCGGGACGTACATCCCGGGCTTGTGCCGTGTGCTCCCGTGTCGGGCGCCTTCCGTTGGCTCGATTCGCGGCCCCGGCGGTGCCGTGCGGTCGTCGGCGCGAATGACGCCAGCCCCGCATTAGGCAAGCCGCTCCGCGAACGAGTGATCGTGTGCTGCCGCGAGCCTGGGCGGCCGCGGTGGGGGCGATCATTGGGCGAGCTGCTTTCCGAACTTCGCGAGGAGAGGCGGGTGACGGTGCGTGGTCGGTTCTGAAAGACGGGTATTTTTGCCTGTACTCCCGGTGGCGATCGCCGCGGGCGCCGCCGCTTTTCTCCCGTTCCACCCCGTATGTTGTAATATCGGGCGTTTTGTCCAATTTTCCCGTCACGCATGCTCGATTTCTTCCGTAATCACCAGCGCCTGATGATGGCGCTCCTGCTCCTGATCGTGTTGCCGGGGCTGGGTTTCGTCGGGATCCAAGGCTTCCGCGGCTTCTTCGACGATAGTGCGAACGTCGCGGCAGTCAACGGGCACAAGATCACGCGGGTCGAATTCGACGGCGCGTTCCGCCAGCAGATCGACCAGGCGCGCCAGGCACTCGGCGGGCAGTTCGACATCAAGATGTTCGATACGCCCGAGCACCGCAAGCAGGTGCTCGACGGCCTGATCCAGCAACGCGTGCTGGCCGACGAGACCCAACGTCTGCACCTGACCGCATCGGACAACGCCGTGCGCGACGCATTGATGAGCGATCCGATGATCGCGTCGCTGAAGAAGCCCGACGGGTCGATCGACGTCGAGCGCTATGCGCAGCTGCTGTCGTTCCAGGGGATGACGCCCGAGCAGTATCAGGAGCGCGTGCGCTACAGCCTCGCGCTGCAGCAGATTCCGGCCAGCATCGTGTCGAGCGCGTTCACGCCGAAGAGCCTCGCGCAACGTCTGTCCGAACTCGCCGCGCAGCAGCGCGAAGTGCAGGCGCTCGTGCTGAAGACGAGCGACTTCGCCGCAAAGGTCCAGCCGACCGACGCGCAGCTCACCGCGTACTACGACGCGCACAAGCAGAGCTTCGCGACGCCGGAGACCGCGACGATCCAGTACCTCGTCTATTCGCCGGCGGCAGCGGCCGCGAGCGCGCAGCCGACCGACGCGGACATCAAGAAGTTCTACGACGACAACCCGACGCACTTCCGCACCGAAGCGCAGGTGCGCGTGAGCCACATCTTCATCGCCGCACCGGGCAGCGCAAGCGCGGCCGACAAGACTGCAGCGAAGACGAAGGCCGAGCAACTGCTTGCCGACGTGAAGGCGCACCCGGACCAGTTCGCGCAGATCGCGCAGAAGGACTCGCAGGATGCGCCGTCGGCCGCGAAGGGCGGCGACCTCGGTTTCATCACGCGCGGTTCGACGGCGGGCGGCAAGGCGTTCGACGATGCCGCGTTCGCGCTCAAGCAAGGCGATGTGAGCGGTGTCGTGCAGTCGGATCTGGGCTTCCACATCCTGAAGGCAACGGAAGTGAAGCCGGCGGCTGTCAAGCCGTTCGCGGAAGTGAAGGACCAGATCGCAGTCGACCTGAAGCAGCAGTACGCATCGAAGGCGTTCACGGACAACGCGGAAGGCTTCACGTCCACCGTCTACGAAAAAGCGAAGACGCTGCAGCCGGCTGCGGACAAGTACAAGCTGACGATCCAGACGGCTACCGTCACGCCGACGCCGAATCCGCAGTTGCCGCCGACGAGCCCGCTGAACAATCCGAAGTTCCTGGCCGCCGTGTTCGCAAACGACTCGGTGAAGAACCAGAACAACACGCAGGCGATCGACGTCGGCAACAACACGCTGATCTCGGCGCGTGTGACCGACTACAAGCCGGCTGCCGTGCCCGCGCTCGACGCGATCAAGGACGTCGTGCGCCAGAAGGTGGTCGCCGAGCAGGCTGCCGAACTCGCGAAGAAGGACGGCGCGGCGAAGCTGGCCGAACTGCAGAAGTCGAAGTCGACCGACGGGTTCGCGGCCGCGCAGAAGGTATCGCGTACGCAGTCGCAGGGCCTGACGCCGGCTGCGCTGAGCGCCGTCTACAAGGTCGATGCGAAGACGCTGCCGGCCTACGTCGGTGTCGATCTCGGCGCGGACGGCTATGCGATCTATCGCGTGAACGCGGTGATCCCGGGTTCGGCGGTCGATCCGCAGCAACTGGCGGCCGCGCAGCAGCAGATGGCGCAGGTCGACGCGCAGAGCGAAGGCGAAGCGTATCTCGCCGCGCTGCGCGATCGCTCGAAGGTGAAGCTGTACGGCTCGACGGCCAGCCAGTCGCCGGACGGCGACAACTGAGCATCGTTTCGCCCGCAACAAAAAGCCCCGCTTCACGCGGGGCTTTTTGCTTTCCGGCGGGGCGAGGCGGCGTCAGCCGCGCGGCTTGCCGAGCAGCGGTTTCAGCGCCGGCCAGACGTTGTCGAGCAGAATGCCCTGGGCCTGCTGCGCTGGATGCATCTGGTCGGCCTGGAACATCTCGGGCTTGTTCTCGATGCCGGCCAGCAGGAACGGCACGAGCGGCACGCCGAGATCCTTCGACAGCCGCGTATAGACGGCGTGGAACTTCTGCGTGTAGTCCGGGCCGTAGTTGGGCGGCACGTACATGCCGACCAGCACGACCCTGGCCCGCGCTTGCCGCGCACCGGCGATGATGTCGCGCAGGTTCTGTTCGGTCGTCGCGAGCGGCACGCCGCGCAGCGCATCGTTCGAGCCGAGCTCGACGACGACGATCGACGGCTTGAGCCGCTGCAGCACCGCAGGCAGCCGCGCGCGGCCGCCGCTGGTGGTGTCGCCGCTGACGCTGGCGTTCGCGACGCTATAATCGATTCGCTCGGTCGTGAGCCGTTGCCGCAGCAACGCCACCCAGCCGGTGTCGCGCGGCAGCCCGTATTCGGCCGACAGGCTGTCGCCGAGCACGACGATCACGGGCTGGCCCGATGTCGCGGCCGGTGTCGTCGCGGCGCGTGCGGGCACGGCGGCGGCCAGCAGCGTACCCAGCAGCGCGGCGATCGCCGCGCGTCTTTTCCAGCGAAATGTCGTGTCCATGTTCAAGATTACCGATCCGATCATCGAAGTCCATGACGTGTGCAAGCGGGTCGCCGACGCAACCGGCGAGCTGACGATCCTCGACGGCATCACGCTCGCCGTGCGGCCGGGCAGCAGTCTCGCGATCGTCGGTGCGTCGGGGTCAGGTAAATCGACGCTGCTCGGCCTGCTTGCGGGGTTGGACAGCGCGACGAGCGGCACGGTTCGCCTGCTCGGTCGCGCGCTCGACCAGCTCGACGAGGACGCGCGCGCGGCGCTGCGCAACGGCGCAGTCGGGTTCGTATTCCAGTCGTTCCAGTTGATGCCGCACCTGACGGCGCTCGAGAACGTGATGCTGCCGCTCGAACTGCAGGGCGGCATCAGTGCGCGCGATGCCGCCGATCGCGCCCGGGCGCTGCTCGTGCAGGTCGGTCTCGGCGAGCGCACCGCGCATTATCCGAAGCTGTTGTCCGGCGGCGAGCAGCAGCGCGTCGCGCTTGCGCGCGCATTCGTCACGCGCCCGGCGATCCTCTTCGCCGACGAGCCGACCGGCAGCCTCGATGCGGCCACGGGCCATGCGGTCATTGACCTGATGTTCGAACTGAACCGCACGAACGGTGCAACGCTCGTGCTCGTCACGCACGATGCCGAACTGGCACGCCGCTGCGCGACGACGGTGACGCTCGACGCCGGGCGCATCGTCGAGCCGCGCGCGGCGCAGCGCAACGGCTGAATGCTTTTGCCGGCCGCGCGGCGTGCGCCGAGCGGCCGGCATGGGCATGACGCCGCTGCGTCAGTGCCTCAAACGCCTCAGCGCTTCAACGCCGCGCGGGCGCGCTCGATCAGCGCGGTGGTCGACGAGTCGTGCTTCGCCGGATCGACCGACTCGGCCGACAGGTCGGCTTCCACCACCTTGCCGAGAATCTTGCCGAGCTCGACGCCCCACTGGTCGAACGGATTGATGTCCCACACCGTTGCCTGCACGAGCACCTTGTGTTCGTACAGCGCGATCAGCGCGCCGAGCGTGCGCGGCGTCAGCGCATCGACGAGCAGCGTCGTCGTCGGGCGGTTGCCCGGGAACGTCAGGTGCGGCGCGAGCGCCTCCTTGCCCGGCCCCGCGACCTTGCGTGCTTCCTCCAGCGTGCGGCCGAGCATCAGTGCCTCGCTCTGCGCGAAGCAGTTCGCGAGCAGCTTCGGGTGGTGGCTCGCGAGCGGATGCTCGGGCGTCAGCACCGCGATGAAGTCGATCGGCACGATCGTCGGCCCCTGGTGCAGCATCTGGAAGAACGCATGCTGGCCGTTGGTGCCCGGCTCGCCCCACGTGACGGCCGACGTCGGGTAGTCGACGAAGGTGCCGTCCAGGCGCGCGGATTTGCCGTTGCTTTCCATTTCGAGCTGCTGCAGGTACGACGGCAGGTAGTGCAGCGCTTCCGAATACGGCGCGACGAGATAGCTCTGCGAACCGAAGAAATTCCGGTACCAGATGCCGATCAGGCCGAGCAGCACGGGCAGGTTGCGCTCGAGCGGCGCCTCGCGGAAATGACGGTCCATGTCGTTCGCGCCGGCCAGCAGCTCGTCGAACTGCTCGGGGCCGATCGCGATCATGATCGACAGCCCGACCGCCGACCACAGCGAATAGCGGCCGCCGACCCAGTCCCACATTTCAAACACGTTGTCCGCGGCGATGCCGAACTTCACGACTTCGGCCGGGTTTGCCGACACGCCGACGAAGTGCTTTGCAAGCGCGTCCTCGGGGCAGCCGCGCGCGACGAACCAGTCGCGCAGCGAGCGTGCGTTCGTCATCGTCTCGAGCGTCGTGAAGGTCTTCGACACGATGATCGCGAGCGTTTCCTCGGGATCGACCTGTTCGAGCACGCGTGCGAGATCGGCGCCGTCGACGTTCGACACGAAGTGCGTGGCAATTTCGGGCGTCGCGACGTGGTGCAGCGCGTGCACGACCATCTTCGGCCCGAGATCGGAGCCGCCGATGCCGATGTTGATCACGTGGCGGATGCGTTTGCCGGTGTAGCCCGTCCAGGTGCCGCTGCGCACGGCGCGAGCGAACGTCGCCATCTTCGCGCGCTCGGCGCTCACCTGCGCGTGGAACGGCGCTTGCGGATCGGTCGCGCGCAGCGCGGTGTGCAGGGCGGCACGGCCTTCGGTCGGGTTCACGATTTCGCCCGCGAACATCGCGTCGCGGCGCGCCTCGACACCCGCGTCGCGCGCGAGCTGGACGAGCAGGCGCAGCGTTTCGTCGTTGATGCGGTTCTTCGAGAAATCGGCCGCGAGACCGCCGCCCGGAATCGTGAAGCGTTCGGCGCGGGTCGGCGCGTGGTCGTGTTCCGGCGCGAACCAGTCGCGCAGACGGGCGTGACGGATCTGTTCGAAGTGGGATTGAAGGGCAGTCCAGGCGGGGAGCGAATTCAGCGTCATGGCGGTTCGAGTGAAGCGTGAATCGGGAGGAATGCCGCGCCGGCTCATCGGGATCGGAAGGCCGGCGGACGAGAGGGCCCGCCGTGCGGCGGGGCAGTCAGTATAGCGGCGTTATGTGTCGGCGCGCGGCGACGCATAAAAAAGGCGATTGACCAGCGTGCGGACCATCGGCGCGAGTTCGCCTGCCGTGAGTCCGGCCGGGCCGGTTCCGTTCGCGGTCAGCGTGTCGGCCGCGAGGCCGTGCAGGTAGACGCCTGCCAGCGCCGCTTCGTACGGCGCGACGCGTTGCGCGAGCAGCGCGCCGATCAGGCCGCCGAGCACGTCGCCGGTGCCGCCCGTGGCGAGCGCCGCGTTGCCGGTCGGGTTGATCGTCATGCGGCCGTCGGGCGCCGCAATCACCGTGCCCGAGCCTTTCAGCACGACGATGGCCGCATAACGTGACGCGAGCGCCTGCGCGGCCACGAGGCGGTCGCGCTGAATCGCCGCCGTGTCGCAGCCGAGCAGCCGCGCGGCCTCGAGCGGATGCGGCGTCAGCACGCACGGATAACCGCGCGCACCGCGCGTGGCGACGGCGGCCGCGAGATCCGCATGCGTCGCGACGAGGTTCAGCGCGTCGGCATCGAGCAGCGTTGCGGCGTCGTGGGCAAGCACGTCGCGCACGAGCGTCGCCGCGGCCTCGCGCGTGCCCAGCCCGCAGCCTGCGGCGATGGCGGTCATCGCGCCGGGGTCGAGGGTGTCGGCCGCGTGCAGCATCAGTTCGGGGAACGGCGGATCGTACGGCGGCGCGCCGGTGCCGAGGAAGCCGACATGCACCTTGCCGGCACCGGCGAACAGCGCGGCGCGCGCGGCCAGGATCGGCGCGCCGCACATGCCGGTGTCGCCGCCGAGTACCGCGAGGCTGCCGTACGTGCCCTTGTGGGACGCGAATGCGCGCGCGGGCAGGGCGGCGGCGAACCGCGCGGGCGCGTTCAGTACGATGGCCGGCGCGGCGGGTGGCGCGACGTCGAGCGATTCGACGTCGATTGCGCCGGCGAGATCCCGGCCTTCGCCGGTGTAGAGGCCCGGCTTCGCGCCGATGAAAGTGAGCGTGTGGGTGGCGGCGACGGCGACGCCCGCGCCGACGATCTGGCCCGTATCGCTGTCGAGGCCGCTCGGCACGTCCAGCGCAAGCACGCGGCCGCCGCTGCGCGCATGCGCGGCGATGCGCGCGGCCTGCTCGGCGAACGCACCGTCGAGCGCGCGGCCGAGACCGATGCCGAACAGTCCGTCGACCACCCACGCATAGCCGTCCAGCGAAGCAGGCGGCGTGGCCGACAGCGGCACGCCGGCGGCGCGCGCGAGGCCGAGCGCCCATTGCGCGTCGTCGGGCTTCACCGGCACCGGCATCCACGCCTGGGTCGCGACGCCGAGCTGCTGGAGGTGCGCGGCGGCAACGAGCGCGTCGCCGCCGTTGTTGCCCGGGCCGACCGCGAACCACACGGGGCGGTCGTCGCCGGCCGCGCGTTCGGACAGCCAGCGCGCGGCGGCGGCGCCGGCGCGACCCATCAGCGTATGCGGCGGCAGCGCCGCGGCTGCGTCGGCTTCGGCCGCGCGCAGGTCGGCGACGCGCAGCAGCGCGATCGGAGCGGAATCGGGAAGCGGAAGGGTAACGGTCATCGCGGGGTCATCGCCGGGTCGCGGCGGCTGGCAAGGCGGCCGCCGGGGACGGGCCCGCGGCGGTCAGGTCGTGAAGCGCCCGGCGCTTAGCGCGGCGAGCGTGTCGGCGCGCCAGTGCTGCACGTCGCCGCCCAGGTAGTCGGTCACCACTTTAGCAGACCCGCATGCGAGCCCCCAGCCGGCCGGGCCGTGCCCGAAATTGACGAATACACGCGGATGCGGGGTCGGACCGACGACCGGCAGGCCGTCCGGCGACAGCAGTTGCGTGCCTTGCCAGGACAGCGCGGCCGAGATCCTCGCGGCACCGGGCACCCAGTCGTGGACGGCCTGGCCGAGCAACGCGAGCGCGGCCTCGGACAGCGGCTCGGCGAGCGGCTTAGCGGTGTCGGGCAGGCTCTGCAGCACGGCGCCGCCGCCGACGCGCAGCCGCTGGTGGGTGCGCGTGATCGAGATGCGCTTGATCGAATCGATGACGTTCAGGTGCGGCGCATGTTCTTCGTAGGCGACCGGCGCGGTCAGCGCATGGACCCGCACCGGGTGCAGCGGCAGGCGCCAGCCGAGGCGGTCGAGCAGCGGCAGGCTGCCGGCGCCGGCGGCGACCACGATCGCATCGGCGGAAATCACGTCGACGTCGCGGGCGTTCGACGCGTGGCGGTCGCCGGGCGGGACGAGCTCGACCGCGGCGCGGCCGTTGTCGACGCGGATCGCGGCGACTTCCGCGCCGAAGCGGAACTGCACGCCGTGCTCGTCGAGCGTCTGCTTGACCAGTTTCGCGAACAGCGGGCAATTCCCGGTGCGCTCGGTCTCGAGCAGCACGCCGCCGGCGAAACCGGGCTCGGCCGGCACCGACGGCTCGAGTGCCGCGCATTCGTCTGCGGAGAGCACGCGGTACGGCTGGTCGAGCGTGCGCAGCAGGTCGAGCGCGGGCTGCATCGCTTCCCAGTCGCGCGGATCGCGCACGACGTGCAGGATGCCGGGCTTCTGCTCGAACTCGAGCTCGAGGCGCGTCTCGATGTCGGCGAGCGCGTCGCGCGACGCGTCGATCAGCGGCCGCAGCCGCGTGTACTGCGCGGCGAACGCGTCGGGCTCGCGCAGCCTGCCGAGCTGCTTGACGAAGCGCCGTACGCCGCCGTTGAAGCCGGGCTTGTAGACGATGCCGCTGTCGCGCGGCTGGCGCTGGCGCATGAAGGTCGGGCCGAACCAGACGTCGAGCGGGCTCGGCAGCAGCGCGCCGCCGTCGCCGTAGGTCGCACCCTGCGCGACGGTCGCGTGGCGTTCGACCACGCATACGCGATGGCCGGCCGCGCGCAACTGGTAGGCGGTGGCGACGCCGCTGATTCCGCCGCCGATGACGATGACATCCATGGATTGCTTCGATGACGGGCGGCGCGCAGGCGCTGCCCGGTGAGAATTCGCTGAGGGCCCGGGCCCGGTGAACCCGGAATGATAGCGCCAAAATCGCGGGAGCCGGCGCCGGGGTGGCACGGGCCGTGCCGCCGAGCCGCGGCCGCCGGCTGCCGCGCCCGCGCGGGGCGGCCCGGCGGGCAGGCCGTGCGCGGTGGACATCGCGGCACCGATGCGGTGCATGCGGGTTGCCGATCGGCCGGTCTTGGGCGACCGACTTCCGGGTATAATTACGGCCTTCCTTTCGCCCCACGTCGCCACCTCGCGCGACTCATCGACGTCAGTCCAGCCCATGGCTCACTTCTCGTGTTTTCCCGGCGCTTCGGCCCTCTCCGATTTCCGTCAAACCCGTCTGCTCGACACGCTCAGGCAAATCGACGCCAACATCGTCGCGGTGCGCGGGCAGTTCCTGCACTTCGTCAATGCGGCCGAGCCGCTGTCGGCCGACGACAGCGCGCGTATCGACGCGCTGATGCACTACGGCGCGCCGTTCGAGCCGGCGGCCGAGAAGGGCACGACCGAGACCTTCGTCGTGCTGCCGCGTTTCGGCACGGTTTCGCCGTGGGCGAGCAAGGCGACCGACATCGCCCAGCACTGCGGCCTCACGCACGTGCGCCGCATCGAGCGCGGCGTCGAATTCACGGTCACGCTGAAGTCGGGCCTGCTCGGCGGCAAGAAGGCGCTGTCGGACGACGCGCGCGCGGCCGTCGCGGCCGCGCTGCATGACCGGATGACCGAAAGCGTGGTCGCGGCGCGCGACGACGCGCAGCACCTGTTCGACGAACTGCCGGCCAAGCCGCTCTCGACCGTCGACGTGCTGGGTATCGGCCGCGGCGCGCTCGAGCGCGCGAACGTCGAGCTGGGCCTCGCGCTCGCCGACGACGAGATCGACTACCTGGTCGACGCGTTCCGCAAGCTCGAACGCAACCCGACCGACGTCGAACTGATGATGTTCGCGCAGGCGAACAGCGAACACTGCCGCCACAAGATCTTCAATGCGCAGTGGACCATCGACGGCGAAGCGCAGGACATGTCGCTGTTCGCGATGATCCGCAACACCGAGAAGCTGAGCCCGCAGGGCACGATCGTCGCCTATTCGGACAACTCGTCGATCATGGTCGGCGCCGAAGCCGAACGCTGGTTCCCGCGCAACGCAGGCGCGGCCGGCGAGCCGGGCGAGCGCTACGGCCGCCACACCGAGCTCACGCACACGCTGATGAAGGTCGAGACGCACAACCACCCGACGGCGATCTCGCCGTTCCCGGGGGCGGCGACCGGCGCGGGCGGCGAGATCCGCGACGAAGGCGCGACGGGCCGCGGCGCGCGTCCGAAGGCCGGCCTGACGGGCTTCACCGTGTCGAACCTCGACCTGCCGGACGCCCGCCAGCCGTGGGAAAACGCGCGCGACGCCGCGCAGCCCGTCGGCGAGCGCAACCCGAACGACGCGCACGGCCCGTACGGCCGTCCGGATCGCATCGCGTCGCCGCTGCAGATCATGATCGACGGCCCGCTCGGCGGCGCCGCGTTCAACAACGAATTCGGCCGCCCGAACCTCGGCGGCTACTTCCGCGTGTACGAGCAGAACGTCGGCGGGAAGGTGCATGGTTATCACAAGCCGATCATGATCGCGGGCGGCCTCGGCAACATCGCGGATCAGCATACGCACAAGCACGACGTGCCGGCCGGCTCGCTGCTGATCCAGATCGGCGGCCCCGGCATGCGGATCGGGATGGGCGGCGGCGCCGCGAGCTCGATGGCGACCGGCGCGAACACGGCCGAGCTCGACTTCGACTCGGTGCAGCGCGGCAACCCGGAAATCGAACGTCGCGCACAGGAAGTGATCAACGGCTGCTGGCAGCTCGGCGCGGAAAACCCGATCCTGAGCATCCACGACGTCGGCGCGGGCGGCCTGTCGAACGCGTTCCCCGAGATCGTCGACGGCGCGGGCAAGGGCGCGCGCTTCGAGCTGCGCAAGGTCGCGCTCGAGGAATCGGGCCTGTCGCCGCGCGAAATCTGGTCGAACGAAGCGCAGGAGCGCTACGTGCTGGCGATCGCGCCGGCCGACCTGCCGCGTTTCGAGGCGATCTGCGCGCGTGAACGCTGCCCGTTCGCGGTGGTCGGTGTCGCGACCGACGAACGCCAGCTGAAGCTCGTCGACGACGAAGCGACGGGCGCCGACGAATACCCGGTCGACATGCCGATGGAAGTACTGCTCGGCAAGCCGCCGCGCATGCATCGCGACGTCACGCGCGTGACGACCGAGCGCGCGCCGGTCGACGTGACGGGCATCGCGCTGTCGGAAGTCGCGATCGACGTGCTGAAGCACCCGACGGTCGGCAGCAAGTCGTTCCTGATCACGATCGGCGACCGCTCGGTCGGCGGCACGTCGGTGCGCGACCAGATGGTCGGCCCGTGGCAGGTGCCGGTGGCCGACTGCGCGGTCACCGCGCTCGACTACGCGGGTTTCAAGGGCGAGGCGATGACGATGGCCGAGCGCACGCCGCTCGCGGTGATCGACGCGCCCGCATCGGGCCGCATGGCGGTCGGCGAGGCGATCACGAACATCGCGAGCGCGCCGATCGCGTCGCTCGACAAGCTGAAGCTGTCGGCGAACTGGATGGCCGCGTGCGGCACGGCCGGCGAGGACGCCGCGCTGTTCGACACGGTCAAGGCGATCGGCATGGAGCTGTGCCCGGCACTCGGGATCGGCATCCCGGTCGGCAAGGACTCGCTGTCGATGAAGACGAAGTGGGACGAGCAGGGCGTCGCGAAGGAAGTGGTGTCGCCGGTGTCGCTGATCATCTCCGCGTTCGCGCCGGTCGAGGACGTGCGCCGTCACCTGACGCCGCAACTGCGCCGCATCGCCGATGCGGGCGACAGCGTGCTGATCGCGATCGATCTCGGCCGCGGCAAGAACCGGATGGGCGGCAGCATCTTCGCGCAGGTCACGCAGCAGGTCGGCGACACGACGCCGGACGTCGACGATGCGGAAGACCTGAAGCGTTTCTTCAACGCGATCCAGTCGCTCAATGCGCAAGACAAGCTGCTCGCGTACCACGACCGCTCGGACGGCGGCCTGTGGGCGACGGTGTGCGAAATGGCGTTCGCGGGGCACGCGGGCGTGTCGCTGAACGTCGACATGCTGACGCTCGACCCGAATCACGAATCCGACTACGGCGACGCGAAGGACTGGGCGAAGCAGACGAGCGGCCGCCGCGAGGATCGCACGCTGCGCGCGCTGTTCTCCGAGGAACTGGGCGCTGTCGTGCAGGTGCGCGCGACCGACCGCGACGCGGTGCTGGGCGCGCTGCGCGAGTTCGGCCTGTCGGCGTGCTCGCACGTGATCGGCTCGGTCAACGATCGCGACGTGATCGAGGTGTACCGCGACGCGAAGAAGATTTTCGACGCACCGCGCGCCGAACTCCATCGTGCGTGGAGCGAAGTGAGCTGGCGCATCGCGCGCCTGCGCGACAACCCCGCGTGCGCGGATGCCGAATACGACGCGCTGCTGGACGTGGCCGACCCGGGCATCTCGCCGGTGCTGAGCTTCGATCCGGCCGACGACATCGCGGCGCCGTTCATCGCGACGGGCGCACGGCCGCGCGTCGCGATCCTGCGCGAGCAGGGCGTGAACTCGCATCTCGAAACGGCCTACGCGTTCGACCGCGCGGGCTTCGATGCGCACGACGTGCACATGAGCGACCTGCTGGCCGGCCGCGCGAATCTCGCCGATTTCGCGGGTGCGGTCGCATGCGGCGGCTTCTCGTACGGCGACGTGCTGGGCGCGGGCGAAGGCTGGGCGAAGACGATCCGCTTCAACGCGAATCTCGCCGACATGTTCTCGGCGTTCTTCGCGCGTCCCGACACGTTCGCGCTCGGCATCTGCAACGGCTGCCAGATGCTGTCGAGCATCTCGTCGATGATCCCGGGTGCGGAAGCCTGGCCGAAGTTCACGCGCAACAAGTCCGAGCAGTTCGAGGCGCGTTTCTCGTTCGTCGAAGTCGAGAAATCGCCGTCGATCTTCTTCGCGGGGATGGAAGGCTCGCGGATTCCGGTCGCGGTCGCGCACGGCGAAGGTTATGCGGACTTCTCGCAACAGGGCGACATCGACCGCGTCGCGGTCGCGATGCGCTTCGTCGACCACCGCGGCGAAGCAACCGAGCGTTATCCGTTCAACCCGAACGGCTCGCCGGCCGGCATCACGTCGGTCACGACGGCCGACGGCCGCTTCTCGGTGCTGATGCCGCACATGGAGCGCGTGCATCGTACGGTCGCGATGAGCTGGCACCCGGAAAGCTGGGGTGAAGCGAGCCCGTGGATGCGCGTGTTCCGCAACGCGCGCCGCTGGATCGGCTGATCGGGATGATGTTCGACCCGAACGCGCCGGTCGAGGTCGTCACGCTGCGCGACGAGCGCGCGAGCGAGGCCGACGCGATCGGCCGCGTGATCGTCGCCGCGTTCGCAGGCGAGCCGGAAGGCGGGCAGTTCGAACGACGGATCGTCGACACGTTGCGTGCGGACGGTGCGTTGAGCGTCTCGCTCGTCGCGGAACGCGACGGCCGCCTGATCGGGCACGTCGCGTTCTCGCCGGTGTCGATCGGCGGCGAGGCGCCCGGCAGCCGGGGCTGGTACGGGCTCGCGCCGCTCGCGGTGCTGCCCGACTGCCAGCGGCAGAGCATCGGCACGGGGCTGGTGCGCACGGGGCTCGACGCGTTGCGCCGCCTCGGTGCGCGCGGCTGCGTCCTGCTCGGGGAGCCCGCGTACTACACGCGTTTCGGCTTTGCGCCGTCCGGCGACATCGTGTTCCCGGGCGTACCGCCCGAGTATTTCCTTGCGCTGTCGCTCGACGACTCGGCGCCGCGGCCGTCAGGCGACGTTCGCTATCACGACGTGTTCCATCCCGCCTAAGTCTGCGGCGCGAGCCGATCAGGCATATGGCAAAGGCCGCTCTTCGGAGCGGCCTTTTCTTTGGTGGGAACGCCGCACATCGTGATGCGCTGGCGGCCTGCCTGCGGGCACTGCGGGCAACAAAAAAGCCGCTCCAGGGAGCGGCTTTTCGATGCGCGAGCGGCGAGCGCCTGCGTTACTGGATCTTTGCCTGCTGGCGCAGACCTTCCTCGAACGCCTGCAGCTTCTGCTGCACGAGCTGCTGCGCGATCTGTGCCTTCACCTGATCGAGCGGCGGCGGCGCGATGTCGCGGATGTCGTCGACGCGGATGATGTGCCAGCCGAACTGCGTCTTCACCGGCGTGTCGGTCATCTGGCCTTTCTGCAGCTTCTGCGCGGCCGCCGCGAATTCCGGCACGTACGCCTTCGGGTCGGACCAGTCGAGATCGCCGCCGTTCTTGCCCGAGCCCGGATCCTTCGAGAACTGCTTCGCGAGATCCTCGAACTTCGCGCCGGCCTTGATCTTCGCGATCAGGTCCTTCGCCTGCTGCTCGTCGCTGACGAGGATGTGGTGCAGGTGGTATTCGCGGTTGCCGCCGGCGCCCTTGACGAGGTCGTCGTAGCGCGCCTTCACTTCGGCGTCGGTCGGCTGGTTCTTCTTCAGGAAACTCTCGATCATCGAACGCAGCACGACGGTCTGCTGCGCGACGGCGACCTGCGCCTTCACGTCCGGACGGTTCGGGATGCCTTCACGGATTGCTTCCTGCATCAGGATTTCGCGGTTCACGAGTTCCTGGCGCACGGCCTGCTGCAGCTGCGGGCTGTCGGTCTGGCCTTGCTGCACGAGCTGGGCGACCATCGCGTCCGCGCGCGACTTCGGAATCGGCGTGCCGTTGACGACGGCGATGTTCTGGGCAAATGCCGGTGCCGCTGCGAAAGCAGCCGCCGCGACCCACAGGCGGGGGGATTTCAGGATCATCGGGAATTCCTAATGAGACTAGATTGAAGATTCGTTGAATTCTTCGGGCGTGTAAGCCACGATCGCGAGCGCGTGAATGCCGCGCTGCATCGCATCAGCGAGCGCATCATACACCAGCCGGTGCCGCGCGACGCGCGGCTTGCCCGCGAACGCGGCCGACACGATCGTGACCGTGAAGTGGCCGCCGGCGGCCGCGCCGGCGTGGCCCGCGTGCTGCGCGCTGTCGTCGCGCACGGTGAGCGACAGCGGGGCGAGCGCTGCGGTGAGGCGCGCCTCGATCAGCGCGATGCGTTCGTCGGGCGACGCGTGGAGAAAGGCGTCCGTCATGTCACTCGTCCTTCAGGTATTTCGTGAGCCACAGGCTCTGCAGGATGATGAATACGACCATCGCGCCCGTCGTGCCGAACAGCTTGAAGTTCACCCATTGCGACTCGGTGAAGTTGTGCACCACGTACAGGTTCGCGACGCCGAGCACCGCGAAGAACAGCGCCCACGCGACGTTCAGTTTGTCCCACACGGGGTGCGGCAGCGTGAGCTGCTTGCCCATCATCTTCTCGATCAGGTTGTTGCCGAACGCATAGCGCGCGGCGAGCAGCCCGATCGCAAACAGCCAGTACAGCACAGTCGGTTTCCATTGAATGAATTTCTCGTCGTGCAGGACGAGGGTGGCACCACCGAAAACGACGATCACGCCCAGGCTGACCCACAGCATCGTGTCGACCTTCCGGTGCCGGAAGGCGACCCACGCGACCTGGGCCAGCGTCGCGACGATCGCGACGGCGGTGGCGGTAAAGATGCCCCAGACCTTGAAGGCGGCAAAAAACAGGATGATCGGAAACAGATCGAACAGGAATTTCATGGCGCTCGCAGCTGCGTGAAAGGCCGCTTGCGCGGCCTTTCACCGTTGTAGGGACCCGCCAGGCACCGCCGGAGCGGATCGGGGCGGCGGCGCGGGGTGCCCCGCCGATCCGCCCGGCGCCGCTCATTCGTTTTCGGGTCGGGACTCGAAGTTTAACGCAGCCGAATTGATGCAGTAGCGCAAACCGGTCTTGTCGCGCGGGCCGTCCTCGAAGACGTGGCCGAGATGCGCGCCGCAGTGGTTGCAGCGGACCTCGACGCGCACCATCCCGTGCGAGTAGTCGACCTTCTCGTCGATCACCTCGCCGTTGAGCGGCTTGAAGTAGCTGGGCCAGCCGCAGCCCGAGTGGAACTTGGAGCCGGATTCGAACAATGGCGTGCTGCAGACGACGCACTTGTAGATGCCGGCGTCTTCGGTGTCGGTGTATTCGCCGGTGAACGCACGCTCGGTTGCCGCGTGCTGCGTGACTTCGTACTGCATCGGCGTGAGCCGCCGGCGCAGCTCGGCGTCGTCCTTCTGGTACGGGAAGGTCTTGTCGTCGGAATCGTGGGACATGGGGTTCTCCTGATCGGTCGGTCGATACGCGCGGGTTGCGGGCCTCAGGACGAGCAGCTCACTTCGAGCGACCCGGCCCAGTCGGGCGGCAACGCCGCGTACGCTTCATGCTCCGGTTGTTCGTCGAACGGCCGGCGCAGGATCTGCGCGAGCCGCTCGACCTCCGAAAAATCCTTTTCCTTCGCGCGCCGGATCGCGACTTCGGCCAGATGGTTGCGCAACACGTATTTCGGGTTCGCGCGATTCATCGCGGCCGCGCGTGTCGCGTCGTCGCGCGTTTCCTCGGACAGCCGCGCGCGGTAGAGGTTCGCCCACGCATCGAACGCGTCGCGGTCGATGAACAGGTCGCGCACGGGGGCGTCGCGGCTCGCGTCGTGCTTCGAGACCTGTGCGAGCCGGCGGAACGTCAGCGTGAAATCCGCGTGGCTCGCATGCATCGTCTCGAGCAGCTTGTTCGCGAGGTCGGCATCGTTCTCGCGCTCGAGCTCGAGGCCGAGCTTCGCGCGCATCGCGCGCTCGAGCGCGGGGCCGAAACGTTCCGGGAACTTCGCGAGCACGGCCTGCGCGTCGTCCACCGCGCGCTCGGCGCGCGCATCGTCGTCGGCGATGCCGTGCTGCAGCCCGATCAGCGGCAGCAGCGCCTGCGCGAGGCAGTAGCAGTTCCAGTGCGCGATGCGCGGCTGCATCCGGTACGCGTAGCGGCCGTTCGTATCCGAGTGGTTGCAGATGTGGTTCGCATCGAACGCATCGGCGAAACCGAACGGGCCGTAGTCGATCGTCACGCCGAGGATCGACATGTTGTCGGTGTTCATCACGCCGTGGCAGAAGCCGACGGCCTGCCACTGCGCGACGAGATCCGCCGTGCGCAGCGTCGCCGCTTCGAGCAGCGCGAGGTACGGATCGTCGGCGTGGCGGCAATCCGGATAGAAGCGGTCGATCACGTGATCGGCGAGCTGGCGCAGCAGGTCGGGGCGATCGTTCGAGAAGAAGTGTTCGAAGTGGCCGAAGCGCACGAAGCTCTCCGACACGCGCGTGACGACGGCCGACGTCTCGATTTCCTCGCGCACCACCGGCTGGTCGGAACCGATCACCGTCAGGGCGCGCGTGGTCGGGATGCCGAGGTGATGCATCGCTTCCGAGCACAGGAATTCGCGGATCGACGAGCGCAGCACCGCGCGGCCGTCGCCCATCCGCGAATACGGCGTGCGGCCGCTGCCTTTCAGCTGCAATTCGTAGCGGCGGCCGTCGGTGCCGGTGCGCTCGCCGATCGTCAGCGCGCGGCCGTCGCCGAGCTGGCCCGCCCACACGCCGAACTGGTGGCCGGAATACACCGATGCGTACGGCATCGCGTGCGCGGGCCAGTCGCGCGTCGGGTTGCCGGCGAACAGCTCGGCGAAGCCGGGCTGCGCGGCGAGCGACGGCGGCAGGTCGAGCAGGTGCGCGACTTCGCCGGAAAAGCCGACGACGTACGGCGCGGCAAGCGGCGCGGCCGGCAGCCGCGTATGAAACGCGTCGCCGAGCGCGACGAACGCGCCGGCGGCGGGCGCGCCGAGCGTGGCGGCGAGGTCGGGGAGGGTGTCAGCCGTATCGGCTGCGCTTCGGGAAAACGACATGTTGAGCGCCTCTGGGTAAGCCGATATTGTAAGGCGGCGCCGCGCCGCCCGCATGGCGGCCCGCGCGCCATGCGCGACGCCCGTCCGGGGCCGCTGACGGGCGCGCCGCAGAGGCTGGTCACCGATTCGCATCCTCACGGAGAACAAGACGATGGGTAAGCCGTTGCTGGGCCAGATGATGGACATGCCGTTGCTGGTGTCCTCGCTGATTTCTCATGCCGCGCGACATGCCGGCGACACGGAGATCGTATCGAGGCGCGTGGAAGGCGATCTGCATCGCTACACGTACCGCGATTGCGAACGCCGCGCGAAGCAACTGGCGCAGGCGCTCGCGCGGCTCGGCGTCGAAACCGGCGATCGCGTCGGCACGCTGGCGTGGAACGGCTACCGGCATCTGGAAGCGTATTACGGGATCGGCGGCATGGGGGCCGTGTGCCACACGATCAACCCGCGCCTGTTCCCCGAGCAGATCGCGTACATCGTCAATCACGCGGAAGACCGCTACGTCTTCTTCGACCTCAATTTCGCCCCGCTCGTCGATGCGATCGCGCCGCAGTGCCCGCACGTGAAGGGCTGGGTCGCGATGACGGACGCCGCACATCTGCCGTCCGGCACGACGCCGTTCCTGTGCTACGAAACGCTTGTCGAAGCGGAGGACGGCCGCTACGACTGGCCGCGCCTCGACGAGCAGCAGGCGTCGGGGCTCTGCTACACGTCGGGCACGACCGGCAACCCGAAGGGCGTGCTGTATTCGCACCGCTCGACCGTGCTGCACGCGTACGGTGCCGCGTTGCCGGACGCGATGAACCTGTCCGCGATGGACGCGGTGCTGCCCGTCGTGCCGATGTTCCACGTCAACGCGTGGGGGCTGCCGTACGCGGTGCCGCTCACGGGCGGCAAGCTCGTGCTGCCCGGCAAGGATCTCGACGGGAAATCGCTGTACGAGCTGATGGAAGCCGAGCGCGTGACGTTCTCCGCGGGCGTGCCGACCGTGTGGCTCGGCCTGCTCAACTACATGCGCGAGGCCGGTGTGCGCTTCTCGACGCTGAACCGCACGGTGATCGGCGGCTCCGCGTGCCCGCCCGCGATGCTGCGCACCTTCGAGGACGAATACGGCGTGCGCGTGATCCATGCCTGGGGGATGACCGAACTGTCGCCGCTCGGCACGCTCGCGAAGCTCAACTGGGCGCAGTCGCAGCGGCCGCTCGACGCGCAGCGCAAGCTGCTCGAGAAGCAGGGGCGCGTGATCTGCGGCGTCGACATGCGCATCGTCGGCGAGGACGGCCACGAGCTGCCGTGGGACGGCGTCGCGTTCGGCGAGCTGCAGGTGCGCGGCCCGTGGGTGATCGACCACTACTTTCGCGGCGACACGTCGCCGCTGTCGGACGGCTGGTTTCCGACCGGCGACGTCGCGACGATCGACCCCGACGGCTTCCTGCAGATCACCGACCGCAGCAAGGACGTGATCAAGTCGGGCGGCGAGTGGATCAGCTCGATCGACATCGAGAACGTCGCGATCGCGCACCCGGGCGTGGCCGAGGCCGCCTGCATCGCCTGTGCGCACCCGAAATGGACCGAGCGCCCGCTGCTCGTCGTGGTGCCGCGCGAAGGGGCGAACCTGAACCGTGACGCGCTGCTCGCGTTCTACGAAGGCAAAGTCGCGAAATGGTGGATTCCCGACGACGTCGTGTTCGTCGACTCGCTGCCGCACACCGCGACCGGCAAGCTGCAGAAGCTGAAGCTGCGCGAGACATTCCGCGATTACGTGTTGCCGACGGCGGCCGGCGGGTCGTAACGCGAGCCGTAACGTCTGCGCCCGGGCCGCAAGCGGCTCGCGAAACGGTCGCCCGATCCGTCCCCGGATCGGCAGCAAAATTCAAATTGAACGACCGTGCTTTTTCGTTGTATGCTGCCTGCGTTCAACCGGACATGCGGCTGTTCGACCGCGCACAATGAAGCGCAGCCACCCCGGCGCGCGATGCATGGAGGCAGGCAGATGGCAGTGGATTACTCGACTCGCGACGGCGTGGCCGTCCTTACGCTCAACAATCCGCCCGTCAACGGGCTCGGCCTGTCGACCCGTCAGGGCGTCATGGACGCGCTCGATCGCGCCGCGCAGGACCCGTCGGTCACGGCCATCGTGCTGACCGGCGCAGGACGCGCATTCTCGGGCGGCGCCGACATCACCGAATTCAATACGCCGAAGGCGCTCCAGGAGCCGACGCTGCACACCGTGATCCGCGCGGTGGAGGCGAGCGCGAAGCCCGTCGTCGCGGCGCTGCACAGCGTCGTGATGGGCGGCGGCCTCGAGCTCGCGCTCGGCGCGCATTACCGTGTCGCGGCACCCGGCGCGCAGGTCGCGCTGCCCGAGGTGAAGCTCGGCCTGCTGCCGGGCGCGGGCGGCACGCAGCGCCTGCCGCGTGCGGTGGGGCTCGAAACCGCGCTGAACATGATCGTGTCGGGCGCGCCCGTGCCGTCGGAGCAGCTCGCGAAGAGCGGTCTGTTCGACGAGATGGCCGACGGCGACCTGCTCGACGCGGCCGTCGCGTTCGCGCGCAAGGCCGGTGCGCAGAAGGGGCCGCATCCGCGCGTGCGCGATCGCAAGATCGTCCACGCGAACGCCGCGGGCTTCATCCAGTTCGCGCGCAACTCGGCCCGGGCCGCCGCACCGAATTTCCCCGCGCCGCACAAGTGCATCGACGCGATCGAGGCCGGCGTGCTGCACGGCTTCGACAAGGGCAGCATCGCCGAGCGCGAGGGTTTCGTCGCGCTGATGATGACGCCGGAAAGCCGCGCGCTGCGGCATGCGTTTTTCGGTGAGCGCGCGGCGAGCAAGATTCCCGACGTGCCGTCCGATACGCCGCTGCGCGAGATTCGCCGTGTCGGCGTGATCGGCGCGGGCACGATGGGCGGCGGCATCGCGATGAACTTCGTGAATGCAGGGCTGCCCGTCACGCTGCTCGAAACGAAACAGGAAGCGCTCGAGCGCGGCGTCGCGACGATCCGCAAGAACTACGACGCACAGGTGAAGAAGGGCAAGCTCACGCAGGAGAAGCTCGACGCGCGCATGGCGCTGATCACGCCGACGCTGTCCTACGACGACCTGAAGGATGCCGACCTGATCGTCGAGGCCGTGTTCGAGGAACTCGGCGTGAAGGAGCAGGTGTTCAGGAAGCTCGACGAAGTCGCGAAGGCGGGCGCGATCCTCGCGTCGAACACGTCGACGCTCGACGTCGACAAGATCGCTGCATTCACGAAGCGTCCGCAGGACGTCGTCGGCATGCACTTCTTCAGCCCGGCGAACGTGATGAAGCTGCTCGAGGTCGTGCGCGGCGCGCAGACCGCGAAGGACGTGCTCGCCACCGTGATGGCCGTGGCGAAGAAGATCCGCAAGACGGCGGTCGTGTCGGGCGTGTGCGACGGCTTCATCGGCAACCGGATGATCGAGCAGTACATCCGCCAGGCGCTCTTCATGCTCGAGGAAGGCGCGCTGCCCGCGCAGGTCGATCGCGCGATCGAGAAATTCGGTTTCGCGATGGGTCCGTTCCGGATGAGCGACCTCGCCGGCAACGACATCGGCTGGGCGATCCGCAAGCGCCGCTATGTCGAGCAGCCCGGCCTGCAGTACTCAAAGATCGCCGACCGCCTGTGCGAGCAGGGCCGCTTCGGCCAGAAGACGGGCGCCGGCTGGTACGACTACGTGCCGGGCGAGCGCAAGGCAAAGCCGTCGTCGCTCGTCGACGAGATGGTCGTCGCGTATTCGAAGGAGCGCGGCGTCGAGCGGCGCAAGATCGGCGACGACGAGATCGTCGAGCGGCTCGTGTTCGCGCTGGTGAACGAAGGCGCGAAGATCCTCGAGGAGAAGATCGCGTCGAAGGCGTCCGACATCGACATGGTCTACCTGACCGGCTATGGCTTCCCGCTGTGGCGCGGCGGCCCGATGCTGTACGCGGACGTGGTCGGCCTCTACAACGTCGAGCGCGCGATTCGCCGCTACGCGGCCGCGCCGAACGGCGACGCATGGCAGCTCGCGCCGTCGATCGCCGAGCTCGCGAAGGCCGGCCGCGGGTTCAACGGCTGACGCGCCGGATCGCGGCGCGACGAACACCCGGAGAAACGCAATGAGACACACCGACGACGTACTGCTCGTGATCGACGTGCAATACGACTTCATGCCGGGCGGCGCGCTCGCGGTGCCCGACGGCGATGCGGTCGTGCCGGTGATCAACGCGCTGGCGCGGCGCTTCGACCAGGTCGTGCTGACGCAGGACTGGCACCCGCGCGAGCACGTGTCGTTCGCGGCGAACCATCCGGGCCGCGAACCGTTCTCCACGCTCGCGCTGCCGTACGGCGAGCAGGTGCTGTGGCCCGTGCACTGCGTGCAGGACACCGACGGCGCGGCGCTGCATCGCGACCTCGACATCCCGCATGCGCGGCTCGTCATCCGCAAGGGCGGCGACGCGCAGGTCGACAGCTATTCCGCATTCGTCGAAGCGGATCGCACGACGCGCACGGGGCTCGCGGGCTATCTGCGCGAGCTCGGCGCGAAGCGCGTGTGGTGCTGCGGGCTCGCGACCGACTATTGCGTCGCGTGGTCGGCGCTCGACGCGCGTGCGGCCGGTTTCGACGCCGCGGTGATCAACGATGCGTGCCGCGCGATCGACCTGAACGGGTCGCTCGCCCACGCATGGCAACAGATGCAGGCAGCGGGCGTCGCGCATGTGACGTCCGCGGGCGCGCGCCCGGCGGCGTAGCGCATTTCCCCATTCGATGCAGGACATGAAGCAGGACCGAAGGAGACTCGCATGACCGAAGCCGTAATCGTATCGACCGCCCGCACGCCGCTGGCGAAATCCTGGCGCGGTGCTTTCAACATGACGCACGGCGCGACGCTCGGCGGCCACGTGGTCGCGGCCGCGCTCGAACGCGCGAAGCTCGACCCCGCGCGCGTCGAGGACGTGATCATGGGGTGCGCGAACCCCGAAGGCGCGACCGGCGCGAACATCGCTCGGCAGATCGCCTTGCGCGCGGGGCTGCCCGTGAGCGTGCCGGGGATGACGGTGAACCGCTTCTGCTCGTCGGGGCTGCAGACCATCGCGCTGGCCGCGCAGCGGATCATCGCGGGCGAAGGCGAGGTGTACGTCGCGGGCGGCGTCGAATCGATCTCGTGCGTGCAGAACGAGATGAACCACCACATGATCCAGGAAGGCTGGCTCGCGCAGCACAAGCCCGAGATCTACTGGAACATGCTGCAGACGGCCGAGAACGTCGCGAAGCGCTACGGCATCTCGAAGGAGCGGCAGGACGAGTACGGCGTGCAGTCGCAACTGCGTGCCGCGGCCGCGCAGGAAGCCGGACGCTTTCGCGACGAGATCGTGCCGATCACGGTGCTCGCGGGCATCGCCGACAAGGCCACGGGCCGTCTGTTCACGAAGGAAGTGACGGTATCGGCCGACGAAGGGATCCGCCCGGACACGACGCTCGAAGGCGTGTCGAAGATCCGGTCGGCCGTGCCGGGCGGCGTGATCACCGCCGGCAACGCCAGCCAGTTCTCGGACGGCGCGTCGGCTTGCGTCGTCATGAGCGCCGACGCCGCGCAGCGCGAAGGGCTGCAGCCGCTCGGCGTCTTCCGCGGTTTCGCGGTGGCGGGCTGCGAGCCGGACGAGATGGGCATCGGCCCCGTGTTCGCGGTGCCCAAGCTGCTGAAGCAGGCGGGGCTGAAGGTCGACGATATCGGCCTGTGGGAACTGAACGAAGCGTTCGCGGTGCAGGTGCTGTACTGCCGCGACACGCTCGGTATTCCTGAGGATCGCCTGAACGTGAACGGCGGCGCGATCGCGGTCGGCCATCCGTACGGCGTGTCGGGCGCGCGCCTGACGGGCCACGCGCTGATCGAAGGCAAGCGGCGCGGCGTGAAGTACGTGGTCGTCACGATGTGCATCGGCGGCGGGCAGGGCGCGGCCGGCCTGTTCGAAATCCTCTGATCTTTGGCGGGTGGCGGCCGCGGCTTCGCTTCGGCGAGGCAGGCGGCCGCGATGCGAATCGGCGCGACTGAACCGCCATTCGAAACAATCGGGAAGCAAAAGGCGTGCGCCGGGCAATGCCGTTTCCCCTTACTTGTCAAACAATTTGCCCCACCTATACTTGCTCTGACATTTGCCTTTCGGCACGATGGGCCGGATCGTGCGTCGCACGATCCGTGCCGCGAAGGTTCGAACCAACGCAGCAGACCGACCGGGGACCGAATGAGTACGACCTATGCAGCCGGGGAACCGCCGCGCGTCGTCAGCGCGGCCGCGAGGCTCTACGCGAAATGCCTGCTGGTCGGATTCGCGTTGCTGCCCGCCTATCTGATCGCCTATCTGTGGTTCTTCAGCGACCCGCACGCGGTGTTCGAGAACCACGCGTTCCATGAAATCGCGATCGCGGCCGCGACCCTCGAGGGCGGGTTCGTTACCTACGTGACGTGGGTGTGCTACCGGTCATCCGGCGAACCGCTGCTGCGCTGGCTGACACTCGGCTTTCTCGGCTTCGCGATGATCTACGCGCTGCACGGTGCGTTCACCGGGATGGCGCATCACAATATCTGGCTGTTCCTGCTGTACGGACCCGCGTCGCGGCTCGTGATGTCGATCCTGCTGCTCACGGGCCTGCTGTCCTATGCCCGTCCGCCCGATCGCTTCGACAAGCGCACGAGCGTGCGCACGTGGCTGCCGTGGATCGTGTTCTTCGTGATCGTCAACGTCGTCGTGGCGTACATCGCGTATTCGCCGGTCGCGGGCGCGCCGGGCACGCGGCTGTCGATGGAAGGCGGCGCGCTCGTGTTCTCGCTGCTGAACGTCGCCGTGCTGCTCGCGCGCCGGATCCGCTCGCCGCTGATGGTGATCTACGGCGTGTCGATCATGGCGTTCGCGCTGTCGTCGCTGGCGTTCATTCTCGGCAAGCCGTGGAATCACATGTGGTGGCTCGCGCACGCGATTTTCGCGGGCGGCTTCTTCCTGCTCAGCTACGGCGTCGTGCAGGCGCTGCAGACGACGCGCTCGTTCTCGGCGATCTACAGCCAGGAAGACCTGATGAGCCGGCTGTCGGAATCGATGGCGCGCACCGAGAGCGCGCTGCAGGAATTGCGGCGCACGAACCAGAAGCTCGAATACATGGCCGCGACCGATCCGATGACGGGCGCGTCGAACCGCCGGCAGTTCATCGCGCAGGTCGAGCGCGAGATGGTGCGGGCCGAGCGCGACGGCACGCCGTTCTGCCTGCTCGCACTCGATCTCGACAATTTCAAGAACATCAACGATGCGTACGGGCACCAGATCGGCGACGAGGTGCTGCGCGGCGTCGTGCGTCAGTGCCTCGACGCGATCCGGCCGGCCGGCGGGCTCGCGCGGGTCGGCGGCGAGGAGTTCATGGCGCTGCTGCCCGAGATGCCGCTCGAAGGCGCGCGGATGACGGCCGAGCGCGTGCGCTCGTCGATCGCGAGCTCGCCGTTCGGGCTCGATTTCAAGCGCGTGCAGGTGACGGTCAGCGTCGGCGTCGCGCAATACGGGGTCGACGGCAGCACGGTCGACGCGTTGCTGCGCGTGGTCGACGAACGGTTGTACCAGGCGAAGCGGGAAGGGCGAAACCGCGTCGTGTCGCGGTGACGCGCGGTGGCGCGGCACACGGGACGTTCGGCAACGCGGCCGTGCCGAAAGCGTGTCGATCGTTTCGGTTTCCGCCCAAGCCCCGGGCGAGGTAACGTACCCGGGGCTTCGGCATGCCCGGTCGGCATGCGACGGGCGATACGCAGCTAGCGCGATGCCAGGGCCGCCGCGTTTTCCGGCTGCGCATCCTGCATCTGCCGCGACGCCTGCCACCAGTACTTGCCCGCGCGCTGCTGCGGATCGCGGATCGCGAGATACGTCGTACTCCAGAGCTGTGCCGCGTTGGCTTCGGTCGCATCGGCGCTGCGCGTGCCGAACGCGTCGGTCTGGTACTTGCCGTTCACGTAGGACCACGTCCACATCTCCGACGTCCGCATGTCGCGCCCGTTCGAGATCACCTGCCAGATCGTCTGCCGCGCCTGCGCGAGCAGCGTGCGGGTCGCGGCCGACAGGTCCTGGCGCGCGAGCTGGCGATCGAGCCCGGCCACCCACATCGCCTGCTGCCACGACCAGATCACCGTGCCGTGATACGCGGAACTCGTGAATTTCGGCCACAGTGCCTGGCTCGCATACGCAGGGTTCGCGATCAGCATGCCGGCATCGGTCACGAGCCCGGTCGGGAACGGCCGCGTGACGTCGGCGACGATCCGCTGGAGCTGGTCGTCCGGCGGTGTGCCGAACAGCAACGCGAAGCCGCCGTCGGAGTTCATCACCGGAATCGGGTTGCCCTGCTGATCGAGCGACAGCGCGTAAAAGGCCAGCGGTGCGCCAGGCGCGGCACCGGCCGGCACGCCGGCGGACGGTGCATAGGCCGACACGTCGGCGGTCGCCTGCGCGGCCGGCACGCTGACCTGGAACAGTGGCGGCGCCTGCGTTTCCCACGTGGCCGCCTGGTTCGCGGTGTTGGCGAGCGTCGCGCGCTGTCCGGCATCCAGGTACGGATCGAGCAGGCCGCGCGTGAGGAACGCGTTCGCCGCGCGCAACGCGGCCGGCACGAGCACCGCGTTCACGTCGTACGGGTAGACGCCGCCGCCGAGCCCGTCGGTGCTGTCGCGCCAGTTGCCGACGATCTCGCCGGGCCGCAGGTGGATCAGGTTCGCGACCGACGGCTGCTGCGCGAACGGCTGCGCGGTGGTCGCGACATGCAGCAGGTTGACGACCAGGCGGGCGCCGTTGGTCTGCCCGTCGCTGCCGCGCTGGGCCAGATACGCAGCCGCACGCGCCTGGCCGCGCGTATCGTCGATCAGCCACGCGGCCGCGATCGGCGCGAGCAGGTAGTCGCTGTCGATCATCTTGTAGTCGTAGGTCGGCGTCGGATCGTTCGGCTTCCCGTTCTTCTGGTTGTCGACGAGTGCGAACTCGCCGATGCCTTCCTCGTGCGCGACCTTGCCGTCGGCCGACAGCCGGCTCAGCACCGACGACAGGCCGGCCTCGATCGCCGCGGGTTCGAGCACGGGCATCAGCATGCGAACCGAGATCAGCGTGTCGCGGCCGAAGTAGGTGTCGTACTGCCACGAGCCCGCCAGCAGCTTGTCGTGGAAGCTCAGGAATTCGAGCACGTTCTGGCTCACGGGGTCGGGGTTCACCGACGGCGCGAGCAGATCGTCGCGCGTGATCGGCGACAACGGCGTCTCGCCCGAAAGCGCATCGACATGCAGCCGCAGCGTGTGCGAGCCCGCCGGTGCGCTCAGGACGAGCTTGCCGCCCGCAGCCGGCACGATGCTGCCACCGTCGCGCAACGTGATGCGCAGCGAATAGCCGGGCGCGCCGTCGATCCGGTCGCGTTGCCATTGCGCGGCGCTGCCCTGGACCGTCGGCGCGGCGAGAATCTGTTGCGGAATCGTTGCGCCGCCGTTGAAGTCGCGCAGGAAGCGCACGTTGCTGAGCACGCCCTGGCGGATCGTCAGCGTGCCGGTGTCCACCGACACGTCGGCGCCGATGCCGTACAGCGGGCGGCCGTGCGCGTCGGGTGCCGACAGCGCGGACGGCGGTGTGTCGAGGCTCCAGTTCACCGGCTGCGGGGTGTCGTCGAACCACAGCCCCGTGCCGCTGTTGCCGGCGGGGAAGACCACGAGCAGGCGCGGTTTCGTCGATGAACGCACCAGCAGGTGCGCGGCGACCTTGTCCTGCCGGTAGAACGCGTTGATCTGGCCGCCGGCGTCCATGCGGAACGACAGCGCGGCGTTGTTCGACGGCGGGCTGTTCGATTCGACGTCGTCGTCGTTGCAGGCCGCGAGCAGGCCGGCGCAGATGATTCCGAGGCACAGCGACTTCACAAGGCGATGCATGTTGATGTCCCTCCTGATGACTGGCGATTTTTTATCGGGATGGTCGAATGAACGGATCTGTTGTCCGTTTGGTACCGTGTCGCGGGCATTCAAGTGAATGCCGGGTGTTAATCAGGATGTGATGCTGTTGCGGTGAGTGAATCGAGCAGGAAATCGGCAAACAGGCGATAAATGCCGAAAGCTGAAACGGCAAGGGACGCCGCCCCGACGTGAAGCGAGAAAAGGCAAGGCGGACGGCGTTCGTACAGGTGCGTGCCGGCTTGTGTGCGGCGGGAGAAAATCAATCGTAAGCCGCTGTAGGGGATTCTAAATTTTCGGAAGAATCGAAGTCAATCACGTTTTCCTGATTTCAGGCGGTTTTGCGAAAAGGCGATCGTAACTATTACTCATTGAATCGGTAAATTATGCGATTTAATGAAGGCGGGTATTGGAATCCGGATATTCGGTGAATAAATAATCGGCAATGACGTTTCATTTTGCCGATTGCTGCCGTGCCGGAATTGAATCATCGAGTTTGCGCGGGCGATTGCCGAGGCATGCAGGCCTGCGCCGAAGCGGCGCGCGCGAAGCCGGGCAAGCCGCGTTCCCGCGATTCAATGGAAGGCTGCGCGATCGTTCCATCGGAGCCTTCAAGTTTGGTAGGCTTGGCGATTGCCGCCGCTTGCGCGGATCGCGCCGTCGGTGAGCGGACACGGTGAAAATGCGCGTATCGTCGCCGGAAAGGCCGGACGACAGCCGATTCGATACGCGTTTTTTCCCCCGTTGCCGCGACCGCGTGCAAGCGAAGCGGGCAGACGACCGGCCGGGTATCACCCGGCCGGCCACGAAGCGGGCCGAGCCCGCATCGTGAACACCAACGAACAGGAGCAACCGAAGTGATCCGTCATATCGTCATGTGGAAGTTGAAAGAATCGGCCGAAGGCGCGACGCGCGCGCAGAACGCGCTGAAGCTGAAGGAAAAGCTCGAAGGCTGTCGCGACCTCGTGCCGGGCACGCTGCAGATCGACGTCGGCGTGGCAACGCCCGGCCTCGACGCGACCGCCGACATCGTGCTCGTGTCCGATTTCGCGGACAAGGCCGCGCTCGATGCCTACCAGGTGCACCCGGTTCACCAGGAAGTGAAGAAATTCGTCGTCGCGGTGGCCGAGTCGCGCGAATGCGTCGACTACATCGTCGACAGCGCACGATGAGCGACGCGGCAACCCCGACGGACGGCCCGTCGATCGAAAGCCCGTTCGTCGACCTGCTCGGCGTGCAGCTCGTGTCCGCGAAGGACGGGGCGAGCGAGCTCGTGCTGCCGCTCGAAGAGCGGCACATGAACACGTGGAGCATCGCGCACGGCGGCGTGACGATGACGCTCGCGGACATCGCTCTCGCGATGGCCGCGCGCAGCCTGACCGACGACGGCGTCGGCGTCGTGACGGTCGAGATGAAGGTGAACTTCATGCAGCCGGGGCGCGGCGAGTTGCGCGCTTACGGGCGCGTGATGCATCGCTCGACGACGATGGCCTACTGCGAAGGCGAAGTGCGCGACAGCGACGGCAATTTCGTCGCGAAGGCGCTCGGCACGTTCAAGTACATGCGGCGGCTCGCGGTGGGCCGCGACATCAAGCGGCAACGCTCGCGCACGGCGCCGGACGCCCAGCCCGGCCCGAGCGACGCGTAAGCGCCGGAACGCACGGCCCTGCCGCTTTGCCGGCAGGGCCGTTTTGTTTTTCATGGCGCAGGTGTGCCGTCGAACGCGTTCACGGCAGGCCGAGAGAGGGCCGGGATTGCGCACCGCGCCTGCACGACGAGGGCGTGGCATCATGTGACGCTTGTCCGTTCACGGCGTCGCACCGGCGCCGTCCTTATCGATGCCGCTGAATCCGAAGATCGCCCAGGTGCTCGACATGATCGAGCGCGCGAAACGTCCGTCCTACCATCACCAGACGCCGCAGCAGGCGCGCGCCGCGTACGAGAAGAGCGCGCCGATCCTCGACGTCGCACCGGCGCCGATGCATTCGGTCGAGGAGTGCGTGGTCCCGACGCGCGATGGCCGCACGATCGGCGCGCGGCTGTACCTGCCGGTCGCGCCGAGCCTCGCGGAGCCGCTGCCTGCGCTCGTGTACTACCACGGCGGCGGTTTCACGGTGGGCAGCGTCGATACCCACGACGCGTTGTGCCGGATGTTCGCGCACGACGCGCAGTGTGCGGTGCTGTCGGTCGGCTACCGGCTCGCGCCGGAGCACCGGTTCCCGACCGCGGTGAACGACGCCGACGACGCGTTGCAATGGCTGCATCGCGAGGCCGCCACGTTCGGCATCGATGCCGAGCGGCTGGCCGTCGGCGGCGACAGCGCGGGCGGTACGCTCGCGACCGTCTGCGCGGTGCTCGCACGCGATGCGGGCATTCGCCTCGCGCTGCAGATGCTGATCTATCCGGGCGTGACGGGCTACCAGGACACCGGATCGCACGCACGGCTCGCGAATGGCTACTTGCTGACGCAGGACACGATCCAGTGGTTCTTCACGCAATACGTGCGCGATCGGGCGGACCGCGACGACTGGCGTTTCGCGCCGCTCGACGGCACGCGCGATGCGCCGTCGTTCGCGGGCGTCGCGCCGGCGTGGATCGCGACGGCCGAATACGATCCGCTAAGCGACGAGGGGGCCGCGTATGCGGAGAAGTTGCGTGCGGCGGGCAATGCGGTCACGCTGGTCTGCTATCCGGGGATGATCCACGAATTCTTCAAGATGGGCGGCTACATCCCCGAGGTGCGGGCCGCGCATGCCGACGCGGTCGCGGCACTGAAGGCCGCATTCGACGACGTTTGACCGCATTTGACGGCGCGCGCGCCGCGTGGAGGGCTGCGATGACGGACGGCGTGGTGGAAACGGGCGACTGGGCGGTGCTGGGCGGCGACGCCGCGCGGATCCGCGACGCGGTGTTCGTGCGCGAGCAGCAGATTCCGCCGGAATGGGAGCTCGACGACGACGATCCGCTGTCGCTCCATGCGGTGGCGTACCGGGTCGACGCCGCGACCGGCGTGCGCCGCGCGGTCGCGACGGGGCGGCTGCTGCCGTCGGGCACGATCGGCCGCGTCGCGGTGCTGGCCGATGCACGCGGCCAGGGCGTCGGGTCGGCCGTATTGGACGCGCTGCTGGACGCGGCGCGGCGCCGCGGCGAAATCGTCGTGCGGCTCTATGCGCAGGATTCGGCCGTGTCGTTCTACTTGCGGCACGGCTTCACGGCGGTCGGTGAACCGTTCGTCGAAGCTGGCGTGCCGCACGTCGAGATGGCGCGCGCGCCGTAGCACGGCGCCCGCACGCGTGCTCAGCGCGGCGGGGTCGCGTCGAGGTCGAACGTGAACGCGCGCTCGAACGAACCCGGCCGCACGGTACGGTGCGAACCGTCGTCGTCGCAGCGCTCCTTGATCTCGACCGTGAGCCGCACGCCTTCCTTCATCGTGACGCGCAGCGCGGTCGTGCCGCGCGTGCCGTATTCGGGCGTCTCGATGAACGCGGCCGACAGCGCACGCTCGCGCTCGATCGGAATGCCGGTGTGCGGCAGCGCGTCGTCGGCCGCGACATGCGGGTCGCGCATCAACGCGATCAGGTCGTCGAGCGACGGGGTCGGATTATCGGTAAGCAGCGTGCCGAGTTCCGCGCGTTTGCGCACCACTTTCGGCCAGGGCGTATCGAGCCGCGCATTCGACAGCGCATGCACGCCGGGCGCGATCGCGACGGGGGCGGCGACACGGCTTTCGCCTTCGGGCGCACGATTGCAGAACCACGCGAGTTCGCGCCGCCTCCAGTCGCCGACGAGCAGGTTGAAGCCGTTGTAGACGGCCGCATGCTCGGCCAGCTGCCCGAGATAGTCGAGCGGCGCAACGGACGGGCCGCCGAGGAAATCGGACACGAGCTTGCCGCGGGTCGGCGCGCCGGCGCGGATGTCGAACGGCGCGCGGTAGTTCGTCAGCGCGGCGAACCGGCCGTCGCGCGAGACGCCGAGCCACGTGCCGCCCGCTTCGAGATCGCGGCCGGCCAGTACGCCCGGGACATCTTCCCACCACGAAACCGGCGCGCTCGTCCGGCGAAAGAACTCGTCGCGGTTGGCGGTGAGGGTAAAGACGGGACCGGCGGCGGCATCGGGCTGCCAGTCGAAGGCAATCAGACACATCGGGCGAATCTCTCGCAGGAAACATCGGGCGCCGGCTGCGACTCGCGAGCCGGCGCGCGAACGGGTTGTCAGTGCGTCACGCTTCCGTCGGCCATGCGTACGGCAGCGCGTCGAACGCGAGCACCGGGCCGTCGGCCGAACCGAGGTGCACCGTGCCGTTGTCGAGCGCGGCGAGCTTGATCTCGACGAGCGCGTCGATGCCGCCCGCGGGCGCGGCCGCCGCGTTGACGATCATCCCGCACGGCTGGCCGGGATCGTCGCTGTGGAACAGCTCGACGCCGGCATGCACGGTATCGGTCTCGCCGGCGACGTGCGCGAGCGCCGTGCGGCGCTTGATCGTGCCGCGGTACTGGCTGCGTGCGACGATTTCCTGGCCCGGGTAGCATCCCTTGCGAAAGTTAACGGCGCCGATCACGTCGAAGTTGACCATCTGCGGCACGAACTGTTCGACGGCAGGCTGCGTGATGCGCGGTTCGCCCGCGCGGATGTCGAGCCAGTCCCATACGGCCGGCGACACGACCGGCAGCGTACCGCCGAGCGCGTCGACTTCCGCACGCGGGCCGATCCACAGATAGCGCTTGCGGCCTGCTGCATCGGGCACGCGGATCAGCGTGCCGGCCGGGCCGTCGACCTTCACGTGCACGCCGTCCGGCAGCGCGTCGAAGATGCCCGACAGCACGTCGCGCACGTCGCCCGCGAAGCCGACCACCGCGAGCGTGTCGCTCGCGTCCGTCAGTTTCGCCTTCGCGCGCAGCACGAACATCGACAGCCGCTTCTGCACGGCGGGCTGCACGTCCTTCGACACCAGCAGGCGCACGGCGTGGCCGGCGCGCCACGCGAGGAACGACCCGAGGAGGCGCCCCTTCGGCGAGCAATAGCCGGACAGCCGCGCGCTCGCGGCGTCGAGATGCTCGATGTCGTTGGTGAGCTGGCTGTGCAGGAACGTCGCGGCGTCGTCGCCGGCCACGTCGATCACGCCGAACTGCGGCAGCGGCATGCAGGCGCCCGGCGCGTCGAAATCGGCGGCGGACGGGCGGGGAAAAACGGGGAGCGAGGCAGATGCGGCCTGGGCAGCCGGTGAAGCGAACGGTGTGCTCATGGAATGAGGGAACAGTCAACCCTGACTTTGACGAAGGCGAGCAAGTATTATATGGGTCTTACCTGAGTCACGTTTCCATGTCCCTACTGAAGAAATGCGCCGCGACGATCGTGGCGCTGGCCGTCGTTGTGGCCGCTGCCGGCGCGGGCGGCGGGTATTACTGGGCGACCCGGCCACTGCTGCTGGGTTCCGCATCGCTCGACGTCACGATCAAGCCGCGCAGCAGCGTGAAGAGCGTCGCGCTGCAGCTCAGGCGCGGCGGCGTGCCGGTCGAGCCGCTCGGCTTCGTCGCGATGACGCGCGTGCTCGGGCTGTCGAGCCGGCTCAAGTCCGGCAACTACGAATTCAAGACCGGCATCACGCCGTACGAGGTACTCCAGAAGATCGCGCGCGGCGACGTGAACGAATACGTCGCGACGGTCATCGAAGGCTGGACCTTCAAGCGGATGCGCGCGGAACTCGATGCGAACCCCGATCTTGCCCACTCGACGGCCGGCATGAGCGACGCCGAGTTGCTGCGCGCGATCGGCGCGTCGGACAACGCGGTGCAACGCGGCAGCGGCGAGGGGCTGTTCTTCCCCGATACCTACCTGTTCGACAAGGGCACGAGCGACCTGAACATCTATCGGCGCGCATACCATCTGATGCAGACGCGTCTCGACGAGGCCTGGGCCGCGCGCGTGCCGGGCCTGCCGTACAAGACGCCTTACGAAGCGCTGACGATCGCGTCGATCGTCGAGAAGGAAACGGGCCATGCGGCCGATCGCGCGTTCGTCGCGGCCGTGTTCGCGAACCGGCTGCGCATCGGCATGCCGCTGCAGACCGATCCGTCGGTGATCTACGGGCTCGGCGACGCGTACGACGGCCGCCTGCGCAAGCGCGACCTGCAGGCCGACACTCCTTACAATACCTACACCCGACGCGGGCTGCCGCCGACGCCGATCGCGTTGCCGGGCGTCGCCGCGCTGCAGGCGGCGATCAATCCGGCCCAGACGAGCGCGCTCTATTTCGTCGCGAAAGGCGATGGCACGAGCGTGTTCTCGGACACGCTCGGCGACCACAACAAGGCCGTGGACAAGTACATACGAGGTCAATAATGGCGAGCGGTAAATTCATCACGTTCGAAGGCATCGACGGGGCGGGGAAGACCACCCACCTGCAATGGTTCTGCGAACGCCTCCAGGGCAAGCTGGCCGCGGCCGGCCGGCAGGTCGTCGTCACCCGCGAGCCGGGCGGCACGCAGCTCGGCGAGAAACTGCGCGAGATCCTGCTGAACCAGCCGATGGATCTCGAGACGGAAGCGCTGCTGATGTTCGCCGCGCGTCGCGAGCATCTCGCGCTCGTGATCGAGCCGGCGCTCGCGCGCGGCGACTGGGTCGTGTCCGATCGCTTCACCGATGCGACGTTCGCGTACCAGGGCGGCGGCCGCGGGCTGCCGCGCGACAAGCTCGAGACGCTCGAGCGCTGGGTGCAGGGCGGCTTCCAGCCCGACCTGACGGTGCTGTTCGACGTCGCGCCCCAGGTCGCGAGCGAGCGGCGCGGCGCCGCGCGCATGCCCGACAAGTTCGAAAGCGAGTCCGACGCGTTCTTCGCGCGCACGCGCGGCGAATACCTGCGGCGTGCGGAAGAGGCGCCGCACCGTTTCGCGATCGTCGACGCGACGCGGACGATTCCCGAGATTCGCCAGCAGCTCGAGCGCGTGCTCGCCGCGCTGTAATTGCAAGGAACGCACCACATGATCTATCCGTGGCAGACCGACGACTGGAACCGCCTGCAGCAACTGCGTGCGCAATGGCCACACGCGCTGCTGCTGCACGGCCAGGCCGGGATCGGCAAGCTGCAGTTCGCGCAGCATCTCGCGCAGGGCTTCCTGTGCGAATCGCCGCAGCCGAACGGCGAGCCGTGCGGCGCCTGTGCGGCCTGCACGTGGTTCTCGCAGGGCAACCATCCGGACTACCGGATCGTGCTGCCCGAGGCGCTGGCGGGCGAGGCGCCGGGCGCCGCGGACGACCCGAAAGCGGCCGACGCGGACGAAGGCGGCAAGAAGACCCGTGCGCCGAGCAAGGAAATCAAGATCGAGCAGGTGCGCGCGCTGCTCGATTTCTGCGGGGTCGGTTCGCACCGCGGCGGCGCGCGCGTCGTCGTGCTGTATCCGGCCGAGGCGCTCAACGTCGCCGCGTCGAACGCGCTGCTCAAAACGCTGGAGGAGCCGCCGTCCGGCGTCGTGTTCCTGCTCGTGTCGGCGCGTATCGACCGCCTGCTGCCGACGATCATCAGCCGCTGCCGGCAGTGGCCGATGACCGTGCCGGCGCCCGACGCGGCCGCGGCCTGGCTCGCGGCGCAGGGCGTCGAGCATGCGGACGCGCTGCTCGCCGAGGCCGGCGGCGCGCCGCTCGCCGCGCTGGCGCTCGCGAGCGACGAGAACCGCCCGCTGCGCGACTACACGCTCGGGCAGCTCGCGGCCGGTGCGGCATGCGACCCGTTCGCGTGCGGCGAGACGCTGCAGAAACTGCCGGTGCCGCTGGTGCTCGGCTGGCTGCAGCGCTGGCTGTACGACCTGCTCGCGCAGCGGATGGCGGGCGCGCCGCGCTACTTCCCGATGCATGCGGCGGCGCTCGCGCGGTGCGCGGAAGCGGTCGATGCGAACGCGCTCGCGCGTTTCATGAAGGCCGTGACGCGGCAGCGGACGGTCGAGAACCATCCGCTCAACGCGCGGCTCGTATTCGAGGAATTGTTTCTCGGGTACCGGGAAATCTTCGCGTGATCCGGCATTGTTTCCCGTGGGTTGCGAAACGATGACCGGCTCACGCCGCGACACGACCGTGGCCGGCCGGCCCGCGAACGCCGCCCGTTGCCGCATGCCGGCGCGCGCATGAGCGCACGCCTTACGAATTCAGGAAACACGATGTTCGTCGACTCTCACTGCCATATCAATTTCAAGGGCCTGGCCGACCGCCTGCCGGCCGTCCTCGAGAACATGCGCGAGCACGACGTCACGCACGCACTGTGCGTGTCCGTCGATTTCGAGACGCTGTCGGAGGTCCTTGCGATCGCGGACGCGCACGACAACGTCTATGCGTCGGTCGGCGTGCATCCCGATCACGAGGACGCGCGCGAGCCGACACTCGCGGAGCTCGTCGAGCTGGCCGCGCACCCGAAGGTCGTCGCGATCGGCGAAACGGGCCTCGACTACTACCGCCTCGAAGGCCGCTCGATCGCCGACATGGAGTGGCAGCGCGAACGCTTTCGCACGCACATTCGCGCGGCGACCGCGACGATGAAGCCGCTGATCATCCACACGCGCTCGTCGTCGGAGGACACGCTGCGGATCATGGCCGAGGAGCGCGCGGACGTGCCGGGCGGCGTGATGCACTGCTTCACCGAGCCGTGGCCGGTGGCCGAGCAGGCGCTCGCGCAGAACTTCCATATCTCGCTGTCGGGCATCGTCACGTTCAAGAACGCGACCGACGTGCAGGACGTCGCGCGGCGCGTGCCGCTCGACCGGCTGCTGATCGAGACCGACTCGCCGTACCTCGCGCCGGTGCCGTATCGCGGCAAGCCGAATGAACCTGCGTACGTCAGCCATGTCGGACGCTTTATCGCGTCCGAGCGCGGGATCGCCGTCGAGGCACTGGCCGACGCGACGACGCAGAACTTTTTCCGGCTGTTCAAGATCGCCCGCTAACGACGGGCGCGCAGCCGACAACCCAGGGAAGGAGCCCACAACAATGACGAAGCCGACCAACCATCTGCCGAAACGTGCACTCGTTGCCGCCGCGCTCGTCGCGAGCGGCCTGTTCGCGGCAGCCGGCGCGCATGCCGAATCGCTCGACGCGATCGTCAAGGCCGTCAAGTTCGACGACATCGCCGACATCGGCAAGCAGCTCAAGAGCGGCAAGCTCGACCCGAACACGATCGCGCCGAATGGCGACCCGCTGATCGTGATCGCCGCGCGCGAGAAGTCCGACAAGGTCGCGGCGGCGCTCGCCACGACGCCGAACGTCGACCTCGAGAAGGAAGACAAGGCCGGCGAAACCGCGCTGATGCTCGCCTCGCTGAACGGCGACCTCGGCCTTGCGAAGCTGCTGGTCGACAAGGGCGCGGAAGTCAGCAAGAAGGGCTGGGCGCCGCTGCACTACGCGGCCACCAACGGCCAGGACGCGGTCGTGAAGCTGCTGCTCGACCACGACGCGTATATCGATACCGCATCGCCGAACGGCACGACGCCGCTGATGATGGCCGCACGCGGCAACCATGCGTCGACGGTGACGCTGCTGCTCGACCAGGGCGCCGATCCGCAGGTGAAGAACCAGCTCGGCATCACCGCGCTCGAATTCGCGAAGCACTACAACGCGCCGGACGCGATCGAGATCCTGAGCAAGCGGACGACGCGCATCGGGGCGTCGACGCCGGCAGACGCGCAAAAGAGTGCAAAATAACGGTTTTCGGTGCGGCAGGCGGTGCCCGCCCGGCCGGATGCCGGCCGGAGCAGGGCATCCCGGCGCCGCGCCGGCCAGGGCAGCAGGCGGTCTCGGGCCGCATTGACATAAGGAACACCATGTTGCGCGCAATGTTTTGTGCCGCGGCGTTTGCCGTGCCGTTGTCGGCGGCGGCTTTCACGGGCGCGGATCTCGACCGGCTGTGCGCGAAGACGGACGTCAAGTCGCGGGCGTCGTGCGCGGCCTACATCGAAGGCGCCGCCGACGGCGTCTACAACACCATCGATGCGATCGGCGGCACGACGGGGCCGCGGGTCGGCCAGTATTTCTGCCTGCCGCCCGACATCCGGGCGCAGCAGATGACCGACGCGGTGCGCAAGTACATCGCGGAAAATCCGAAGCTGGCCGACTACAACGCGAGCACCGCGGTGTCGCTCGGTCTCGGCAAGGCGTTTCCCTGCAGGAGCGGCAACTGACCTGACGCCGTGTGCGGGCACGCGCGTGGCCCGGACGTCGCCGACGCATCCAGGACGAGGCATGCACGCCTCATCACCCAAGGGCGCCGATGATTTCAATCGAGGAACTGCAGCGCATCGCCGATGCGCCGCTGCATTCGTGGCTCGGCACGCTGGCCGTGTCGGTCATCGTCATGCTGGTCGTCACGGTCGTGCACCGCCTCGGCGCACGCATCGTCAAGCGCCTCGCGCAGCCGTATCCGCTGATGAGCGCGATCCTGCGCTACATCGACAAGTCGTCGCTCGTCGTGCTGGCGCTGCTGGCGCTCGAGTTCGTGTGGGTCCAGGCGGACGACGGCATGTCGTTCGTGCGCGGCATGCGCACCGCGGCCGCGGTCGGCTCGATCGTGTCGCTCACGTGGCTGCTGGTGCGGCTCGCGGCGGGCGTCGGCGACGCGATCATCCAGGCGCATCCGATCGATACGGCCGACAACCTCCAGGCGCGGCGCATCCATACGCAGGCCAAGGTGCTCGTGCGGACCGTGATGGTGCTGATCGTGATCATCGGCACCGGCGCCGCGCTGATGACGTTCCCGAACGTGCGCCAGGTGGGCGCGAGCCTGCTGGCGTCGGCCGGCGTCGCGGGCCTGGTCGCCGGTATCGCCGCGCGGCCGGTGCTCGGCAACCTGATCGCCGGGCTGCAGATCGCGCTCACGCAGCCGATCCGGCTCGATGACGTGGTCGTGATCCAGGGCGAGTGGGGGCGCATCGAGGAAATCACCGGTTCGTTCGTGTCGGTGCGGCTGTGGGACCAGCGGCGCCTCGTCGTGCCGCTGCAATGGATCATCGAGAACCCGTTCACGAACTGGACGCGCAGCAGCTCGGAGATCATCGGCACGGTTTACCTGTCGGTCGATTACCGTACGCCGCTCGCACCGCTGCGCGAGGAGCTCGCGCGGCTCGTCCATGCGGCGCCCGAGTGGGACGGCCGCGTGCAGGTGCTGCAGGTGACCGACGCGACGGAGCGCACGATGCAGTTGCGCGCGCTCGTCAGCGCGGCCGACGCGTCGTCGTGCTGGGACCTGCGTTGCCGCGTGCGCGAAGGGTTGATCGCCTATCTGCAGGACCGCTATCCGCAATGCCTGCCGCGCAGCCGGATGGAACTGTATCCGCACGATTCCGCGCCGGATGCGCCGAATCCCGAACGGCCGCACGCGCGCGCCCCTGCCGCCAGTACGGCGGCCAACACCGCGGCCGACCCGCAGGCCGTCGAAGGCCGCTGAACGCGGCTCTCCCGCCATCGTCATGACCGTGCTGAAAACGCTTGCCATCGCCAATTACCGCTCGCTGCGCGAGCTGATCGTGCCGCTCGCGGCGCTCAACGTCGTCACGGGGCCGAACGGCAGCGGCAAGTCGAGCGTGTACCGCGCGCTGCGACTGCTCGCCGACACTGCACAGGGGCGGGTGATCCCGTCCCTCGCGCGCGAAGGCGGGTTGCCGTCGACGCTGTGGGCCGGCCCCGAGCGCTTCTCGCGGGCGATGCTGGACGGCGACGCGCCGGTTACCGGTACGGTGCGCAAGGGGCCCGTGAGCCTGAAGCTCGGTTTCGCCTGCGACGATTTCGGTTATTCGATCGATCTCGGCATGCCGATTCCGAGCCGCTCGCAGTTCTCGCTCGATCCGGTCGTCAAGCGCGAGTGCATCTGGGGCGGCGCGGTGCTGCGTCCGTCGACGCTGCTGGTCGACCGGCAGGGCGCGCAGATCCGTGCGCGCACCGCGACCGGCGTCTGGCAGACGATTCCGCAGCCGGTGGCGAGCTTCGACAGCATGATGACCGAGTTCGCCGATCCGACCGGTGCGCCGGAAATGATCGCGGTGCGCGAACGGATCCGCTCGTGGCGCTTCTACGACCATTTCCGCACCGATGCGCAGGCACCCGCGCGGCAATCGCACGTCGGCACCCATACGCCGGTGCTCGCGGACGACGGCGCCGATCTGGCCGCCGCGCTGCAGACGATTCGCGAAATCGGCGACGGCGCGGCACTCGATGCGGCGATCGACGACGCATTTCCGGGCGCGTCGGTTGAGATCGACAATCCGGGCGGCCGTGGCCGCTTCGACGTGCTGATGCGCCAGCCGGGGCTGCTGCGGCCGCTCGCGGCGGCCGAGCTGTCGGACGGCACGCTGCGTTACCTGCTGCTCGCGGCGGCACTGCTGACACCGCGGCCGCCGGCGCTGATGGTGCTGAACGAACCCGAAACCAGCCTGCACCCCGATCTGCTGCCGGCGCTCGGCCGCCTGATCGCGCAGGCGGCGCAGCGTTCGCAGGTGCTGGTCGTGTCGCACGCGGCGCGGCTCATCGCGACGCTCGAGCGCGAGGCCGGCTGCGAATCGCTGGTGCTCGACAAGCAGCTCGGCGCGACGGGGCTCGTCGACGCGGGCACGCGCGACCTGCCGCCATGGAAGTGGCCGTCGCGCTGACGGGCGGCGCGGCGTGCGTTCGGGCGCGATCGTCGTGTCGGGGGCCATATCGGCATGGCAGGCGGAATGTATCCTGCCTGTAACAACACCCATAAAATGAAAGACGGGCGGTTCCGGGCAACCGGATCGCGAATAATGAGGAGATATCCGGCGGGCGCTGCATCGGGGCGAGCCGCGCGCGAAAGCGCAAGGGCCCGCCGGCCGTGCCGCAACGGACAGGACACAGGAGACGTGGACCATGAGAATTGCCCAGATCGCGCCGCTGACCGAATCGGTGCCGCCGAAGCTGTACGGCGGCACGGAGCGCGTCGTGTCCTACATCACCGAGGCGCTCGTCGAGCTCGGTCATGACGTGACGCTGTTCGCCAGCGGCGATTCGACGACGCGGGCGAAGCTCGAGCCGGTCTGGCCGCGTGCACTGCGGCTCGACTCGTCGATCCGCGACCGGGTCGCGCCGCACATGCTGCTGATGGAGACGGTCGCGCGCCGCGCGAAGGACTTCGACGTGCTTCATTTCCACATGGATTACTACTCGTTCTCGGTCTTCAACCGGCAGGAAACGCCTTACGTGACGACGCTGCACGGCCGGCTCGACCTGCCCGAGCAGCAACCGGTGTTCGACACGTTCAACACGGCGCCGGTGATCTCGATTTCGAACTCGCAGCGCCAGCCGCTGCCGCAGGCGAAATGGCTGACGACCGTCTACCACGGGCTGCCCGATACGCTGTACATGCCGCAGCCCGTCGAGCCGCGCTATCTCGCGTTCCTCGGCCGCATCTCGCCGGAAAAGCGCGTCGACACGGCGATCCGCATCGCCCGTCAGTGCGGGTTGCCGATCAGGATCGCCGCGAAGGTCGATGCGGCCGACCAGGAATACTTCGAGCGCGAGATCAAGCCGCTTTTCGCGTTGCCGCACGTCGAATACATCGGCGAGATCGCCGATCACCAGAAGGCCGAGTTCCTGTCGGGCGCGCATGCGCTGGTGTTTCCGATCGACTGGCCGGAGCCGTTCGGCCTCGTGATGATCGAGGCGATGTCGTGCGGCACGCCGGTGATCGCGTTCAATCGCGGCGCGGTGCCCGAAGTGGTGGACGAGGGCGTGTCGGGTTTCATCGTCGAGGATGAAATCAGCGCGGTGGCCGCCGTGAACCGGCTGCACCTGCTGCCGCGCGCGCGCGTGCGGCAGCGCTTCGAGGCGCGCTTCACGTCGCGCCGCATGGCGCAGCAGTATGTCGACGTCTACCAGTCGGTGATCCGCGCACAGAAACGCTCGCGCTTCAAGGTCATCGACTCGACGACCTGACGCGCGTCGCGCGCGGATAAAAAAAACGGCGATGCCCGCGAGGACATCGCCGTTTGTGCGTGGCCCGCGCGCGGTGCGCACGGGCGGCACGCGAGCGTCAGATCTTCAGCTTCGAGACCTTCGTGCCGTTGATCGACACGTCGCCCATCAGGCCCGCGTTCGTCAGCACGACGACCTGGACCGGTGCGGTGGCCGTGGTCGTGTCGACCGCGCCGTTCGCGCCCATCTTCACGAGCGCGACCGACGCGCCGGCGCCGGCGGCCCAGCCGTCCGAGCCGCGGAATTCGTCGAGCGCTTCCTGCGTCATGAACAGGAACACGATCGCCTTCGACTGCGCACCGGCCTGCAGGCCGACCGACAGCGACGACGTGTTGTAGTAGCCGACCGTGCTGCCGCCGACGCGCAGTGCGCCGTTGCCGGACTGGCCGCCGACGATGAAGCCGGCCTGGATCACGTCCGGGAAGACAAGCACGCCGCGCGACTTCGCGACGAGTTCCCGCGAACCCTTGACCGTGGAGTACATGCGCGACAGCGTGGCGTCGACGCTCGAGTCGATTGCCTGGCGCTTCGACGCGTTGGTCGCGGCGTTGTCCGGCTTGTCCGGGGTGGTGGTGCAACCGGTGAGCGCGAGGCTACCGACGATGAGCGCAGCGGCGGCTTTCAGCACAAGATTCCGTTTTTGCATCGTTCTTCTCCATCGGATGACGTTCGGAGTGAGTCTCGCTCAGGGAGCGGATCACGTCGGCAGTTATATCACAATGGATTACACCCCCTTTTCGTCCGCGCAACAAAAAGCGTCAAATCGCGCGAGGGTGTCGCGGCGTGCCAACGGACGATCAGGCGCCCGCGCGCCGCCGGGGGCGGGGCGGCATGCGGGCGCAGCGGTCGATCGTGCGGTGGGTGGCGCCTGCGGCGCGCATCAGTGCGTGACGGGCGGAACGGGTGGAGCCGGCGGCTTGATCGGCGGGCGGCGCAGCACGCGGCGGATCAGCGCGATCACGACGCCGCACGCGAACAGGAACGCGGCCGGCACGACCCAGTAGCCGACGAACGCATGCCACAGGTAGCCCGCGAGCGTATTGCGGCGCAGCACGTATTCGTCGCGGGCCGCCTGCTGGCGCGGCGCGTTGGCGGCGAGCACGTCGGCCGGGCAGCCGGCCGCGCGCGCCTCGTCAGGATCCCCGTGGCACTTCGCGGCGGCGCCGGCGGCCTGCTGCGCATCGGTGAGCTGCCAGGTGGTCAGCGCGAGCTGCAGGTCCGCCTTGTTGTAGGCCATTTCCTCGCGGATCTCGCGGACGGCGACGATCGCGACGGGCACGGCCCAGAACACGATCACGATCAGCCAGCGGCGGAACCAGCGGTGTTGTCTCCATGCCATCCATGCCTCCGTTTGACGCGCGTGCGCGTCCGTCTCGAGGGCGGCCCGATGGCGCTTCTTGTACTTGGATGGGCCGCGTTGCAGCCATCATAGAAGAAATCGCGGCGAATTGCCGCACCATGTGGCGGCGCCGGCACGGCGGGCCGGGAAAGCGGGGCGGGAGAGGTCGGGGCCGGGCGCGTCGATGCGCGTGCAACGAAAACAAAAATGCCGCGCCCGCCGAAGCGGTGCGCGGCATTCGATACGGGAGCGCCGGAACTCAGGCTGCCGGCTGATTGCTCAGGCAGCTCTTCATGAACGCCTTGCGGTCGTCGCCCTTCTTGCCGGTGGCCTGCGTGTTGCATGCCTTCATCTTTTCCTGCTGCGTCATCGCCTTCGCGGGCTTCGCCGACAGGCAGTCCTTCATGAACGCCTTGCGTTCATCGCCCGTCTTGCCGGCTGCCTGGGTGTTGCAGGCCTTCATCTTGTCCTGCTGGCTGTTCGCCGCGAATGCGGGGGAAGCCAGCATGCCGCCGAGAAGCACTGCGGCTACGAGCGATTGGATTTTCATTTCGACACTCCCATGGGGTGAATTGCGTTTTATCGACGCCGTCACGACGCACCGCACGATGAGCATGGGGCCGCATCGCGCGGGGCGATCCGATTATGGCCAATCAATGTGAAAACACCAAAACGGCACTTCCTATAACGTTGCAGATACCACGTCCGTTGACGGCGCACCCGGCCGGACGATCGGGGCAAACCATGATGTGCGGCGGCCGGCCCCGGCCGCCGTGCCGGAACCTGCCGGATACCGGCCGCAAGCCTTTACAATCGCGGCCATGAATACTCCGAATCCCGCATCCCCTTCGTCCGCGGCGGCCCTGCCGCGCATCGCCGTGCTCGCCACCGGCGGCACGATTGCCGGCGCCGCGCCCGACGCGGCCAGCACGGCCGGCTACCAGGCCGGCGCGCTCGGCGTCAATTTCCTGGTCGACGCGGTGCCGGCGCTCGCGTCCGTCGCGCGCATCGACGCCGAGCAAGTCGCCAGCATCGACAGCAAGGATCTCGCGCTGCCGCTGTGGAACACGCTCGCCGCGCGGATCGACGCGCTGATGGCCGACCCGGCGGTCGACGGTATCGTGATCACCCACGGTACCGACACGCTCGAGGAAACCGCGTATGCGCTGCACCTGGTCGTCAGGGGCGACAAGCCCGTTGTGCTGACGGCCGCGATGCGGCCGGCGACCGCGCTGTCGTCCGACGGCCCGCTGAACCTGCTGAATGCGGTGACGGTGGCCGCGCATCCGTCCGCGCGCGGGCAGGGCGTGCTGGTCGCGTTCAACAACCGGATCCACGGCGCGCGCGACGTGGTGAAGACGAGCACCTATGCGGTCGACGCGTTCCAGTCGCCGGAACTCGGTGCACTCGGCTGGGTGCAGGACGGCCGGGTCGAATTCGCGCGCCACGTCACGCGTTCGCGCGACGCGCAACTGGCGATCGCGGCAACCTGGCCGCCGGTCGAGGTCGTTGCGAGCTACGCGGGCGTGACGCGCACGGCCGTCGACGCGCTCGTCGCGGCCGGCGTACGCGGTCTCGTCGTCGCCGGCACCGGCAACGGCTCGATCCATGCGACGCTGCAGGCGGCGCTCGCCGAGGCGGTGAACGCGGGCGTGGCGGTGGTGCGCGCGTCGCGCGTCGGGTCGGGGCACGTGATGCGCAACGGCGCCGCGAGCGACGATGCACTCGGTTTCGTGAGCGCGGGTTCGCTGCACCCGTTCAAGGCGCGCGTGCTGCTGATGCTCGCGCTCGCGAACGGCATTCACGATCGCGACGCATTGCAACGCGCGTTCGATACGCTGTGATTCGATGACGCGATGACCGACACGCGCCGATTGCACGGCGCGCGTCGCCCATGAAAAAGGCAGGCCGAGCGGCCTGCCTTTTTTGCGTCAGTGCTGCACGAATGCTCAGGACTGCGGCGGAATCACGAGCTTCTGGCCCGGGTAGATCCGGTCCGGGCTCGACAGCATCGGCTTGTTCGCCTCGAAGATCGCCGGGTACTTGTTCGCGTCGCCATATACTTCCTTGGCGATCGCCGACAGCGTGTCGCCCGGCTTCACGTCGTGGTACTGCACTTCCGGATCGTCCGGTTGCAGATCGTCGTCGTTGACGCCCGCGACGCCCTGCACGTTGCCGGCCGCGACCTTGACCTTCGCTTTCGTGTCGAGGTCGGCGACGCTGCCCGACAGCGTCACGGTGCGCGATGCGCCGTCGAACGCCACGGTCAGGTTCGACGTATCGAGACCCTGCGTGTTGATGTAGTTCTTGATGGCATCGGCCGCGGTCTGGTTTGCGGCATTCGGATCTTCCGCTGCTTGCGCGTCGGCATGACCCAGCAGTTTTTCACCCGCCTCTTTGATAAACGAAAGAAGACCCATCGTTGCACTCCTTGGGTGGTTGAAAAGAAAACGCGCCGTGAAGTGGCGAAAAAAACACCGCGCTGGGCGCGGTCACCGGAAGTGACCGCAAGCGCGGCGGTTTTCTCGAAAGGCGTGGCGAAAGTGTAGGCGTTCATCGCGACGATTGCATGAAAAATCGCACGCTCGAACGTAAAGAAATGTAATACGCGAAATCCGACAGGCGGACACCCGACGACGACGTCTGACCGACCAAGGCTTCCCCGGCGTCGCCGGGTGCCGCTGCGGACCCCACCACGCCGCTCTCAGCCCAGAGCGGCGTTTTTCGCCCCGTCCCGCATGCCGTCGGCAGTGCAGGGCGGGGCGCCCCACCGTGATGCGCGCGTGTCTCGCGCATCGATGCGACCGGCCGTGCCGGTCGCGTGTGTCATTCGCGTGTCCGTCATCGCGACGGACCGCGCGTTACTGCATCATCGGAAGCAAGCCGCGCCAGGCGGCATGCGTTCAGCCCGCCGTCTTCTCGATCTCGAAGTTCGACATGATCTCGAGCGCGCGCACGAGTGCCGAGTGATCCCATGCCTTGCCGCCGTGCGATGCGCACACGCTGAACAGCTGCTGCGCGCTCGCGGTATGCGGCAGCGCGAGGCCGAGCTTGCGTGCGCCGTCGAGCGCGAGGTTCAGGTCCTTCTGGTGCAGCTCGATGCGAAAGCCCGGATCGAACGTGCGCTTCGTCATCCGCGCGCCGTGCACTTCGAGGATGCGCGACGCGGCGAAGCCGCCCATCAGCGCCTGGCGCACGCGCTCCGGATCCGCGCCCGAACGTGCGGCGAACAACAGCGCTTCGCCGACGGCTTCGATGTTCAGCGCGACGATGATCTGGTTCGCGACCTTGCAGGTCTGGCCCGCGCCGTTGTCGCCGACGAGCGTGATGTTCTTGCCCATCTTCTCGAACAGCGGCTTCGCGCGCTCAAATGCCGCCTCCGGGCCGCCGACCATGATCGTCAGCGTCGCTTCGCGGGCGCCGACTTCGCCGCCGGACACCGGCGCGTCGAGGTAGTCGCAACCGAGCGCGTTGATCTGCTTCGCGAATTCCTGCGTGTCGAGCGGCGAGATCGAGCTCATGTCGATCACGAGCTTGCCGGCCGTCAGGCCCTTCGCGACGCCGTCGTCGGCGAACAGCACGTCACGCACGTCCGGCGTATCCGGCACCATCGAGATGATGATGTCCGCGTTCCGTGCGACTTCGGTCGAATTCGCGACGACCTTCGCGCTCGTGCGCAGGTCGTCGGGAATCGGGAACGCGCCGTTCACGACGAGCTGGTGGTCACCCTTGAGCAGGTTGCGCGCCATGTGCGCGCCCATGATGCCGAGGCCGATGAAACCGATGGTTGCCATGTGAAAGTCTCCTATAGGGGCGTATGCGGAAAGGGCGGATCTCAGGCGGCGCGACGCGCCGAGCCCGGTGCGCAGCCGGCGACGCTTTGCAGCCAGCCGAGGCCTTCCGTCGTGGTGGTGCGGGGCTTGTATTCGCAGCCGACGTAGCCGGCATAGCCGAGCCGGTCGAGCAGCGCGAACAGGAATGCGTAGTTGATCTCGCCCGTGCCCGGCTCGTTGCGGCCCGGGTTGTCCGCGAGCTGGACGTGGCCGATCGATGCGAGGTTGCGTTCGATCGTCGCGGCCAGTTCGCCTTCCATGCGCTGCATGTGATAGATGTCGTACTGCAGGAACAGGTTGTCCGAGCCGACCGCGCGGATCACGTCGAGCCCTTCCGACGAGCGGTTCAGCGCGAAACCCGGGATGTCGAAGCTGTTGCACGGCTCGACGAGCAGGCGGATGCCTTCGCGCTTCAGCGCGTCGGCGGCAAAGCGCAGGTTGTCGACGATCGTGACGAAAGTCTTGTCGCGCGCCGTGCTCGCCGACGGAATCCCGACGAGGCAGTTCAGCTGCGGCACCTTCAGCGCCTTCGCGTACTCGATCGCGCGGCCGACACCTTCCTGGAACTCGCCGACGCGATCGGGCAGGCACGCGATGCCGCGCTCGCCCTGGTCCCAGTTGCCGGCGGGCAGGTTGTGCAGCACGAGGCGCAGGCGATGCGTCTCGAGCCGTTCGGCGAGTTCCTCTTTCGCGTACGGGTACGGGAACAGGAACTCGACGGCGTCGAAGCCCGCATCGGCGGCCGCCTTGAAGCGGTCGAGGAACGGCACTTCGTTGAACAGCATGGTCAGGTTTGCAGCAAACTTCGGCATGAGCTAAGCCTCTTCGGTCGGTCAGTCAAAAATGTCGTGCGGTTCAGTCGAGCATCGAGATCGCGGTCGGTGCGTGCTCGGCCTTTTCGGCGAGATCCTCGAATTCGTTGATCGCGTCGATTTCGGTACCCATCGAGATGTTCGTCACGCGCTCGAGGATCACTTCGACGACCACCGGCACGCTGAATTCTTCCGCGAGCGTTTGCGCCTGGCGCAGCGCCGGCTCGATCTCTTCCGGCTTGAACACGCGCAGCGCCTTGCAGCCGAGGCCTTCCGCGACGGCCACGTGGTCGACGCCATAGCCGTTCAGTTCCGGCGCATTCACGTTGTCGAACGCGAGCTGCACGCAGTAGTCCATGTCGAACGCACGCTGCGCCTGACGGATCAGGCCGAGGTACGAGTTGTTCACGACGACGTGCACGTACGGCAGCTTGAATTGCGCGCCGGCTGCGAGTTCCTCGATCATGAACTGGAAGTCGTAGTCGCCGGACAGCGCGACGATCGGGCGGCTCGGGTCGGCGGCACGCACGCCGAGCGCGGCGGGGATCGTCCAGCCGAGCGGGCCCGCCTGGCCGCAGTTGATCCAGTTGCGTGCCTTGAACACGTGCAGGAACTGCGCGGCGGCGATCTGCGACAGGCCGATCGTGCTGACGTAGCAGGTATCGCGGCCGAACACCTTGTTCATCTCTTCGTACACACGCTGCGGCTTGACCGGCACGTTGTCGAAGTGCGTCTTGCGCTGCAGCGTGCGCTTGCGTGCCTGGCAGTCGGCAACCCATGCGCTGCGATCCTTCAGCTTGCCGGCGGCCTTCCATTCCTGCGCGACCGCGACGAACAGTTCCAGCGCGGCCCTGGCGTCCGACACGATGCCGAGATCCGGGCCGAACACGCGGCCGATCTGCGTCGGCTCGATGTCGACGTGCACGAACTTGCGGCCCTTCGTATAGACCTCGACGCTGCCCGTGTGACGGTTCGCCCAGCGGTTGCCGATGCCCAGCACGAAGTCCGAGGCGAGCAGCGTCGCGTTGCCGTAGCGGTGCGACGTCTGCAGGCCGACCATGCCGGCCATCAGCGGGTGGTCGTCCGGAATCGCGCCCCACGACATCAGCGTCGGGATCACCGGCACGCCGATCGTTTCGGCGAACTGGACGAGCAGGTCTTCCGCCGCCGCGTTGAGCACGCCGCCGCCCGACACGATCAGCGGCTTGTCCGCGTCGTTGAGCATTGCGAGCGCCTTCTCGATCTGCGCGCGGGTGGCCGCGGGCTTGTAGACCGGCAGCGGTTCATAGGTGTCGATGTCGAACTCGATTTCGGCGAGCTGCACGTCGATCGGCAGGTCGACCAGCACCGGGCCCGGGCGGCCCGAGCGCATCAGGTGGAATGCCTGCTGGAACACGCGCGGCACCAGCGCCGGTTCGCGCACGGTGACGGCCCACTTGGTGACGGGCTTCGCGATCGATTCGATGTCGACGGCCTGGAAGTCTTCCTTGTACAGGCGGGCACGCGGTGCCTGGCCCGTGATCGCGAGGATCGGGATCGAGTCGGCGGATGCGGAATAGAGACCGGTGATCATGTCGGTGCCGGCCGGGCCCGACGTGCCGATGCACACGCCGATGTTGCCCGGGGCCGCACGCGTGAAGCCTTCGGCCATGTGCGACGCGCCTTCGACGTGGCGGGCCAGCACGTGGCTGATGCCGCCGGACTTGCGCATCGCCGAGTAGAACGGGTTGATCGCCGCACCCGGCACGCCGAACGCGGTCTGGATGCCTTCCTTCTCGAGCACGAGCACAGCTGCGTCGACGGCTCTCATCTTGGCCATGAATGTCTCCTTGAATGGGTTGGATCTTGCGAATGGGTCTGTTGGGGACACTTTAGGGATGCAGGAAAGGTTTGATAAGATCCGCCGAAGTCGCTTTTTTCGAAACTAAAAGTATGGAATGACGGCCGGGCGGGGCTTTCCGCCGGAGCCGGAACAGAGACGGAGACGGGAGATGGATCGCTTCAAGCAGATCGAGACGTTCGTGCGCGTGGCCGATGCCGGCAGCCTCGCGGCGGCGGCGCTCGAGGAGGGCGTGTCGCCGGTCGTGCTCGGGCGGCGCATCGACGCGCTCGAGAAGCGGCTCGGCGTGAAGCTGATGTACCGCTCGACGCGGCGGCTGGTGGTCAGCGAGGAGGGCGCGGCGTTCCTCGAGCGCTGCCGCGGGCTGCTGTCCGAATGGGACCAGGCCGAGAACGAACTGGCCGCCGGGCGGCGCGCGGTCAGCGGGCACCTGATCGTGTCGGCGCCGGCCGCATTCGGGCGCAAGCACGTCGCGCCGCACGCGCCGGGCTTTCTGGCCGACAAGCCCGAGATGCAGCTGTCGTTCAACCTGACCGACCGCGTCGTCGATCTCGTGCGCGAAGGCTACGACCTGTCGATCCGGATCGGCGGTGCCGTCGATCCGAACTTCGTCGCGGTGAAGCTCGCGTCGAACCGGCGCGTCGTGTGCGGCACGCCCGAGTATTTCCGCCAGCACGGCCGGCCGAAGTCGCTCGACGACCTGCTCAGGCACAACTGCCTGGCGTTCAACCTGCAGGGCGGGCAGAACCGCGGCTGGTATTTCCAGCGCCATGGCAAGATCGCGACGATGCGCGTGGCCGGCAACCTCGACTGCAACGACGGCGAGCTGCTGCACCGCTGGGTGGCCGAGGGGCTCGGGCTGGGCTGGCGCTCGACGTGGGAAATCGCCGCGCAGCTCGAGACGGGCGAGCTCGAGACCGTGCTCGACGAATACGCGCTGCCCGATTACGACATCCTCGCGGTCTATCCGCAGCAGCGCTACGTGCCGGCGCGCGTGCGCTATTTCATCGACTACCTGCGCGCCGCGTATGCGCGCCCCGGTTACTGGAGCACCACGCCGTAACGGCAGGCGGGAGGCCCGGCGATTTTTTTACGCTTCATGCGCCCGGCGCGGGAATAAACTCGACGCAGCAACGGTATGGTCATCGAGCACGCACGTTGCCGGTCTGTCCGGGCGCCGTGCGCGGAACGGGCGCGGCATCGGCCGCCGGGACCAGGGAGGCCATGTGGGGCAAGCCGGACAGGCGGTCGAAGAACGGGTGGCAGACGACGCGGTCGCGCGCGGCGAGCGGTTTCGCGCGCTCGTGCTGCCGCATCTCGACGCCGCGTACAACCTCGCACGCTGGCTGAGCGGTAACGCCGGTGATGCGGACGACGTCGTCCAGGACGCGTGCATGCGTGCGTTGCGCTTCGTCGATTCGTGTCGCGGCGACAACGCGCGGCCGTGGCTGCTGACGATCGTGCGCCACACCTGGTACACGGAGTGGCGGCGCCGCACGCATGCGCACGAGGTCGCGCTGCCCGACACGCTGGACGACACCGACGTGCCCGACGACTGGCAGCCCGCCACCGACGACCCGCTCGCGCACCTGCTGCGCGGCGAGAACGTGCGGCTCGTGAACGCGGCGCTCGCGAAGCTGCCGCCCGAATACCGCGAGGTGCTGGTGCTGCGCGAGATGGAGGACCTGAGCTACCGCGAGATCGCGGCGATCGCGGATGTGCCGGTCGGCACGGTGATGTCGCGGCTCGCACGCGGCCGGCGCAAGCTCGCCGCGCTGCTGGGCGGCCCGCCGGCACCGGCGGCCGAAGGCAGGCCGGGCCGTACGCCGGCAGGCGGAACCGCATCGGAGGCTATCGATGGACTGTAACGAAGCGCGAGCGTTGCTGGACGCGGACGTCGACCGCGAGCTGTCGGCGCCCGACGCGTTGCGGGTCCAGCAGCATGTCGAAGGGTGCGACGTGTGTCGCCAGGAACGCGAACGGATCGTCACGCTGGTGCAGGCCGTGCGTCAGGCCGACTATCACCGTGCGCCGGATGCGTTGCGGGCGAGCATTCTTGCGAGCCTGCCTGCCGCGGCCGACGCGCCTGCCCGCGAGCAGGCGCGGGCGGAGCCGCAATCCGGATCCCGATCGCAGCCGCAGCGGCGGCCGCGCGGGCGTAACGGGTTGTCCTGGTTGCCGGGGCTTGGCGGGGCGGCACGCCCGGCCACGGCCGGCGCCGGGCCGCGCTTCGCGGCATTGCCCGGCCTCGGCTGGGGCGTCGCGTTGCTGGTGGCGCTTGCCGCGGCCGGCGGGATGGTGGTGTCCGCGCGTCACGCCGACACCGATCGCACGATCGACGAACTCGTGTCGAGCCACGTGCGTGCCGACCTGTCGGCACGCGACATCGACGTGATCTCGACCGACCGGCACACGGTCAAGCCGTGGTTCAACGGCCGGCTCGACTATGCGCCGCCGGTCGAGGATCTCGCGGCGAACGGCTTCGCGCTGGTCGGCGGCCGGCTCGACTACGTCGGACGCCGCCGTGTCGCGGTGCTAGTCTACCGTTACCGGCAGCACGTGATCGACGTCTATGTGCGGCCGGCCGGGGAAGGGCCGGGGGCGCCGTACTCGACCGTGTCGCAGGGTTATGCGCTCGACCGCTGGGATGCGGCCGGGATGACGTGGTGGGCCGTGACCGACGCCGAGCCGTCGGCACTTGCGGCGTTCAGGACCGCGCTCGACGCGCGGCTGGCCGGCACGCGCAGCGAATGACGCCACGACGGCGGGCTGCGGGCCCGCCGCACGCTTGCGTTCCGACCCTGACCGGGGAAAAGGCCGAAGAACGGTCCGGCTGTCCGGTCTCGCCCCTTCAAGTCTTTGAAAACATGGCCGAATCCGCGCGCCAATCGTCGATTGGTCTTGCATGCGCCCCGTATCCGGGTTAGAATCTTCGGCTTCTCACTTGCCACACCGGTTCAGACGCCCGGGTGGCTTTAATCCACAAGGAGTGTGTAATGCGTCATTACGAAATCGTATTCATCGTGCACCCCGATCAGAGCGAGCAAGTGCCCGCGATGATCGAGCGTTACAAGACCACGATCACGTCGCACGGCGGCCAGATCCACCGTGTCGAAGACTGGGGCCGTCGCCAACTGGCCTACATGATCGAGAAACTCGCGAAGGCTCACTACGTCTGCATGAACATCGAGTGCGACCAGACGACGCTCGACGAACTCGAACACGCGTTCAAGTTCAACGACGCCGTGCTGCGCCACCTCATCGTCAAGATGAAGAAGGCCGAAACCGGCCCGTCGCCGATGATGAAGGAAGTTCAGCGCGAAGAAGCCAAGAAGGCGGCTGCAGCTCAGCCGACCGAAGCGCAGGCTTAAGTTCGTCATTCATTAAGCCATCAAGGAGCGCGCCACTCACGTGAACAGGTTGCAATTGACGGCAAGCGTCGTCGAACGCGCACCGGTGCGATATACGCCGGCAGGTGTTCCGATCGCAAGCGCCACATTGCATCACCGCACGGAAGTCGTCGAAGCAGGCATTCCCCGTCAGGTCGAAATGACGATCGAGGCGGTGGCGGCCGGTGAGGCGAGCGGCAGGCTGGAAAGCCGTGAAATGGGCGTCGAAACGCTGTTCACGGGCTTCCTGGCAAAGAAAAGCCGCAACGCGAGAACCTTGGTGTTTCACATCACAGCATTGCAGGACATTGGAAAGGACTGAAATCATGCCCCGCCCGACTGGTAAGAAATTCGACAAGCGTCGTCAGCAACAAAACCCGCTCTTCAAGCGCAAGAAGTTCTGCCGTTTCACGGCCGCAGGCGTCGAGCAGATCGACTACAAGGACACGGAAACGCTGAAGGACTTCATCGGCGAAAACGGCAAGATCACGCCGGCGCGTCTGACGGGTACGAAGGCGCACTATCAGCGTCAGCTCGACACGGCAATCAAGCGTGCGCGTTTCCTCGCGCTGCTGCCGTACACCGATCAGCACAAGGCGTAACTCGGCGACGCCATAAGGAGAATTCGAATGCAAATCATTCTGTTGGAAAAAGTCGCCAATCTGGGCAACCTCGGCGACATCGTCAAGGTCAAGGACGGTTACGCTCGCAACTTCCTGATCCCGAACCGCAAGGCTCGCCGTGCAACGAAGGAAGCGATCGCCGAATTCGAAGTGCGCCGCGCTGAACTCGAAAAGATCGCCGCTGAAAAGCTGGCAGCATCGCAGGCAGTCGGCGAGAAGCTGAACGGCCAGTCGTTCGAAATCACGCAGAAGTCGGGCGTTGACGGCCGTCTGTTCGGCTCGGTCACGAACGGCGACGTCGCGGAACTGCTGAAGAAGGCAGGTTTCGAAGTCGAGAAGCTGCAAGTTCGCATGCCGGAAGGCCCGCTGAAGATGATCGGCGAGCACAACGTCCAGGTCGCGCTGCACACGGACGTCGTCGTCGACGTCACGATCAACGTGATCGGCGACCACGCGTAAGCGTATGCAAGCTTTCCGGGCGGCTTCCGTCGTCCGGACAAGGGCAGGCGCCCGGGCAACCGGGGCCTGCCTTTTTTATTGCCCGATCGCCGGAGCGGTAGCGCTGCCGTGATCTATTCGCGATAATCCCAACCCATGAACGCGCCGCAAGATCCCCAAATCGAATCGCTGAAAGTCCCGCCGCATTCGGTCGAAGCCGAACAGTCGGTGCTCGGCGGCCTGTTGCTCGACAACGCGGCATGGGACCGGATTGCCGACTTCCTGTCGCAGGGCGATTTCTATCGCTACGATCACCGGATCATCTACGAGCACATCGGCCGGCTGATCGCGTCGACGCGCCCGGCCGACGTCGTGACCGTGTACGAAGCGCTGACCACGTCCGGCAAGGCCGACGACGTCGGCGGCCTCGCGTACCTGAACGCCCTCGCGCAGAACACGCCGAGCGCCGCGAACATCCGCCGTTATGCGGAAATCGTGCGCGACCGTGCGGTGCTGCGCCGGCTCGTGTCGGTTGCCGACGAAATCTCGGCCGATGCGTTCAACCCGCAGGGCAAGGAAGTCCGCCAGCTGCTCGACGAGGCCGAGTCGAAGGTGTTCTCGATCGCCGAAGAGGGCGCGCGGGGCAATCAGGGCTTCCTCGAGATCGGCCCGCTGCTCACGCAGGTCGTCGAGCGCATCGATACGCTGTACCACACCGCGAACCCGAGCGACGTCACGGGCACGCCGACGGGCTTCGTCGACCTCGACCGGATGACCTCCGGGATGCACGGCGGCGAACTGATCATCGTCGCGGGACGACCGTCGATGGGTAAGACCGCCTTTTCGATGAACATCGGCGAATACGTCGCGGTCGAGTACGGCCTGCCGGTCGCGGTGTTCTCGATGGAAATGCCGGGCACCCAGCTCGTGATGCGTATGCTCGGCTCGATCGGCCGGCTCGACCAGCACCGGATGCGTACCGGCCGCCTGACGGACGAGGATTGGCCGAAGCTGACGCACGCGGTGCAGAAGATGAGCGAGGCGCAGCTCTTCATCGACGAGACGGGCGGCCTGAACCCGATGGAATTGCGCTCGCGCGCACGGCGTCTGGCGCGGCAGTGCGGCAAGCTCGGCCTGATCATCGTCGACTACCTGCAGCTGATGTCGGGTTCGTCGCAGGGCGAGAACCGCGCGACCGAAATCTCGGAAATCTCGCGATCGCTGAAGAGTCTCGCGAAGGAACTCGACGTGCCGGTGATCGCGCTGTCGCAGTTGAACCGCGGCCTCGAACAGCGCCCGAACAAGCGTCCGGTGATGTCCGATTTGCGCGAATCGGGCGCAATCGAGCAGGATGCGGACGTGATCCTGTTCATTTACCGTGACGAAGTTTACAACCCGGACAGCCCCGACAAAGGCACGGCCGAAATCATCATCGGCAAGCAACGTAACGGCCCGATCGGCCCCGTTCGACTCACGTTCCTGGGGCAATACACGAAGTTCGACAATTTTGCGGGGGCGCAGACTTTCTACGGCGAGTAGCGCCGGTTGTAAAGCCCTAAATCGCCAAACGTTGTATCCAATCCCGGCGTGCGCATGTGCGCGCGTCGCGGCGCGACCGAAAACGGTACAATGTCGCCCGTTTTCGTGACAGTAGTTTGACAATCTCTCAGGAATCCCATGTTCGGTCGATTCATGCCCACCGAGGGCAAGTTCTTTGAACTCTTCAACGCGCACGCGAAGCACATCGTTTCCGGTGGCCGCGAGCTCGAACTGCTGATCGACAATCTCGCCGACGCCGAGATTCACAAGCAAAACGTGCAAATTGCCGAGAAGGCCGCTGACAAGCTCACGCACGAGGCGATCGATCTGCTGCACAAGACTTTCATCACGCCGCTCGATCGCGACGAGATCCACAAGCTGATCACGACGATGGACGACATCCTCGACCTGATGGAAGACGTCGCGACCGCCGTGTCGCTGTACGACGTGCAGTCCGTCACGTCCGAGGCGAGCCAGCTCGCGCACATCGTCACGCAGTCCGCCCAGCACGTGCAGCAGGCGGTCGGGTTGCTTTCCGACATGAAGCAGTCCGCGCAGATCCTCAAGCAGTGCGAGGAGATCGACCGCTGGGAATCGGAGGCCGATCGCGTGCTGCGCGCGGCGATGTCGAAGCTGTTCCGCGAGGAAGACGACGTGAAGACGCTCATCAAGCTGAAGGCGATCTACGAGCTGCTCGAAGAGATCACCGACAAGTGCGAGGACGTCGCGAACATCATCGAAGGCATCGTGCTGGAAAACGCCTGAGCGGACCACGATGCATTCGATACAACTCGCCCTCTGGATGGTCGCGACGCTGGTGCTCGTCGCGCTCGTATTCGACTTCATGAACGGCTTTCACGACGCGGCGAACTCGATCGCCACCGTCGTGTCCACCGGGGTGCTGAAGCCCCAGCAAGCCGTGGTGTTCGCGGCGGCGTTCAACGTCATCGCGTATTTCATCTTCCACCTGAAAGTCGCGCAGACCGTCGGTAAAGGCACCATCGATCCCGAGATCGTCGACCACTATGTGGTGTTCGGCGCGCTGGTCGGTGCGATCGGCTGGAACGTGATCACGTGGTACTACGGGATCCCGTCGAGTTCGTCGCATGCGCTGATCGGCGGCCTCGTCGGCGCGGCGCTCGCCAAGTCGGGCTGGGCTTCGCTGAACATCGACGGATTGCTGAAGACCATCGCGTTCATCTTCATTTCGCCGCTGCTCGGCTTCATTCTCGGTTCGCTGTTCATGCTCGGCGTGTCGTGGCTGTATTTCCGAACCGCGCCCAGCAAGGTCGACCGGCGTTTCCGCCGGCTGCAGCTGCTGTCGGCCGGGCTGTACAGCCTGGGCCACGGCGGCAACGACGCGCAGAAGACGATCGGCATCATCTGGATGCTGCTGATCGCATCGGGCTATGCATCGGCGACCGCCGATGCGCCGCCCGCGTGGGTGATCGGCGCGTGCTACCTGTCGATGGGTCTCGGCACGCTGTTCGGCGGCTGGCGCATCGTGCGCACGATGGGCCAGAAGATTACGAAGCTCAAGCCGGTCGGCGGTTTCTGCGCGGAAACCGGTGGCGCGATGACGCTGTTCCTCGCATCGTTCCTCGGCATTCCGGTGTCGACCACGCACACGATCACCGGCGCGATCGTCGGCGTCGGCGCGACGCAGAAGCTGTCGGCCGTGCGCTGGGGTGTGGCCGGCAACATCGTGTGGGCGTGGGTGCTCACGCTGCCGGCGGCCGCGCTGTTCGCGGCCGGTGGATGGTGGCTCGGCCACCAGATCTTCTGATCGACCGCACTGTCGAACGGACATGAAATGCGCCGCAAGCCGAAAGGCTGCGGCGCATTTTCCTTTTTGGGCAGCGGAAATATGCGGCGAATGGCGGGTTTGTAGTCGCGCGTGATCGCAGGCGAACGCGAAGCGGGCTAGTAACTTCCGTTCGCGAACCGGGCAATCGGATCGTCTGCGCTGGCTGTGCGCGGGCTGACGGGGGCAGATTGCGTCGACGCGCGCAATACCTGCACGGGGGCTGGTTCGGTGCCGCGCGGTGACGTCGCCGCGACGGCGGGTGGCGGCTCCGCATCGAAGGCGGCAGCCTGGGCGGCCGTCAGTGCCGTCGTCGGAATCTGGGTGCCGACCTCGGCCGGACCGGCTGGCGCTGCATTCGCGGTCATGGTGGCGGCGGCTGTGCCCGTGCCGTCGCTCACGGAAGTTGCCTGCTGCTGAGCCGTCTGCATGCGCGCCGGCGGAGGTTCATACGGATCGGCCGCCGCGGCTGCGGGCGCGACCGCGGCGGTCGACACGGCCTGCGCGGCCGGCATGACCGGGGCAGGCGCCCGGGTCACGGCGGCTTGCGACTGCGTATAGGCCGGCTGCCGCGGCGCGGCGGCAGTCACGACGACAGGGGCGGGCGCAACGACCGGCGCGCTGCGCGGCTCGTCGCGCTTTGCCTCGTAGGTCGGCGCATCGAACGGCGTAGGTGCCCCGCGCGGCGGCGCGACGCGGCGAATGCCGTCGAAACGCTTGGCCCAGTACGGGTTCGTCAGATAGTCGAGCCGCACGGTGCCGCCCGTCGACGGTGCGTTGACGAAGCGCAGCTTGCCGACGTAGATGCCGACGTGCGAATGCGGCCGTCCGGTCGTGTTGAAGAAGATCAGGTCGCCCGGCGCGATCTGGTCGGGCTCGACCGATATGCCGCGGCCGCTCATGTCGGCGGTCGTGCGCGGCAGGTTCACGTCCGCTGCGCGGCCGATCACGTAGCGCACGAGCCCGCTGCAGTCGAAGCCGCTCGTCGGCGTGTTGCCGCCCCAGCGATACGGGACGCCGACGAGGCTCATCGCCTGGATCGAAATTTCTTCCTGGCCGACGCTGTGATCGACGAACTTCGGGAAATTGGCGGGGGCGGGGAATGCGCGCGGCGTCGTGATCTTCATGCCCGACGCGGGGCGCGATGCCGACTGCGGCGGCACGCTGGAGCAGGCCGCAAGCAGTGAAACGACAGCAACGGGAACCCAGATTCGAAGCATGACAAGGCGGGCGAGCGCGGGACGCTCGCGAATCGTATGACAACAGACAGACCCGATGGTAGACGTTCCGGCGGGGCTTAAGCAACCGTTCCTGAGAATTTACTTGAAGTTTCGCGCGTAAGTGCGGCTGTTGCGTAACGATGCATGACCAACGTTTCAGACCCCAAAAATAAAAACGGCGCTCCGGAAACGGAGCGCCGCGATGCGTCGACAGCCGGCCGACGGGCCGGCCTGTCGCGTTACAGGATGTCCGACGCGTAGTCGGCGAGTCGCGAGCGTTCGCCGCGCGCGAGCGTCACGTGGCCGCTGTGGCCCCAGCCCTTGAAGCGGTCGACGACGTACGTGAGCCCCGAGCTGCCTTCGGTCAGGTAAGGCGTGTCGATCTGCGCGATGTTGCCGAGGCACACGATCTTCGTGCCCGGGCCCGCGCGCGTGACGAGCGTCTTCATCTGCTTCGGCGTCAGGTTCTGCGCCTCGTCGATGATCAGGTACTTGTCGACGAACGTGCGGCCGCGCATGAAGTTCATGCTCTTCACCTTCAGGCGTGAACGGATCAGTTCCTGCGTCGCGGCACGCCCCCATTCGCCGGCGGCGTCGTCGGTCTTCTGCAGCACTTCGAGGTTGTCGTCGAATGCGCCCATCCACGGCTGCATCTTCTCTTCCTCGGTACCGGGCAGGAAGCCGATGTCCTCGCCGACGGGCACGGTCGCGCGCGTCACGATGATCTCGTTGTAGCGCTTGTCGTCGAGCACCTGCGCGAGGCCGGCCGCGAGCGCGACGAGCGTCTTGCCGGTACCGGCCTGGCCGAGCAGCGTGACGAAGTCGATCTCCGGGTTCATCAGCAGGTTCAGCGCGAAATTCTGCTCGCGGTTGCGCGCGGTGATGCCCCACACGTTGTTCTTGTGGTGGCTGTAGTCGCGCAGCGTTTGCAGCAGCGCCGTCTTGCCGTTCAGTTCGCGGACGATCGCATGGAACGTCGGCTCGCCGTTCTGCGGCTCGAGATAGACGAACTCGTTGACGAGCATCGACGCGACGAGCGGGCCCGTCACGCGGTAGTACGTGGTGCCCGTCTTCGTGTCCTGCCAGCTCTCCATGCCCTTCGCATGCTTGGTCCAGAAATCCTGCGGCAGCTCGCGCACGCCGTTGTACAGGAGATCCGAATCCTCGAGCACCTGGTCGTTGAAGTAGTCTTCAGCGGGTAGGCCGAGCGCATGCGCCTTGATCCGCATGTTGATGTCTTTCGACACCAGCACGACCTGACGGTCCGGCCGGTCGCGCTGCAGCGCGCGCACGACGCCGAGGATCTGGTTGTCGGCCTTGCCTTCGGGCAAGCCTTCGACGGGCGCGATGTCGGTGAGCTTCGTCTGGAAGTACAGGCGGCCGACCGCCTCGCGGCTGCCGAGGCGTGACAGCGGAATGCCGGCCGTGATCGGGCCCGCGTCGGCGACCAGCGCGTCGAGCGTGCGGCTGACCTGGCGTGCGTTGCGCGCGACTTCGGACATCCCCTTCTTGTGGTTGTCGAGTTCCTCGAGCGTCATCATCGGCAGATAGACGTCGTGTTCCTCGAAGCGGAAGAGGCTGCTCGGGTCGTGCATCAGCACGTTGGTGTCGAGCACGAACAGTTTCTGCTGTTCGGCTTCGGCGGCCTTGCGGCTGCGCGATTTCGTCGCAGCGCCCGTGTCGCGCGCGGGTGCCGCGGCCGGTTTGCCGGCGGCCGGCTTGTCGTTGCGCGCGACGACCGGCGCCGCGGGTTCGGCGGGTGTCGGCATCGGTTGCAACAGTGCGGCCGTCTGTTTGGTCTTGCGACCGCGCGCGGGTGCGCTCGCGGTTTCCTGCGCCGAAGACGCGACGGCGCGCAGCGGCGCGGCCGTGTTCGCGGCTTCGATCATCGGTTGGGCCACGCTCGCCGGACCGTAGTCACCGGCTGTGGATGCGTCCCCTTCGGCGGATTTCTTCGCGGCTTTCGCGGGCCGCGCTTTCACCTTGTATTCGTCGGGCGGCAGCAGGCTGCCGAGCTTGCTGGGGGGAGTAGGCAAAGGCATGGTGTCCCTCGGGAGGAATCGTGTCGCATGGCGTGCGCCGCTGATCGCATCCTGCGTGACGTAGACGCATGCAGTTTGCGCGCGGTGGCGCACAGGAAGTTCGTCTAGCCGGTTCGCCTAAGTGTCGATCAGCTCCTTGACGGGGTGAGGGCCGGACCGAGGGCCGGCGCGCAATCCATAAAAAAAGCCGCTGCCCCGTCGACAGGGACATGCGGCTCGGCTGATACGGTCGTGATGCGCGTCAAGTGCCGGAAAGCATCGCATCGAGCACCGGCGCAGCTACGAGAAATATGGGGCGAACTGGCATTCATTGCGGCCCAATATAACGCGCCTCAAAGCGCTTGTACAGCACTTAGCACGTCGTCCACATGGCCCGGTACCTTGATGCCGCGCCATGCCTGGCGAAGCACGCCGTCGGCGTCGATCAGGAACGTCGAGCGCTCGATTCCGCGCACTTCCTTGCCATACATTTTCTTCATCTTGATGACATCGAACAGCGCGCACAGCGCTTCGTCGGCATCGGAAATCAGCGGGAACGGCAGTTCGAGCTTTGCCTTGAAGTTGTCATGCGAGCGCAGGCTGTCGCGCGACACGCCGATGACTTCCGCACCGGCTTTCTTGAACTTCGGATAGAGATCGCGGAACTGCAGCCCTTCGGTCGTGCAGCCCGGCGTGTTGTCCTTCGGATAGAAGTACAGCACGAGTTTCTTGCCCTTCAGGTCGGACAGCGAAATGTCGCCGCCCGTGGCCGGTGCGGTGAAATCGGGAACTTGACGGTCAACTTCGACGGACACGTGTTTCTCCTGTTGTTATGGAAAGGCGCCGCTGCGGCGGCGCGGTTCGGCGGGGCGTCGCGGCAGCGCGCCGCATGGGCGGCGCGGGCGACGCCGGCGCGCGCGAACTCAGTCGGGCTGGACGATCAGTTCGCCGGAGCGGCCGGGAATTTCGCCCCACGTGACAGGGTACGATGGCAGCGAGTCGCGGTCCAGCGTCGCGTGGTAGTCGCCCATCGTCGCAAACGTGTGGCCTTGCGCGCGCCAGCCGGCGAGCAGTTGCTCGAACACGGGCGCGAGCTTCTGGCCTTCCAGTTCCGCATGCAGCGTGAACACCTGGTCGTGCGGATTGGTTTCGGTGAACTTGAGGATGTGCGCGGCGACGTTGCGCGTGTCGACGCCGTCGATGCCGAGCACTTCGTCGAGCGTCGGCAGCGTGGTCGGCATCTGCACGTGCGACAGCGTGCGGCCGTCGACGACGGGGAGGTACGGCGAATGGCCGCGGCCGTCGGATGCGTAGCGCATCCCCCATGCGTCGATCTGCTCGAACGCGGAATCGTTCATCTGCCAGCCGGCCGCGCCGTGCGTGACGGGCGGCGCGCCGAAGATCTCGATGAAGCGCGCGTGACTCTTCTGCATTTCACGCGCGGTCCAGTCGCGATCGCGCGCACGGACGTTGTCCTGCCAGTACACGTGATCCCACGTGTGGATCCCGCATTCGAAGCCGGCCTCGTGGATCGCGCGCATGTCGGCGATCGCGCGGCGGCCGATGTCGGGGCCCGGCAGCAGCACGCCGTACATCAGCTGCTTCACGCCGTAGTGTTCGACCACCGACGTGCGCGACACCTTCTTCAGGAAGCCGGGGCGGAACACGCGCCGCAGCGCCCAGCCCGTGTGATCGGGTCCGAGGCTGAAGAGGAAGGTCGCGCGCGCACTGAAGCGGTCGAAGATCCGCGCGAGGTTCGGCACGCCTTCGCGCGTGCCGCGCAGCGTGTCGACGTCGATCTTGAGGACGATGCGAGCCAAGCGAACGTCCCGCTCAGCCTTGCTGCTCGACGAGCGCGCGCGCGTCGGCGACGTGGCCGCGATACGCTTCGAAGATGTTGCGCAGCGCGTCGTCGAACGTGGCCTGCGGTGCCCAGCCGAGCTCCTGCATCGTGTTGTCGATCTTCGGCACGCGGTTCTGCACGTCCTGGTAGCCGTTGCCGTAGTACGCGCCGGACGTCGTCTCGACGAGCTTCACCTGCTTGGCCGAATCGGCGTATTCGGGGAATTCCGCCGCCAGTTCGAGCATCTTGTGCGCGAGTTCGCGAACCGAGAAGTTGTTCTTCGGATTCCCGATGTTGTAGATCTTGCCCGACGCGACGCCGTCCTTGTTCTCGATGATCTTCATCAGCGCGCTGATGCCGTCGCCGATGTCGGTGAACGCGCGCTTCTGCGAGCCGCCGTCGACGAGGCTGATGTTTTCGCCGCGCACGATGTGGCCGAGGAACTGCGTGACGACGCGCGAGCTGCCTTCCTTCGGCGTGTAGATCGAGTCGAGGCCCGGGCCGATCCAGTTGAACGGGCGGAACAGCGTGAAGTTCAGGCCTTCCATCCCGTAGCCCCAGATCACGCGGTCCATCAGCTGCTTCGAGCACGCGTAGATCCAGCGCGGCTTGTTGATCGGGCCGTAGGTGAGGGCCGATGCATCCGGGTCGAACTGCTCGTCCGAGCACATGCCGTAGACCTCGGAGGTCGACGGGAACACGAGGTGCTTGCCGTACTTGACGGCCGAACGCACGATCGGCAGGTTCGCCTCGAAGTCGAGTTCGAACACGCGCAGCGGTTGCTGGACATAAGTGGCGGGCGTCGCGATCGCGACGAGCGGCAGGATCACGTCGCACTTCTTCACGTGATACTCGACCCACTCCTTGTTGATCGTGATGTCGCCTTCGAAGAAATGCATCCGCTCGTGGTTGACGAGGTCGCCAAGCCGATCGGTCTGCATGTCCATGCCGAACACTTCCCAATCGGTGGTTTCAAGAATGCGCTTCGACAGGTGATGGCCGATGAAGCCGTTCACACCCAGGATCAGGACTTTTTTTGCTTTCATGAATGACGGGAAGAATGAATGAACTGCGCGAATTCCGCGGGCGTCACGACGGTTTCGCTGCCGTCGCGCTGCTGCCACAGCTCGAGAATGGATAGAGCGCGGCTGTCGCCGCAGACGCCGAATAGCGCATTATCGCTTACGTGCAGGCCGGGCGGCAAATCTGCCGCGGCGGCCGCTGCCGCGCTGCCGGGCGCCGCGAGGCGCGCGCGCGCGATCACGAAACGCGTGCCGTCGACGTCCGTGAACGCGCCCGGATACGGGGGCGCGACCGCGCGCACCAGGTTGTAGACCTGCGCGGCCGGCTTCGTCCAGTCGACGCGGCCGTCTTCGGGCTTGCGCCCGCCGTAGTAGCTGCCGGTCGCGAGATCGTTCGGCAGGTGCGGCGCCTCGCCCGCGAGGAGCGCGGGCAGTACGCGCCAGAGCGTCTGCTCGGCGGCCACCGTGACCTTGTCGAACACCTGCGTGGCCGTGTCGTCCGGCAGGATCGGCACCGCGGTCTGGGCGATGATCGCGCCCGCGTCGGGCTTCGCGGCCATCTCGTGCAGCGTCGCGCCGGTTTCGGTCTCGCCGTTCAGCACGGCCCAGTTGGTCGGTACCCGACCCCGGTATTTCGGCAGCAGCGAACCGTGCATGTTGTACGCGCCGCGCGGCGCGATCGCGAGCAGGTCCACCGGCAGCATGTGACGGTAGTAGAACGAGAAGATGAAATCGGGCTGCGCGTCGGACACCGCGCGGCGCAGCGCCGGATCGGCGGGATCGGCCGGCGTGACGACCGGGATCCCGTGCTCGGCGGCGACCGATGCGACGCTGCCGAACCAGATGTTCTCGTTCGGGTTGTCCTCGTGCGTGACGACGAGCGCGACGTCGACGCCGCGCGCGAGCAGCACCTGCAGGCAGCGCACGCCGACGTTGTGATACGCGAAGACGACTGCGCGCGGTTTCATTGCCCGGCTCCCGTGCGGTTCGTGCCGGCCGGCACCGGCGGCACGCCGTCGTGCTGCTCGAGCACGGCCTGGATCAGGTAGCGCGGCCGCGCGCGCACCTGCTGGTAGATGCGGCCGACGTACTCGCCGAGCAGGCCGAGCGCGAAGATGATCACGCCGAGCAGGAAGAACGTGATCGCGAACAGCGTGAACACGCCTTGCACTTCCGCGCCGACGATGAAGCGTCGCACGAGCAGCAGCACGAACAGCGCGGCGGAACCGAGCGACAGGATCACGCCGATGAACGAGAGCCACTGCAGCGGCACGACCGAGAAGCCCGTCACGAGGTCGAAGTTCAGCCGGATCAGGCTGTACAGCGAGTACTTCGATTCGCCGGCGAAGCGCTCCTCGTGCGCGACCTCGATTTCGGTCGGCTTCTGCGCGAACGTATAGGCAAGCGCGGGGATGAACGTGTTGACTTCGCCGCACACGTTGATCGTATCGATGATGCGGCGGCTGTACGCGCGCAGCATGCAGCCCTGGTCGGTCATCTTGATGCGCGTGATGCGCTCGCGCAGCCGGTTCATCATCTGCGACGCCTTGCGTCGCCACAGGCTGTCCTGGCGCTGCTTGCGGATCGAGCCGACGTAGTCGTAGCCCTCGCGCATCTTCGCGATCAGCTTGCCGATTTCCTCGGGCGGGTTCTGCAGGTCGGCGTCGAGCGTGATGACGATCTCGCCGCGCGATTGCGCGAAGCCGGCGAGGATCGCCATGTGCTGGCCGTAGTTGCCGTTGAGCAGCACGATGCGCGTCGTGTCGGGACGCACGTGGAACTGATCGGCGAGCATCGCGGCCGAGCGGTCGCGGCTGCCGTCGTTGATCAGGATCACTTCGTATGACGTGTCGAGTGCGTCGAGCGCCGGATACAGCCGCGCGAACAGCGCGGCGAGGCCGTCTTCCTCGTTGTACACGGGGATGATGACCGATACTTCGGGACGGCCTGCGTCCAGGTGCCCGGCGCCCGGATGCCCGGCGCGTGCTTCAAGGTGACTCATGTACGCTTAATTTCCGTATTGTTCGCAAATCTGGTTGATGGCGTCGACCACGCGACGCACATCGCCTTCCGTCATCTGCGTGAAGAGCGGCAGCGTGACGGTCGACGCGCCGTACCGTTCGGCGTGGGGGAACATGCCCTCCTTGAAGCCGCGCGCACGGTACAGCGTGAAAAGATGGATCGCCGGGTAGTGGATGCCCGTGCCGATGCCGCGTTCCTTCATCTGCGCCATGAACTCGGCGCGGGTGATCGTCAGCCGCTCGAGCGGCAGCGTGATCAGGAACATGTGCCAGTTGCCGTTCTCGAATTCGGCGACCGGCAGGCCGACGCCGAGCTTCACGGCCGCGCTGCCGTCGAATGCGGCGAAATACGCGCGGGCGAGCGCGCGGCGCTGGGCGGTGAAGCGTTCGAGGTGCGGCAGCTGGCCCAGGCCGACGCGCGCGGCGACGTCGGTCAGGTTGTACTTGCCGCCGAGCACGTCGCAGTCCATTCCGTCGAAGCCCGTGCGCGTGATGCCCTGCAGCCGGTACTTCTGCGCGAGCGTCGCTTCTTCCTCGTTGTTCAGCACGAGCGCGCCGCCTTCGATCGTCGTGAGGTTCTTGTTCGCGTGGAAGCTGAACGACACGATGTCGCCGATCGCGCCAATGCGCTTGCCGTTCCACGTCGAACCGAACGCCTGCGCGGCGTCCTCGATCACGCGCAGCTTGTGTGCGCGCGCGATCGCGTACAGGCGGTCCATGTCGACCGGCAGGCCGGACAGGAACACCGGGATGATCGCCTTCGTGCGCGGCGTGATCGCCTGCTCGAGCTTGTCGAGGTCGATGTTGCGCGTGACGGGATCGATGTCGGCGAACACGGGCGTCGCGCCGGTCTCGAGGATCACGTTGCTGGTCGAGACCCACGACGCCGGCGTCGTGATCACCTCGTCGCCGGGGCCGACGCCCGCGATGCGCAGGCCGATCTCGAGCGTGCAGGTGCCCGAGTTGAACGCGCGGACGGGACGGCCGCCGCAGTATTCGGACAGCGCCGCTTCGAATTTCTGGCTTTGCGGGCCCGTGGTGATCCAGCCCGAACGCAGCACTTCGACGACGCCCTGGATGGTTTCCTCATCGATCTCGGGGCGGGTGAACGGCAGAAACGGAGCGGTAGTCTGGCTCATGTACGCTTTGGCCTGTAATGGCGTGTAATAAAAGGGTCGGGCGATCCCGGCCGAAACCGGCATTAAACACCGGTTGGCGGAAACGCACCGTGATTTTTTGTAGGCGGACGCTTAACGCGGCGGGGCATGCTCAGCTTCGCGCGAGCACCAGCACGCCGATCAGGATGATGCCGATGCCGACGAGCCGCTGGACCGACAGCACCTCGCCGAACAGGTACCAGGCCGCGAACGCGTTGACGACGTAGCCGAGCGACAGCATCGGGTACGCGATCGACACGTCGACCCGCGACAGCCCGAGGATCCAGACCACGACGCTCAGCACGTAGCAGCCGAGGCCGCCGATGATCGGCAGCTGGGTGGCGATCTTCAGCCCGACCGGGATGATGTTCGCACGGCTGAACTCGAAGTGCCCGACGGCGTTGACGCCGGCCTTCAGCAGCAGTTGCGCAACGGCGTTGAGCATCACGCCGGTGACGATGCAGACGAGCGAAACGGGATTCATGCGATGGGCGTCCTTACGATTGCGGTTTCTCGACGATCACGCGACGGTTGTCGCGCGCAATCACGCGCATCGGCACGCCTTGCTTGACCAGGGCGTCGTACTGGCCGGGCGGCATGATCGCGAGCGCATGGGTTTCCTGCTTCCAGCGCGTGATCCATTCGTCGACGGTCGGAATCCACTTGTTCGGCTCCATCGAGATGCCGAACCCGAGCTCGTCCTGGCGCTGGACCATGATCGTCGTGTGGCCCATGTAGAACGGGAACGTGTGATCGAGCATCTCGATCGAGTAGAACGGCGTGTCGGGCGGCAGTTTCGCCAGCTCGGCGCGCACCGTCGGCGCGAGCAGCGCGCCCGAGCTGTAGCGGCCGAACTCGTCGTGCCCGGTGCCGCCGATCGTGCCGAAGGCGAGCCACGCGGCGCCGAACGCGGCTAGCGCGGCGGCGACGCCCGCGCGGCGGTTCAGCCAGGCGGCCGCGAGCGTCAGCGCGGCCGCGACCGCGAGGCCCGCGTACAGCCACATCTGGAACGCGCGGTACAGCGCGTTCGGCGTGCGGGCATCGCCCTGGTACGCGAGGAAGATGATCCCGAACGCCGCGGCGACGAAGAACACGAGGTAGCCGAGCAGGTGGCGGCGGAACCGGTCGGCGGTCATCAGCGGCAGGTACGCGCCGATGATCAGCGCGAGCGCCGGCGCGACCGGCAGCACGTACGAGATCAGCTTCGAATGCGACGCGCTGAAGAACAGGAAGATGAATGCGCTCCAGATCAGCAGCACGAGCATCGGCGAGAAGCCGTTCGGCTGGCGCGGCATCCGCAGCGCATGGCGGATGCTCTGCCACGCAACCGACAGCCACGGCAGGAAGCCGACCAGCAGCACGGGCACGAAGTAGTAGAGCGGGCCCGGACGGTTCTGTTCCGGGGTCAGGTACCGGCGGAACTGCTGGACGATGAAGAAGAAGTTGAAGAATTCGGGGTTGCGCTGCTGGACGAGCACGAACCACGGCGTGACGATCGCGAAGAAGATCACGAGGCCGCTCACCAGGTACAGGCGCTTCCAGAGCGCCCAGTCGCGCGCGATCAGCGTATAGAGCACGAGCACGGCGCCGGGCAGGATCAGGCCGACGAGGCCCTTCGACAGCACCGCGAAGGCCATCGCGGCCCAGCACGCCCACATCCAGCCGCGCGCCGCGGCCGGGCGCAGCCCGGGCCGCTGCGCGAGCAGCAGCGAGCACAGCGACAGCGCCATCCAGAACGCAAGGCCCATGTCGAGCGCGTTGAAGTGGCCCATCAGGTTCCAGTACGGCGACGCCGCGAGCACGACGGCGGCGAGGAAGCCCGACAGCGGGTTGAACAGGCGCGCGCCCGTGAAGCCGACCAGCAGCACGCCGGCGAAGCTCGCGAGGGCCGTGTAGAGGCGCGCCTGCCATTCGCCGATGCCGAACCACGCGAACGTGAGCGCGTTCATCCAGGTCTGCAGCGGCGGCTTCTCGAAGTACTTGTAGCCGTTGTAGCGCGGCGTGATCCAGTCGCCGGTGACAAACATCTCGCGCGCCATTTCCGCGTAGCGGCCTTCGTCGCTCGGGATCAGGTGGCGCAGCCCGAGCGGCGCGAACCAGACGATCGCGAGCGCGACGACGAGGAGGACGAGCGTGATGCGGTTGAGCGGTAGCCTCGACGGCGTATCGTTCATGGATTTTCAGCCTGTTGGTTGTTGTGACGAGCCGCCGGCGGGTTGCGCCGGGGGCGGGCGGCCTGGCCGGGCCGATCCGGGGATCGACCCGCTGCGCCGGCCCGAGTTTTACCGCATCGGGGATTAACGTTCAATTAAGAGCGCGGCGGCGACTTTGCGGCCTTCGGCCATCAGGATGTTGTAGGTGCGGCAGGCAGCCTGGAAATCCATCGTCTCGACGCCGATCCGCTTGGCCGTGAGCGCCGCGACGAGCCGCGGGTGCGGGAAGCGCAGCCGTGCGCCGCTGCCGAAGATGACGAGTTCGGGCGTCGGGTCGAGCAGCATCGCGAAATGCTCGGGCGCGAGCGCGTCGAACGACGACACCGGCCACATCTGGACCGGCGCGCCGGGCAGCACGATGACGCTCGTTTCATGGCGTTCGAGATTGACGTCGACATAATCGGGGCCGTAGCCGGTGACGGTGTTGAGCGCGCCGCTCGTGTCCTGGTGCAGTTTCAAATCGGTATTCCGCGGTTCCGTAGGGGAATGTGTCGCAGGGCCACAGGGGCCCGGAGGGCCGGTTTCGCTTGCCCGGGCACGCGGGACGCCTGACGGCGTGGGCCCGGCGCGGCTATGGTGCATTGCGAAAGTCGGCCAAAATCCGCTAAATTATAACTTTTTGGTCGCCCCCGGGCGCCACTTGCGTCGCGCGTCGCCACAAGCCGCGCCCGACCGCCCGCTTTTCCCCAGTCTAGACAGCGCGCACAGACCGGCCGCTTTCCAGTTTTGATCCCGTCCCCCCGGCCGCAAGGCCAACCCAGGAACCGTGTCGTCGTGAAACCGATTCAGAAGTCGAACAAGCTGCTCAACGTCTGCTACGACATCCGTGGCCCGGTGCTCGAGCACGCGAAGCGCCTCGAGGAAGAAGGCCACCGCATCATCAAGCTGAACATCGGCAACCTCGCGCCGTTCGGTTTCGATGCGCCGGACGAGATCATCCAGGACATGATCCGCAACCTGCCGACGTCGTCCGGCTATTCGGATTCGAAGGGCGTGTTCTCGGCGCGCAAGGCCGTGATGCACTACACGCAGGAAAAGGGCGTCGTGGGCGTCGGCCTCGACGACATCTACATCGGCAACGGCGCGTCCGAGCTGATCGTGATGGCGACCCAGGCGCTCCTGAACGACGGCGACGAGGTGCTGCTGCCCGCGCCCGACTACCCGCTGTGGACGGCGGCGGTCAGCCTGTCGGGCGGCACGCCGGTGCATTACATCTGCGACGAGCAGAACGCGTGGATGCCCGATCTCGACGACATCCGCCGCAAGATCACGCCGAACACGAAGGCGATCGTCGTGATCAACCCGAACAACCCGACGGGCGCGCTTTATTCGGACGAATTGCTGCTCGAACTGCTCGAGATCGCGCGCCAGCACGGGCTGATCGTGTTCGCCGACGAGGTGTACGACAAGATCGTCTACGACGGCCTCGAGCATACGGCGCTGGGTTCGCTGTCGGAGGACGTGATCACCGTCACGTTCAACAGCCTGTCGAAGAGCTATCGCTCGTGCGGCTACCGCGCGGGCTGGATGGCCGTGTCGGGCCTCGGCGGCGACAACCGCCGGCGCGCGAAGGATTACCTCGAGGGGCTCGGCATCCTGTCGTCGATGCGGCTGTGCGCGAACGTGCCCGGGCAGTTCGCGATCCAGACGGCGCTCGGCGGCTACCAGAGCATCAACGAGCTGATCATGCCGAGCGGGCGCCTGTACAAACAGCGCGAACTCGCGTACGACATGCTCACGTCGATCCCGGGCGTGACCTGCGTGAAGCCGCAGGCCGCGCTGTACATGTTCCCGCGCCTCGACCCGAAGCTTTATCCGATCCAGAACGACCAGCAGTTCATTCTCGACCTGTTGCTCGAGGAGCGCGTACTGCTCGTGCAGGGCACGGGCTTCAACTGGACGACGCCGGACCACTTCCGCGTGGTCTTCCTGCCGAATCTCGACGACCTGACCGATTCGATCAACCGGATCGCACGCTTCCTCGACGGCTACCGCAAGCGCCATTCGGCCTGAGCGGCAGGACCACACGGCACTCACTACTTCTTACTCATCGATCACACGCAGCATGGAACCGATCAAAGTTGGCCTGTTGGGCTTCGGCACGGTGGGCAGCGGCACCTTCACGGTGCTGGGCCGCAACCAGGAAGAAATCAAGCGACGCGCGGGGCGCGGCATCGAGGTGACGCGCATTGCGGTGCGCAACCCGGCCAAGGCGCTGGCTGCGCTCGGCGGCGATGCCGGCGCTGCGCAGATCACCGACGATTTCAACGCGGTCGTCGATGATCCGTCGATCGCAATCGTCGCCGAGATGATCGGCGGCACGGGCATCGCGCGCGACCTCGTGCTGCGCGCGATCGCGAACGGCAAGCATGTCGTGACGGCCAACAAGGCGCTGCTCGCGGTGCACGGCACCGAGATCTTCGAGGCCGCACGCGCGAAGGGCGTGATGGTCGCGTTCGAGGCGGCCGTCGCCGGCGGCATCCCGATCATCAAGGCGCTGCGCGAGGGCCTGACCGCGAACCGCATCCAGTACATCGCAGGCATCATCAACGGCACGACCAACTACATCCTGTCGGAAATGCGCGATCGCGGGCTCGACTTCGCGACCGCGCTGAAGGCCGCGCAGGAGCTCGGCTACGCGGAAGCCGATCCGACCTTCGACATCGAAGGCGTCGACGCCGCGCACAAGGCGACCATCATGAGTGCGATCGCGTTCGGCGTGCCGGTTCAGTTCGACCGCGCATACGTCGAGGGCATCAGCAAGCTCGACGCGACCGACATCCGCTACGCGGAAGAACTCGGCTACCGGATCAAGCTGCTCGGCATCGCGCGCCGCGCCGCAAACGGCATCGAGCTGCGCGTGCACCCGACGCTGATCCCGGAAAAGCGCCTGCTCGCGAACGTCGAGGGCGCGATGAACGCGGTCGTCGTGCATGGCGATGCGGTCGGCACGACGCTGTATTACGGCAAGGGCGCGGGCGCGGAGCCGACCGCGTCGGCCGTGGTCGCGGATCTCGTCGACGTCACGCGCCTGCACACGGCGGACCCAGAGCATCGCGTGCCGCATCTCGCGTTCCAGCCGGACAGCCTGTCGAACACGCCGATCCTGCCGATCGAGGAAGTGACGAGCGGCTACTACCTGCGCCTGCGCGTCGCCGACCAGACGGGCGTGCTGGCCGACATCACGCGCATCCTCGCCGCATCGGGCATCTCGATCGACGCGCTGCTGCAGAAGGAATCGGAGCAGATCGACGGCGCGAACGGCGAGACCGACATCATCCTGATCACGCACGAGACGGTCGAGAAGAACGTCAACGCGGCGATCGCGCAGATCGAGAGCCTCTCGACGGTGGTCTCGAAGGTAACGAAGCTGCGCATGGAAGCGCTGAACTGAGGACGGAAGGCGACATGAACTACATCTCCACGCGCGGCGCCGGCATCGGCGAGCGCCACACGTTCTCCGACATCCTGCTCGGCGGCCTCGCGAAGGACGGCGGGCTGTACCTGCCGTCCGAATATCCGAAGGTGTCGGCCGACGAGCTCGCGCGCTGGCGCACGCTGTCGTATGCGGATCTCGCGTTCGAGATTCTGTCGAAGTTCTGCGACGACGTGCCGGCCGACGACCTGCGCGCGATCACGCGCCGCACGTACACGGCCGACGTGTACCGCAACACGCGCCATGGCGAGAACGCGTCCGACATCACGCCGCTGAAGACGCTCGGCACCGAGAACGGCGCGGCGCTGTCGCTGCTCGAACTGTCGAACGGCCCGACGCTCGCGTTCAAGGACATGGCGATGCAGCTGCTCGGCAGCCTGTTCGAGTACACGCTCGCGAAGCACGGGCAGACGCTGAACATTCTCGGCGCGACGTCCGGCGACACGGGCAGCGCGGCCGAATACGCGATGCGCGGCAAGGCCGGCGTGCGCGTGTTCATGCTGTCGCCGCACAAGAAGATGAGCGCGTTCCAGACGGCCCAGATGTTCAGCCTGCAGGATCCGAACATCTTCAACCTCGCGGTCGAAGGCGTGTTCGACGACTGCCAGGACATCGTGAAGGCGGTGTCGAACGATCACGCGTTCAAGGCGCGGCAGAAGATCGGCACGGTCAACTCGATCAACTGGGCGCGCGTCGTCGCGCAGGTCGTGTACTACTTCAAGGGCTACTTCGCGGCGACGCAGTCCAACGACGAGCGCGTGTCGTTCACGGTGCCGTCGGGCAACTTCGGCAACGTCTGCGCGGGCCACATCGCGCGGATGATGGGCCTGCCGATCGCGAAGCTCGTGGTCGCGACCAACGAGAACGACGTGCTCGACGAGTTCTTCCGCACGGGCGCGTATCGCGTGCGCAGCGCCGAGAACACCTATCACACGAGCAGCCCGAGCATGGACATCTCGAAGGCATCGAACTTCGAGCGCTTCGTGTTCGACCTGCTCGGCCGCGATCCGGCGCGCGTGATGCAGCTGTTCCGCGACGTCGAGGAGAAAGGCGGCTTCGATCTCGCGGCGAGCGGCGATTTCGCACGGGTCGCCGAGTTCGGTTTCGTGTCGGGCCGCAGCAGCCACACGGACCGCATCGCGACGATCCGCGACGTGTTCTCGCGTTACGACACGATGATCGATACGCACACGGCCGACGGCGTGAAGGTCGCGCGCGAGCATCTCGACGCGGGCGTGCCGATGGTCGTGCTCGAGACCGCACAGCCGATCAAGTTCGGCGAGACGATTCGCGAGGCACTCGATCGCGAAGCCGAGCGTCCGGCCGCATTCGACGGGCTCGAGGCGCTGCCGCAGCGTTTCGAGGTCGTGAAGGCCGACGCGCAGCAGGTGAAGGACTTCATCGCCGCCCATACGGGCGCATGACGCATGGCCGGGCCGCGGGCCCGGCTGTGCAGGACGGCCGGAATGCCGATTCGTCGAACGGATCGGGGTTCCGGCCGTTTCGTTTGGCGGTGCCGCTCCGTGCAGGCGTTCGGCATCCCGCCGCGCGGCTGCCGTCAAACCGGCATCGCGCGTGAAACAAGTGCCAGACCCGCGCGCTCGCGCGAATCACAGTTTCCGCATGTCCGCCATATCGCGCGCCCGCGCGACGGCGTCGCTACAATGGCGTATTGCATCCAACGATCCCCGATTCCATCGATGTCGAACCCCAATCCCGCGGCGCCGCGCGCGCCGATGCTGTCGACCGCCGAGGCGCTCGCCGCGCTGCTCGACGCCGCGAAGCCGTTGCCCGGCGTCGAAACCGTCGCCACGCTCGATGCGCTCGGCCGCGTGCTGGCGGCCGACGTGAGCTCGCCGCTCGACGTGCCGCCGATGCATACGAGCGCGATGGACGGCTATGCGGTGCGCGTCGCCGACCTGCTGCATGGCGAGCGGCGTTTGCCGGTGTCGCAGCGCATTCCGGCCGGCCATCCGGCCGCGCCGCTCGCAGCCGGCACGGCCGCGCGGATCTTCACCGGCGCGACGGTGCCGCCCGGCGCCGACGCTGTCGTGATGCAGGAGCAGGCGTCGGCCGACGGCGACGCGGTCGAGATCCTGCACACGCCGAAGGCCGGCGAATGGATCACCGCGCAGGGCGCGGATATCCGGCAGGGCTCGGTGATCCTGCCGGCCGGCACGCGGCTCACGCCGCAGGCGCTCGGTCTTGCCGCATCGGTCGGCTGCGCGCAGTTGCCGGTCGCGCGGCGGATTCGCGTCGCGGTGTTCTTCACCGGCGACGAACTGACGATGCCGGGCGAGCCGCTGAAGCCCGGCGCGATCTACAACTCGAACCGCTTCACGCTGCGCGGGCTGCTGGAGCGGCTCGGCTGCCACGTGACCGACTACGGGATCGTGCCCGATTCGCTCGCCGCGACGCGCGACACGCTGCGCGCGGCCGCGCGCGATCACGACGTGATCCTGACGAGCGGCGGCGTGTCGGTCGGCGACGAGGATCACGTGAAGCCGGCCGTCGAGGCCGAAGGGCGGCTCGCGCTGTGGCAGATCGCGATGAAGCCCGGCAAGCCGCTTGCCTACGGCGCGGTGCGCCGTGGCGACGATCGCCCCGATGCGCACTTCATCGGGCTGCCCGGCAACCCGGTATCGAGTTTCGTCACGTTCCTGCTGTTCGTGCGGCCGTTCCTGCTGCGCCTGTCCGGCGTGCGCGACGTCGCGCCGCGCGCGCTGTCGCTGCGCGCCGACTTCTCGCAAGGCAAGGGCGACCGCCGCAACGAATTCCTGCGTGCCCGCGTGAACGCCGCCGGCGGCCTCGACCTGTTCCCGAACCAGAGTTCGGCGGTGCTGACGTCGACGGTGTGGGGCGACGGCCTGATCGACAATCCGCCGCAGCACGCGATCAGCGCCGGCGAGACCGTGCGTTTCATTCCGTTTTCCGAACTGCTGTCGTAACGCGACGGCTTCCCGAACCATGAAGATTCAGCTGAAATTTTTTGCAAGCGTACGCGAGGCACTGGGTGTTGCCGACGAGCAGGCCGACGTGCCGGACAGCGTCACGACCGTGGGCGACGTGCGCGCATGGCTGCGCGTGCGCGGCGGGGCATGGGCCGAGACGCTCGCGGAAGGGCGCGCGCTGCGCATGGCGTGCAATCACGAGATGACCGATCCCGATACGCGGCTCACCGAAGGCTGCGAAGTGGCGTTCTTTCCGCCGGTGACGGGCGGTTGAGGCACCGGCGATGGCAACGGTACGAATCCAGACCGACGACTTCGACCTGAACGCCGAGGTCGCGGCATTGCGTGCGCGCAACCCGAAGATCGGCGCGGTCGCGTGCTTCGTCGGCACGGTGCGCGATCTGAACGAAGGTGATGCGGTTGCCGCGATGGAACTCGAGCACTATCCGGGGATGACCGAGAAGGCGCTCGAGAAGATTGCGGCCGAGGCCGGCCTGCGCTGGCCGGGCATCGACGTCGCGATCGTGCATCGCGTCGGCAGGCTTCTGCCGCTCGACCAGATCGTGATGGTCGCCACGGTTGCGTCGCACCGCGGCGACGCGTTCGCGTCGTGCGAGTTCGTGATGGACTACCTGAAGACCGAAGCGCCGTTCTGGAAGAAGGAAACCACGCCGGACGGCGAGCGCTGGGTCGACGCGCGCAGCACCGACGATGCCGCGCTCGCGCGCTGGGGGATCGAATCGGGCAATACGCGGCGCTGAGCGCGGCGTCGGCATCGTGCGGCAAGGTGCTGCATGCGCGCAAGCGCCGCGCGTGACGGCAACCCGTGATGGCAATCCGTTACGCGTCCGGATCGGTGCTGCGCCCGATGATCTTCGTTGGAAACGGCTCGCCGCGGGCACGCGACGGCAACGCGTGCGGATCGTCGTCCCCGCCGCGGCGGCGCGGTGCGATCGCGTCGAGCAGCGCCTGCTGCTCGGGCGGAATCCGGTAATCCCAGCCGAAGCGGCTCAACTGCAGGCTCTGTGCGATCCGCAGCGCCGGCTCCATGAAGCGGACCGCCGCGGGCGGTGCGTAGCGCGCCTCGACGGTCTTCAGGAACAGCGACAGCCAGCGGCTGAAATGGGCCGGCTCGATCCCGTCGAGCGGCTGGTGCGCCTGCTGCACGTTGCCGCGATAGCCCTTGGTGCCGAGCACGAGGCTCGACCAGAACGTGACCATCTTCGGCAGGTGGTCGTCCCAGCGGCCGGCCAGCTTTGCGTCGAACACGGGCCCGAGCAGCGGATCGGTGCGCACGCGGTCGTAGAACGCGTAGACGAGATCGCGGATGTTCTCTTCGGTCGGCTCGGCGTCGCGAGGGCGGGCCGGTGCGGTATCGGGCGAGGCGGGCAGGACGGTCATGGCAAAAAGGGGGCCGGGAGAGACAGACAACGACGGGGCGGCGGCGCGGGCATCGTGCAGGACGCCGGCCGGATTTTGACGCAAAATAGCGACCAACGACCCCTGAAAAACGTGTAGATGTCACGCATCTTATTGCGCGCGCGCCCTCCCGGCAACCCGGGGCCGCGGAACAGGGCTGTCGACCGGCCCCGTGCGCATCCCGATCGGCCCGGCTCACGTAATTGGGACACGATCGATCTCTTCCGTATTCACCCATGAGACTCACCGACTACACCGACTATTCGCTGCGCGTGATGCTTTACCTTGCCGTGCGCGGCGAGGGACTCGCGACGATCCAGGAGATCTCGGACGCCTACGGCATCTCGAAGAACCATCTGATGAAAGTCGTGCAGCAGCTCGGCGAGCTGGGGTGGGTCGACACCGTTCGCGGCCGCAATGGCGGGCTGAGGCTGTTCCCCGAATCGCTGCAACTGACCGTCGGTGAGGTCGTGCGCGCAACCGAGAGCGACTTCGCGCTGGTCGGCTGCTTTGCGGCCGAAGGTGAGTCGCGCGGCTGCGTGATCGAGCCGCAGTGTCGCCTGAAGGGCGTGCTGGCGGCCGCGCGCGATGCGTTCTTCGCCGAACTCGACCGTCACACGCTCGGTGAACTGGTCGAACCCGCTGCGCCGCTCATGGCGCTGCTCGGCATTCGCCCGGTCGTGCGCGTGCATCCCGCCGCGCCGTTGCCGGAAGACGCGCCCGTGTCCGTCGAGCCGCCGTCGACGGCCGGCTGATACGCGAGCGCCGCGCTCCGCGGCCCGGCAGCGGCCCGTCCCGGGGCCGCTTCGAGGATATCCATCGATTTTTGCGCTGAATCAACCCAAATTTCGCTTGAAAGCCGCATAACCATCCTTATCTTGGTGTTAATCGAAAATTGGAGGTCTCGACAAAATGAGAATCGACAAGCTCACCACCAAGTTCCAGGAAGCACTCGCTGACGCGCAAAGCCTTGCGGCTGGCCGCGACAATCAATACATCGAACCCGTTCACGTGCTGGCCGCGCTGGTCGCGCAGCAGGACGGTTCCGCCCGCTCGCTGATGTCGCGCGCGGGTGTTCACATCCAGGCGCTGCAAGGCGCGCTGAACGAAGCAATCTCGCGCCTGCCGCAAGTGACGGGTACGGGCGGCGACATCCAGATCGGCCGCGAACTGGCCGGGCTGCTGAACCAGGCCGACAAGGAAGCGCAGAAGCTCAACGACACGTTCATCGCGAGCGAGATGTTCCTGCTCGCCGTGTCCGACGACAAGGGCGAAGCCGGCAAGCTCGCGCGCCAGCACGGCCTCACGCGCAAGTCGCTCGAAGCCGCGATCGCCGCGGTGCGCGGCGGCTCGCAGGTGCATAGCCAGGATGCGGAAAGCCAGCGCGAGGCGCTGAAGAAGTACACGGTCGACCTGACCGAGCGCGCCCGTGCGGGCAAGCTCGATCCGGTGATCGGCCGCGACGACGAAATCCGCCGTTCGATCCAGATCCTGCAGCGCCGCACCAAGAACAACCCGGTGCTGATCGGCGAGCCGGGCGTCGGCAAGACCGCGATCGTCGAAGGGCTCGCGCAGCGGATCGTCAACGGCGAAGTGCCCGAGACGCTGAAGGGCAAGCGCGTGCTGTCGCTCGACATGGCCGCGCTGCTCGCCGGCGCGAAGTATCGCGGTGAATTCGAGGAGCGCCTGAAGGCGGTGCTCAACGACATCGCGAAGGACGAAGGCCAGACGATCGTCTTCATCGACGAAATCCACACGATGGTCGGCGCGGGCAAGGCCGAAGGCGCGATGGATGCGGGCAACATGCTGAAGCCGGCGCTGTCGCGCGGCGAGCTGCACTGCATCGGCGCGACCACGCTCGACGAATACCGCAAGTACATCGAGAAGGATGCCGCGCTCGAGCGCCGCTTCCAGAAGGTGCTCGTCGACGAGCCGAGCGTCGAGGCGACGATCGCGATCCTGCGCGGGCTGCAGGAGAAGTACGAACTGCACCACGGCGTCGACATCACCGATCCGGCGATCGTCGCCGCGGCCGAACTGTCGCACCGCTACATCACCGATCGTTTCCTGCCCGACAAGGCAATCGACCTGATCGACGAAGCCGCTTCGAAGATCAAGATGGAAATCGATTCGAAGCCCGAAGAGATGGACAAGCTCGACCGCCGGCTGATCCAGCTGAAGATCGAGCGCGAAGCCGTGAAGAAGGAGCAGGACGAAGCGTCGCAGAAGCGCCTGCAGCTGATCGAGGAAGAGATCGAGCGCCTCGGCCGCGAATATGCGGACCTCGAGGAGATCTGGACCGCCGAGAAGGCCGCGGTGCAGGGCAGCGCGCAGTTGAAGGAAGAGATCGAGAAGGTGCGTGCGGACATCGCGCGGCTGCAGCGCGACGGCAAGCTGGAGAAGGTCGCCGAACTGCAGTACGGCAAGCTGCCGCAGCTCGAGGCGCAGCTGAAGCAGGTCACGCAGGCCGAAGAGCAGGAGCAGCACAACCCGACGCGGCCGCGCCTGCTGCGCACGCAGGTCGGCGCCGAGGAAATCGCGGAAGTCGTGTCGCGTTCGACCGGGATTCCGGTGTCGCGGATGATGCAGGGCGAACGCGAGAAGCTGCTGCACATCGAGGAAAAGCTGCACGAGCGCGTGGTCGGCCAGCATGAGGCGATCGGTGCGGTGGCCGACGCGATCCGCCGTTCGCGCGCGGGTCTCGCCGATCCGAACCGTCCGTACGGCTCGTTCCTGTTCCTCGGTCCGACGGGTGTCGGCAAGACCGAACTGTGCAAGGCGCTGGCGTCGTTCCTGTTCGATTCGGAAGAGCACCTGATCCGCATCGACATGAGCGAGTTCATGGAGAAGCACAGCGTCGCGCGGCTGATCGGCGCGCCGCCGGGCTATGTCGGTTACGAGGAAGGCGGCTACCTGACGGAAGCCGTGCGCCGCAAGCCGTACAGCGTGATCCTGCTCGACGAGATCGAGAAGGCGCATCCGGACGTGTTCAACGTGCTGCTGCAAGTGCTCGACGACGGCCGCATGACGGACGGGCAGGGGCGCACGGTCGACTTCAAGAACACGGTGATCGTGATGACGTCGAACCTCGGCTCGCAGGTGATCCAGGCGATGACGGGTGCGCCGCAGGAAGAGATCAAGGACGCGGTGTGGCTCGAGGTGAAGCAGCATTTCCGCCCCGAGTTCCTGAACCGGATCGACGACGTCGTCGTGTTCCATGCGCTCGACCGCAGCAACATCGAGTCGATCGCGAAGATCCAGCTCGCCCGCCTGCACGACCGGCTCGCGAAGCTCGACATGGCGCTCGACGTGTCGCCGGCGGCGCTCGAACAGATCGGCAAGGTCGGTTACGATCCGCTGTTCGGTGCGCGGCCGCTGAAGCGCGCGATCCAGCAGGAGATCGAGAACCCGGTCGCGAAGCTCATCCTCGCGGGCCGTTTCGGTCCGAAGGACGTGATTCCGGTCGACGTCAACGACGGCAAGTTCGTGTTCGACCGCGTCGTTCACTGATCGCCTGCCATCGGCTGCCCGCCCGGTTCGCGCCGGGCGCGCAAAAACAAACACCCCGCCTCGGCGGGGTGTTTGCTTATGGGGCGGCCGAAACCGCCGCCGGGGCTGTCAGCCGGCGCGGTGCGGGCTCAGCCCTGCTTGTTGCCGCCGAACATGCCGGCGAGTTGCGTGAGCGCGCCGAGCACGTTCGACGTATCGATCTGGCCGCCTGCCGGCACTTCGCCGTTCGGCGTCGCGCCGTTGACGACGTGCGGCAGCACCTGCGCGAGGATCGACGAAGCCTGCGACGGATCGATGCCGACCTTGCTCGCGAGCGAGCCGACGACGTCGGAGCCGAGCACGTTCTGCAGCGTGTCTGCCGAGATCGGCTGGTTTTCGCCGTTGCCGACCCACGAGCCGATGATGTCGCCGGCGCCGCCCGCCTTGAACTTCTCGATCAGGCCGTTCAGGCCGCCCGGCTGGTTGTTGATGAATTCGAGCGCGGTCGTGATCAGCGCGCTTTGCGAGTTGCCGCCGGCCTGGCCGCCGAGCAGACCGCCAACGATGTCGAGGAGACCCATGGTGCTTCACCTTTACTGAAAAGGGCGTCGTGACGACGACGCCCGTTGAACGAATGCCGCGCGCACGCCGTCGCGCGCGCGGCGCACATCAGGCGCCCGACGCCGCGGCGGCGGAGGCTGCCTTGTCCTTCTTGCTTTTCTTCTTCGAACCCTTCGTCGCCTTGGCCGACGACGCCGCGGCGGGTGCGCTCGCACCCGCGTCGGCGGATGCCGCCGCGGCCGCGGCGGCCTTTTCCTTCTTCGATGCGCGCTTGGCCTTGGCCGGTTTCGCCGCCGTGTCCGGCGCGCTTGCCGCCGGTGCCGGCGCAGTGGCCGTCGTACCGGCCGTCGTGGTCGTGGACGTCGACGCGGTGCCTGCCGACGTCGTTGCCGACGGGGTCGCCGGTGTCGTCGCGGCCGGCTTCGACAGCTTCACGCCCTTCGGCGGCGTCGACGAGCCGCCGATCGTCAGGCCGTTTTCCTCGAGATGGCCGACCGACTTCGTGCCGAGGCCCTTTACGCGGTTCGCGAGATCGTCCGCGTCCTTGAACGGGCCGTTCTTGGTGCGTTCGTCGATGATTGCCTTCGACTTCACGGGCCCGAGACCCTTCACGGATTCGAGCGCGGCCTGGTCGGCCGTGTTGACTTCGACGGCCGCGGCAAGGCCTGCGGCGAGTGACAGCGACAGCGCGACGAACAGCATCAGCAGCTTTTTCAGCATGGCAAAGGCTCCCTGGTTCTGATTCTGACGGATGAATGGCTGTTGCAACGGACGGCGGGCGAGACTTGGCCGGGCGTCGCCGTTAAGCATAGGACAAATGCGTGCCCTTTTTAAGACAGGCTGACCGAATCTTGCTGAAGGCTTGCGGCGCTGTAAAGACCGAAACCCGCGCCGGGCAGCGGTTTTGACCATTCTTTACGGTGTCGCGGGGTGTCGTGGGTCGTCGTCGCGCTGGCCGTTCGAAAGCGCTTGACTTAGAGTTGACTCTAACTCCTAACCTTGTTCCTGCCATGTCGAAAACCGTATCCAAACCTTCCGCCACCGGTCCGCTGACGATCGGGCAAGTCGCCGAGCTGACCGGCTTGTCGACGCATACGCTGCGGTACTACGAGCAGGCCGGCCTGCTGCGTGCGATTTCGCGCACGGCGGCCGGGCACCGGCTCTATGCGCCGGCCGACCTTGACTGGCTGGCCTTCGTGATGCGCCTGAAGGCGACCGGCATGCCGATCGCGCAGATGCAGGAATTCGCGGCGCTGCGCGCGCAGGGCGAGCTGACCTTCGGTGAGCGGCGCCGCCTGCTGGTCACGCATCGCGACGCGGTGCGCGCGCATCTCGCGGAGCTGCAGGCGAGCCTCGACGTGATCAGCGACAAGATCGCGTACTACGAGGCACAGGAGCGCGATGCGGCACGACGGGCAAAACCCTCTCACTCCCCATCGGAACAGGACGGACACCATGGAACGACTCGTTGAAGACCGCTACACGCGCGGCTGGAACAAACTGAAGGAAATCGACGGGGAGGCGGGCGAACGCGTGATCGCGGCGCTCGCGCCGATCGCCCCGGACTTCGCACGGCTGCTGGTCGAGTTCGGCTTCGGCGACATCTACAGCCGGCCGCAACTCGACCTGAAGGCGCGCGAGATTGCGACGATCTCGGCGCTGGCCGCGCTCGGCAACGCGCAGCCGCAGCTGAAGGTGCATATCGAGGCCGCGCTGAACGTGGGCTGCACGCGCGACGAGATCGTCGAGGTGTTCATGCAGATGTCCGTGTACGCGGGTTTCCCGGCGGCGCTCAACGCGCTGTTCGCGGCGCGCGAGGTGTTCGCGCGGCTCGACGAAGCGGCCGGAGAGACAAGCGACGCGAACGACGCGGTCGGGCAGCTCGCGTGACGGGGCGCGCGCCGGCACCCGCACGTCACGCGCGGTGCGGCGCGACGATCCGATGCTTCGCGATGCGCCGGTACAACGTCGCGCGCGAGATGCCGAGCGCCTGCGCGGCGGCGTCGGGCCGCCAGCGGTGCGCGGTGAGCGCGGCGACGATGCGGCCGCGCTCGTCGTCAGGCAGGGCAGTCGATGCGCCGCCGAGCTGCGCGGCGATATCGGCCGGCAGATCCTGTCGCGTCACGCGCGCGGCGTCGCACACCGCGCACGCATAGCGCAGCACGTTGCGCAGCTGCCGCACGTTGCCGGGCCACGGGTACGCGGCGAGCTGTTCGGCGAGCGTTGCATCGAGTGTCAGCACGTGGCCGGTTGCCTGCGCCTCCTCGGCGAACACGGTGGCGATCACGTCGCGCACGTCCGCGCGCTCGCGCAGCGGCGGCAGTTCGAACGTCGCGCCGCTCAGCCGGTAGTACAGATCCTCGCGGAACGTGCCGTCGGCCACCATGCGCGCGAGATCGCGGTGCGTCGCGCAGATCACGTCGAGATCGACGCGCACGGGCGTATCGCTGCCGAGCGGCACGACCTCGCCATCGGCGAGCACGCGCAACAGGCGGGTCTGCAGCGCGAGCGGCATGTCGCCGATTTCGTCGAGGAACAGCGTGCCGCCGTCGGCGAGTGCGATCTTGCCGCGCGCGCCGTGCTTGCGCGCGCCGGTAAACGCGCCGGCCGCATAGCCGAACAATTCACTCTCGATCAGTGCTTCCGGCAGTGCGCCGCAGTTGACGGCGACGAACGGCCGCGCGCGCCGCGCGCCGGCGTCGTGGATCGCGCGCGCGAACACTTCCTTGCCCGCACCGGTCTCGCCGAGCACGAGAATCGGCAGCCGCTTGCTTGCGACACGCAACGCGAGTTCGGCCTGTTGTGCGATATGCGCGTCACTGCTGTGCAGGAACGGCGTCAGCGCGCCGACGTGGCGTTGCGTGGTGCCCGGGCGGCGCGAGGCCGTGCCGGGCTCGCGGCCGGTGCGCCGTAGCGGCGCGCGCAGCCGCGCATAGAGCGGCGCGCCGGTCGCGCGCAACCGCAGCGCGACGATCGCATCGAGCCGCGCGGCATCGCGCAGCGGCATCTCGGTCGCATCGAAGATCTCGTCGATATGGCGCGGTTCGCGCAGCGCCGGCAGTGCGTCGCGCGCCTGCCGGTTCGCGGCGACGATATTGCCGCATTCGTCGAACGCGATCAGCCACTCGGGTTGCGCTTCGACGTAGTGACGATTCGGATGCCCGAACAGGATCCAGTGCTGCGCGGTGCTGTGCACGAAGTAGCCGTCCTCGATCAGCGCCGCGCTCTGCCGTACGAGCTGATAGACGAGACGCTGGCTGTCGCGGCCGTCGGGCGATTGAACGGCCGACGCGTCGAGCACGCCGATCAGCTCGCCGCCCGGCGAGAAGATCGGCGCCGCGCTGCAGGTGAGCGTCGTGAAGGCCGCGCGAAAGTGATCGGTCTTGTGCACGGTGATCGGCGCGAGATCGGTCAGCACGTTCGCGACACCGCAGGTGCCTTCCTCGCTTTCCGACCAGCACGAGCCGATGTGCAGCCCCGCGTGGCGGAAGTCGTTGCGGCGCTCGCGGTCGATCCGGTAGTCGATCGTCACGCCGTGCGCGTCGGTCAGCATCACGCAGTAGTCGGCGACGCGGATCATGTCGTGCAGCCGCGTCAGGCACTGGCCCGACGCGCGCAGGAAGGCCTCTTCCTTGTCGCGCACTTCGCGCAGCTCCGCCGCGGTCAGCACGCGCGGGCCGATCGACGAAGCGGGGTCGAGACGGTAGCGCTCGAGCGACCGTTGCCACGATGACACGAGGCGCGTGGATTCGGCCGGCGCGGGCAGGCGTCCGGCGAGCGCGCCGAGCACACGGTCGGCGTGCTGGGCCTGGGGGACGGCGTAAGGCATGGTCGGCTCCGGTTCCGTACGGCGGGGAATGCGATGTTCTTGTAGCACATCCCGTTCGACGGATCACATTGCATCGCAGCACGCGGCGGGCGTGAGACGTTCGTCTCACCGGTATCGCGCGCTGTCTCGTGTCGCTGAGACGCGCGCATGTGCGGCATGCGCGGATCGTCCGGCATGACGCGGCCCGCGCGGCGCCGCGACAGCGCGGGGTTTGCGGGCGCAACGGCGCGCTTGCACCGGCGTCGCGGCGGCCGTTTCGTCGCATCGACGGGGTGAGACGAACGGGCGGAATTGCCGCGCGCGCCGTGGCTCCGGCAGCGAACCGGCGGCGTCGACATGCCCGCCGCGCCAGCGTGCACACGGGTTTCACGGACATCGCACGCTCGATGGCACGCCGCTTGCAGAGATCACGGGCAGGTCGGCGCGGTCGCGTCGACGATGAAGATCCGCCGCCCGGCGATGGCAGCGGACGAGACGGGCAGGGCCGCGGCGTACAGCAATGCGCCGGGGCCGGCCAACTGGATGGAGACGAACCCGTGACGACGCCCGTTACCGTCGGCGTGATCGCGAACCCCGCATCGGGGCGCGACATCCGCCGCCTCACGACGCATGCCTCCGTGTTTCCGACGGCGGAGAAGGCGAACATGATCGTGCGCCTGCTGGCCGGCCTCGGCGCGATGGGCGTCGAGCGCGTGCTGACGCTGCGCGACCGCACGGGCATCGCGACGCTGCTGCTGCGCGCGATCGACACGCATCGCGCGGTCGCGCCGCACGAGCGCTGGCCCGAGGTCGAATTCGTCGACCTGCCGATCACCGATACCGTCGCCGACACACAGGCCGGTGCCGCGTACCTGCACCGCATGGAAGTCGCGCTGATCGTCGTGCTCGGCGGCGACGGCACGCATCGCGCCGTGGCCGCGCACTGTGGCGCGACACCGCTCGTCGCGCTGTCCACCGGCACCAACAACGCGTTTCCCGAACATCGCGAGGCAACCGTCGCGGGCGTCGCGGCAGGACTCGCCGCGACCGGCGCGGTGCCGGCCGAAGTCGCGTTCACGCGCAACAAGCGGCTCGTCGTGCGCTGCGTGGCGGGCGCGCAGCCGGGGCGCGAGGAGATCGCGCTCGTCGACGTGTGCGCCGCGCGCCAGCGCTTCATCGGCGCCCGTGCGATCTCGGGGTCCGACGACATCGATTCGCTCTACCTGACGTTCGCGGAACCGGACGGGATCGGCCTGTCCGCGCTCGGCGGCGCGTGGGCGCCGCTCGAACGCAGCGCGCCGCACGGGCTCGCGATGCGCTTCGCGGCCGAAGGCAAGGCGGCCGGCACGCCGCTCGTCGCGCCGATTGCGCCGGGCCGCATCGATCGCGTCGTGATGCGCAGTTGCGAACGGCTCGAGCCGGGCGCGTGGCAGACGATCCCGTTCGAGCGCGGCACGCTCGCGTTCGACGGTGAACGCGAGATCGAGGTCGCGCGCGGCGATCGCTACGAGATCTCGCTCGACTGGCGTGGGCCGCTGACGGTCGATGTCGGCCGCACGCTGCGCTACGCGTCGTCGCGGCAACTGCTGCGCGATGCCGGCGCGTGGCACGACTGAGTCGCTGCTGTTTCGCATGACGTTTCGACTTCCATAACGATCCTCAAGGAGACATTGCCATGACGGCTTCACTCGAAGGACAGGTCGCCATCGTCACGGGCGGCGCGCGCGGCATCGGCCGCGGCATTGCGCTGACGCTTGCCGGCGCGGGCGCCGACGTCCTGCTGGCCGACCTGCTCGACGACGCGCTCGACGCCACCGCGCGCGAGGTACGCGCGCTCGGCCGGCGGGCGGCGGTCGCGAAGGTCGACGTCACGCAGGCCGCGCAGGTCGACGCGATGGTCGCGCAGGCGCTCGCCGAACTCGGCCGGCTCGACATCCTCGTGAATTGCGCGGGCGTGATCAGCATTCATCCGGTCGCCGAACTGACCGAGCGCGACTGGGATGTCGTGATGGACGTGAACGCGAAGGGCACCTTCCTCGGCTGCCGCGCGGCGCTCGCGCACCTGAAGGCGCAGGGCCGCGGCCGGATCATCAACGTCGCGTCGATCGCCGGCAAGGAAGGCTTTCCGAATCTCGCGCACTACAGCGCATCGAAATTCGCGGTCGTCGGCTTCACGAACGCGCTCGCGAAGGAGCTTGCGCGCGACGGCGTGACCGTCAACGCGATCTGCCCCGGCATCGTCCGTACCTATATGTGGGACCGGCTGTCCGACGAATGGAAGGCCGACGGCGAAACGGTCGAGGAATCGTGGCAGCGGCACCAGTTGACGCTGATCCCGCAGGGCCGCGCGCAGACGCCGGAGGACATGGGCCGGCTCGCGCTGTTCTTCGCGACGATGGACAACGTGACGGGCCAGGCCGTGAACGTCGACGGCGGCTTCACGTTCCACTGACGGCCGCAGGCCGTGCAATCCGTCGCCACGGCATCGCCGCGGCGGCATTCGCAGTCAGACCTACCCAGGAGACACACATGACCGTTTCGACACAGCTCAGCAGGGACAAGCTGCTGGACGCCTACCGGCTGATGCGCACGATCCGCGAATTCGAGGAGCGCCTGCACGTCGAATTCGCGACCGGCGAGATCCCCGGCTTCGTTCACCTGTACGCGGGCGAGGAGGCGTCCGCGGTCGGCACGATACTGCACCTCGGCCTCGACGACTACGTCGCGACCACGCACCGTGGCCACGGCCATTGCATCGCGAAGGGCGTCGACGTGCACGGGATGATGGCCGAGATCTACGGCAAGAAAACCGGCGTCTGCCACGGCAAGGGCGGCTCGATGCACATCGCCGACCTGTCGATGGGGATGCTCGGCGCCAACGGGATCGTCGGCGCGGGCGGCCCGCTCGTGTGCGGCGCGGCGCTCGCGGCGAAGCACAAGAAGACGGGCGGCGTCGGCGTGTGCTTCTTCGGCGACGGCGCGTCGAACCAGGGCGTGATCTTCGAATCGATGAACCTCGCGTCGGTGTGGCGGCTGCCCGCGATCTTCGTCGCCGAAAACAACGGTTATGCGGAGGCGACGTCGTCGAGCTGGTCGGTCGCGACCGACAACATCGCCGATCGCGCGAACGGGTTCGGGATGCCGGGCGTGATCGTCGACGGCTTCGACTTCTTCGCGGTGCACGAAGCGCTCGGCGAAGCCGTCGAGCGCGCGCGCAACGGCGGCGGCCCGACGCTCGTCGAGGTGAAGTTCACGCGCTATTTCGGCCACTTCGAAGGCGACGCGCAGACCTATCGCGCACCCGGCGAGGTGCAGAAGCTGCGCGACGAGAAGGACTGCCTGAAGCATTTCGAGACGCGCGTCGTGCGGGCCGAAGCGTTGACGACCGCCGATCTGCGCGCGGTCGATGCCCAGGTGAAGGCGCTGATCGACGACGCGGTCGCGCAGGCCAAGGCCGCGCCGCTGCCGGACGCAGCGGACCTGCTGACCGACGTCTACGTGTCGTACCCGTGAGCGCGGCCTGACACCGCGGCCGACACGGCGAACCGAACATTCCAGGAGACAGACATGGCAAGGAAGATTACTTATTCGCAGGCGATCAACGAGGCGCTCGCGCAGGAAATGGCGCGCGACGACAGCGTGATCGTGATGGGCGAGGACAATGCAGGCGGCGCGGGCGCGCCGGGCGAGGACGACGCGTGGGGCGGCGTGCTCGGCGTGACGAAGGGGCTGTTCCACAAGTTTCCGGGCCGCGTGCTCGACACGCCGCTGTCGGAGGGCGGCTACATCGGCGCGGCGGTCGGTGCGGCCGCATGCGGGATGCGGCCGGTCGCGGAGCTGATGTTCATCGATTTCATGGGCGTGTGCTTCGACCAGATCTTCAACCAGGCCGCCAAGTTCCGCTACATGTTCGGCGGCAAGGCCGTGACGCCGGTCGTGATCCGCGCGATGTACGGCGCCGGGCTGCGCGCGGCCGCGCAGCACTCGCAGATGCTCACGTCGCTGTTCACGCACATCCCGGGGCTGAAGGTCGTGTGCCCGTCGACGCCGTACGACGCGAAGGGGCTGCTGATCCAGGCGATCCGCGACAACGATCCCGTGATCTTCCTCGAACACAAGCTGCTCTATACCCGCGAAGGCGACGTGCCGGAGGAGTCCTATGCCATTCCGTTCGGCGAGGCAAACGTGATGCGCGACGGCAACGACGCGACGATCGTCACGTACGGCCGGATGGTGCATCTCGCGATGGACGCGGCCGCGAAGCTCGCGAAGGACGGCATCCAGGTCGACGTGATCGATCTGCGCACGACGTCGCCGCTCGACGAGGAAACGATCCTCGAAAGCGCGGAGCGCACCGGGCGCGTCGTGGTCGTCGACGAAGCGAACCCGCGCTGCTCGATCGCGACCGACATTGCCGCGCTCGTCGCGCAGCGCGCGTTCCATGCGCTGAAGGCACCGATCGAGCTCGTGACCGCGCCGCACACGCCCGCGCCGTTCGCGAGCGTGCTGGAAGACCTGTATATCCCGTCCGCCGATGCGATTGCGCAGGCGGTCCTGAAGACGAGGAGCTGACACGATGTCGATTCACATGATCACGATGCCCAAGTGGGGGCTGTCGATGGAGCAGGGGCAGGTCAACGGCTGGTTGAAGACGATCGGCGAACGCGTGACGAAGGGCGACGAAGTGCTCGACGTCGAGACCGACAAGATCTCGTCGGGCGTCGAATGCGCGTTCGACGGCACGCTGCGCCGGCAGGTCGCGCAGGAAGGCGAGACGCTGCCGGTCGGCGCGCTGCTCGGCGTCGTCGCGGCGGCCGATGCGAGCGATGCGGACATCGACGCGGCGATCGCCGATTTCCAGCGCGATTTCGTGCCGAGCGCGGCCTCCGACGAAGCGGCCGGCCCGCAACCCGAGAAGGCGCAGATCGGCGGCCGGACGGTGCGCTTCCTGAAGCTCGGCGAAGGCACCGGCACACCCGCCGTGCTGATTCACGGCTTCGGCGGCGACCTGAATAACTGGCTGTTCAATCACGCGGATCTCGCCGCGCACCGGCCCGTGTGGGCACTGGACCTGCCCGGCCATGGCGAATCGGGCAAGGCGGTCGAGACGGGTAGCCTCGACGAACTGGCCGACGCGGTGCTCGCGCTGCTCGATGCGAAGGGCATCGACCAGGCGCACCTGATCGGCCATTCGATGGGCGGCGCGGTTGCGATGGCGGCCGCGGAACGCGCGCCGCAACGCGTCGCGTCGCTGACGCTGATCGCGAGCGCGGGGCTCGGTACCGACATCAACCGCGCTTACATCGACGGTTTCGTCGCCGGCAACAGCCGCAACACGCTGAAGCCGCACCTCGGTGCGCTGTTCGCGGACAACGCGCTGGTCACGCGGCAGCTCGTCGAGGATCTCGTCAAGTACAAGCGGCTCGAAGGCGTGCAGGCCGCGCTCGAGAAGATCGCGAACGCGGCGTTCGACGGCGCCGCACAGCGGCGTGTGTTCCGCGGCCGGCTCGCGACGCTTGCGCCGCGCACGCTCGTGATCTGGGGCGAGCGCGACCAGGTGATCCCGGCGCATCACGCGCAGGCTTTGCCCGACGGCGTGCGTGCCGAAGTGATCGCCGGCCGCGGGCACATGGTGCAGATGGAGGCGGCCGCCGACGTGAACCGCCTGATCGTCGCGTTCCTCGGAGACTGACGATGGCCGCCGCGCTCGAACGACCCAGTCTCACGGCGCTCGGCCAGCCGGGCGCGAGAAGCCGCGACAAGCTCGCGCGCATTCCGGTGCGCGTCGAGCCCGCGGCAGGCGCGGCGCTGCCGAAGCCGCCGTGGCTGCGCGCGCGGCCGATGATGAGCGCGGCGGTGGCCGACATGGCTGCCGTGCTGCGCGACCATCGGCTGCATTCCGTCTGCGAGGAGGCGATGTGCCCGAACATCGGCGAGTGCTTCGCGCAGCGCACCGCGACCTTCATGATCATGGGCGGCCTGTGCACGCGGCGCTGCCCGTTCTGCGACGTCGCGCACGGTCGTCCCGAGCCGCTCGATCCCGACGAGCCGGCGCGGCTGGCCGACACGGCCGCGGCGCTCGGCCTGCGCTACGTCGTGATCACGTCGGTCGACCGCGACGACTTGCGCGACGGCGGCGCCGCGCATTTCGCCGCGTGCATCGCGGCGGTACGTGCGAGTGTGCCGGGCATCGGCGTCGAAGTGCTGACGCCGGACTTCCGCGGCCGCGTGGCCCGTGCGCTCGATGCGCTGTCGACGGCCTGGCCCGACGTGTTCAACCACAACATCGAGACGGTGCCGTCGCTGTATCGCGCGGCGCGACCGGGCGCCGACTATCGCGGCTCGCTCGAATTGCTCGCGCAGGCGAAGGCCGCGCGGCCGACGCTCGTGACGAAGTCGGGACTGATGCTCGGGCTCGGCGAGCGCGACGACGAGGTGCGCGACACGCTGCGCGACCTGCGCGCGCACGAAGTCGACGTGCTGACGCTCGGCCAGTATCTGGCGCCGTCGGCGCATCACCTGCCGGTGCGACGCTACGTGAGCCCGGAGGCATTCGCCGCGTGGCGCGACGACGCGCTGGCGCTCGGTTTCAGGGAAGTCGTCGCCGGCCCGCTCGTGCGGTCGTCGTACCATGCGGCCGACGTGCTGGAGGACAGGTAGCGGGCGGCGCGTCAGGCCGGCGCCGGAGTGCGCGCGCGACTCACCCGGCGCAGGTACAGCACGAGCCCGGCGCCCGCGAGCATCAGGCTGACCGTGTTCGCGAACCAGAAGCCGCGCGCGCCGGTCAGCCACGCGGGCGCGATGCCGCCCACGTCGAAGCCGAGCACGTAGCCGCCGCTGAGCCCGACGCCCCACAGCGCGACCGCATAGATCACGGTCGGCACGACCGCGACCTTGTAGGCCCGCAGCACGAACGCCGACGTGACCTGCAGCGCATCGAAGACGTGGTAGCACGCGACGATCGCGACGAGCGGCATCGCGGCCGCGGCGACGGCCGGGTTCGGCGTATAGCCGCCGATGATCAGCGGTCGCAGCACGAACACGAGCAGGCCGTATGTCGCGGCAATGCCGCACGCGAAGATCACGCTGTGGCGGCCGAGCAGTCGGGCTTCTTCGGGCCGTCCGGCGCCGAGCGCGCGCGCGACCAGCGTCGACGCCGCCACGCCGATCGACAGCGGCGTCATGTACAGCACCGCGCCGATGTTGCCGGCGATCTGGTGGCCGGCGAGCGTCGTCGTGCCGAATTGCGCGATGAACAGCGCCATGCACGTGTACGACGTGACCTCGATCAGGTACGACAGGCCCATCGGCACGCCGAGTTTCAGGATCGCCTTCTGGCGTTCCCAGACCGGCCAGCAGAAGCGCGAGAAGATCGCGAGCGGCGCGAACACGTCGAGCTTCGCGAGCAGCGTGTAGCCGATCAGTGCGAGCGCCCAGTTGATCAGCGTGCTCGCGAGCCCGCAGCCGGGGCCGCCGAGGGCCGGTACGCCGAACCCGCCGAAGATGAACCACACGTTGAGCGGAAACTTGAGCACCAGCGCGCCGATCTGCAGGATCATCGCGAGGCGCGGCTTGCCGGCCGCGTTGGTCAGCGCGTTGTAGATGCGGAAGACGAGGCTGGCGGGCAGCCCGTACGACAGGATGCGCAGGTAGTCGACGGTGCGGTCGTGCAGCGCGGCGGGTGCGTGCGCGACGCGCAGCAGCGGTTCGGGAAAATGCAGCAGGAGAAAGCCGGGCACCGCGAGCAGCAGCGCGAGCCACAGCGCCTGGCGCACTTCCTCGCCGATTTCGGCATAGCGTCGCGCACCGTACAGTTGCCCGGTGATCGGCTGCAGCGCGGACAGGATGCCCGTCAGGCCGATGTAGATCGACACGTAGATCGACGAGCCGAGCCCGAGCGCGGCCAGATCGACGGCCGAGTAGCGGCCGACCATCGCGGTGTCGATCACGCCGAACGCGATGATCGCGAGCTGGCCGACGAGCACCGGCCATGCGAGACCGACGATTCGGCGGATGTCGCCGAACATCGTCAGTCGGCCGGCTGACGGCGCGGCGGACGCCGCTTGACGGGCGTCTTCGGCCGTTCGATGCGCTCGTACAGGCGGAAGCGCTCGTCGCGGTCGGCGACGCGGCGGCCTTCCCACACGAGACGCCACACGTATTGCGACATGGAGCTCGGCTCGCCGAAGTCCGCGCGGTCCTGGCGCAGGATCACGTCGCAGTCGCCGGAGAAATCGAAGCGCATGTTGCCGAAATACGCGAAGGTCGCGATCTGCGCGTCACCGAGCCGCACGGGCGCGATGCACTCGTAGTCGGACGGCAGGTGCACGGCGATCTGCTGCGCGACGTCGCGATAGGTCCGGCCGTAATTGACGATCGGCAGCCACAGCGTCATCAGCAGCACCCACATCAGCGTGGTGCCGGCACCCGACAGCACGACGCTGCGCCACAGAACCTTCGGCTGCCGCGAGATGCGCCAGCGCACGAGGAAGCACCAGCACACCGTGGCGATGACCGCGCAGACGAACGACAGGATCTTGAAGTGCGGCTCGTAGCCGGGCACGAGGCGCGCGAGGTTGCGGGCGAGCGGATGCGGGAAGCCCGTGAGCGAGGCAAGCCACACGAGCCACACGAAGGTGCCGATGATCGTGAAGCTCAGCACCGCGAACCAGTCGATCGCGTTGATCGCGCCGCGCTTGAGGGTCGGCAGCGCGAACGTCGCGAGCACCGCGAGCGGCGGCATCAGCAGCATGTACATGCGGTTCGACTGCTGGCTCTGCAGGATCACGAGCGCGACGAGCGGCACGGCGACCGACAGCGGAATCGCGACGTGCGCGCGGCGGCGCATGCCGGCCCAGCTCCACCATGCCCAGATCGCGAGCGGCCACGCGGGCCACGTGAACAGCGGCAGGTTCTTTGCCGCATAGCCGAGCACGGCGGTCGGCGGGCCGGAAAAGCGCATCAGGCTGCCGTGAATCCACTGGTTGAAGAACCATGCGGCGTCGTCGGGCGCCGCGACGAACGCGGCAAGCGGCCACAGCGCGAAGATCGCGGCCGCGAGCGGTACGCCGACCAGCGGCAGGCGCAGGTTGCGCATCTCGGGCGTGACGAGCCACAGCACGGCCGTGCCGGCGAGCAGGGCGACGACGAGCACCGGGTTGCCGGACAGGGCGACGAGGCCGATCGCGAGCCCCCACCACAGTGCGCCCTGCATCGGCTTGTCGATGCCGCGGACGATCCCGTAGACGAGCATGGCGATCCAAGCGAACTGCGCGAGCTGCGGCGTCGTTTCGTGCCCGCGCTCCGCGAGGCCGAAGCAGGCGACGAGCACCAGCAGCGCGCCGTCGGCGAGCGTGCGGCCGTAGTCGCGCGGCTCGGGTTCGCCGCCGAATGCGTATTTGAACGGCTGGACCTCGGCACGCCGGCCGAGCAGGTAGGCTGCGTACCAGACGAACGCGCACGCGACGCAGAACAGCACGCCGGTATCGACGCGCGACGCGTTGCTCGCATCGACCCACGGGCCGAGGCCGCGGATCGACAGCGCGCCGAGCCAGTAGCCGAGCGGCCCGTCGGTCGTGATGAACTTGCCGACGAGGTTCGGCAGCAGCCAGTCGTGCCAGCCGCCCTTGGCCATCGTCCACATCACGCCGAAGCCCGCCGCGTCCTCGTTCTTCCACGGGTCGCGGCCGAACAGGCCGAACGCTGCGTAGACGAAGCAGAGGGTAAGCAGCAGCCAGCGCGGCAGCGCACGCGTGGCGGAGGCGGTGAGACGGACGACAGGCTTCATGCAGATGAGCGATTTGTTATGGGCGGGCGGCCGGCGCGGGTGCGCGCGGTCGAGCCGGTTTCGAGCATCCGGCATTGTAGACGCGCCGGCAGTTGCGCGTCAGGCCGATGCCCGGACGCCGGCCGGTGCTTTCCCGGCGAGCAGAGACAAAAAAGGGCAGCCTGGGCTGCCCTTTTGTGCGATACCGGTGCGTTGCAACCACCGGATGCGGTGCGAAGCTTACTTCGCCTTGCCGCTGGCGCGAACGCCGAACTTGTTCTTGAACTTCTCGACACGGCCGGCCGTGTCCATGATCTTTTGCTGACCCGTGTAGAACGAGTGCGATTCCGACGACACTTCGATCTTGGCGAGCGGGTAGGTCTTGCCGTCGAGTTCGATGTTTTCACGCGTCTGGATCGTCGAGCGCGTGATGAACTTGAAGCCGTTCGACATGTCTTGGAAGACGACTTCGCGGTAATCCGGGTGAATGCCAGGTTTCATGATTTTCCTTGGTGAGAGCGGTAGCCAACCCGCCGCTTGCCGTGCCGTGCCGCACAAAGTTGCGCGATCCGGCCGACGTCAAGCCCGGCGCGAGCCACTTGCCTAAGGTCGAAAAACGGCGATTATGCCAGAAAATCAGATGGTTGACGAATTATTTTCACGGTGCGTCGAGTGCGCCGGTGCCGGCCGGATCCTGCCGGTAGTAGCGCGCGAGCAGCCGGTATAGCTCCGGAAATTCGGACTCGAACGCTTTCGGCCGTACGAACAGCGCTTCGCTGCACACCGCGAAGAATTCGGACGGGTGGTCGGCCGCATACGGATCGATCAGCGATTCCCGCTCGAAGCGTGCCCACGCGCGGTCCGGCACTGCGTCGACGCGCGCGCAGAACTGGTCGTACGCGTGCTCGAACACGTCGGCCCAGGCCTGCGCATCGAGGTACGGCGCGTGCCAGCGGCGAAAAAGGGGCGGATAGCCGTCGGCTGCGCCGTTGACCATGTCGATCTTGTGCGCGAACTCGTGGATCACGACGTTGTACGCGTCGCGGCCGTCCGTCATCTGCGCATCCTCCCACGACAGGATCACGGGGCCGCCTTCCCAGGCCTCGCCGCTCGCGTCCTGCTCCACTTCGTGGACGACGCCGTCCTCGTCCTGCACCGTCTTGCGGATCACGAATTCGCCCGGATACACGACGACGCCGACCCAGCCGTCGTACAGCGACAGGTCGAGATTCAGCACGGGCAGGCAGGCCTGCGCGGCGATCGCGACGATCATCGCGTCGGTCAGCTCGAGCCCGTGCGCGGTCGAGAACGATTTCTTCGCGACGAACAGGCTCGTCAGTTCGCGCAGCCGGCCGAGCGCGTCGGGCGACAGCGCCGCGAGGAACGGCAGGCGCTCGACGGTGTCGTGCCATAGCGCGTCGGGGATCGGATGGCTGCGCAGCGCGCGGTCGCGGCGGCGGTCGTCGAACCAGCGGGTCAGTTTCGAGAGCATGAAGGCGGCTCGCGGAAATCCAAAGCCTGTCTTTTAACTCAATCGATCTCTTTTTGCCATGCCGCGAAGAGGCCGCCGACGAGCGCCACGCCGGCCAGGAAGTAAAAGCCGTCGAGCGACGCGAGAAACGACGCCTGTTGCGCGACCATGCGCGCGATCGACGCGATCGCGAGCCCGTGCGCGTCGCTCAGCGCGTGGCCGGCGGCCGCATAGCTGCGCGTCAGCGCATCGGCGGTCTGCTGGAACAGCGGATCGAACACGTTCGCACGCTCGACGAGTCGCGTCTGGTGCACGGCCACGCGGTGCTGTTCGACGATGATCACCGACGACGTCGCAAACGAGATCGTCAGTTGCCGCACGATGTTCTTCAGCCGGTAGCCGTGCGTATATTCGTCGATCGCGAAGATCCGGAACGTCAGGTTGGCCACCGGCAGCACGATGAAGAGCAGGAGCAGCCCGCGCAGCAGCAGCGGGACGATCAGCGCGGCTTCGCCGACCTGCGGCGTCATTCGCGTCATCCACAGCGCGGCCGTGATGGCGATCGCGAACCCCGGCACGACGAACCACTTCTTGTGCGTGACGAATTTCGCGTAACGCAGGTAGGCGAACAGCGCGGTGGCCGAAATCAGCGACATCGTGCCGACGAGCCGCCCGGCGTTCTCGACCGGATAGCCGAGCCCGCCTTCGAGAAGCCGCGAGGTCAGGTAACTGAAGCCTGTCGACTCGTAGTAATAGAACATGTAGAGCAGCAGCCCGACCTGGAACGTCCGTTCGCGGAACGCGTGAAGGCGCACGAGCGGCGTCGGATGGTTCCACTGGTGATACGCGAACCACGCGAGCGCGCCGATCCCCGCGATCGTCAGCAGGATCAGCATCGGCGAGCCGCTGTAGAGCTGGTAATGCACCTGCTGCAGCACGATCTGCAGCGCACCTTGTGCGAGTGCGAACACGACGTACGGCCAGAAGTGTCCGGAACCGCGTTCGTCGTCCGGCGTCCGGCCCGAGTCGGGCAGCGTGAGCAGCGCGAGGATCGCGAACGCGATGCCGGCCGGCGCCGTGCATGCAAACAGTGCGCGCCATGTCGAATGCGCGACGAGCAGGCCACCCACGATCGGCGCGAGCGCGCTGCCGAGCAGGATCATGATGAGGAACGCGCGCGTCGCGGGCGGCCGTTCCTGCGGCTTGAAACTGATCTGGATCAGGATCCGGCACGCGCCCATCATCGGGCCGATGAAATATCCCTGGAAACCGCGCGCGAACGCGAGTTCGAGCGACGTGTCGGCGATCGCGGCCGCGATCGCGCCGAACGAGAACATCAGCATGCAGCCGGCGACGTAGCGGCGATGGCCGAGCCGGTCGACCCACCATTGCTGCTGCAGGATGCCGAGTACGGCTGTGACCGCGTAAGCGCTCGACGACCACACGAGTTCGTCGGGCGAAGCGTTGATGCCGCCCGCGATGTAGCTCGCGAAGAACGAGAAGGCCGCGTTGTCGAAATAGTCGATGCCGGTGACGAGCGCGAGCGCCCACGGGAACAGGTCCGCGCGCAGGTTCGCGCGGCTCCATAGCGGCGGGCGACCGGGCATCGCGTTCATTCGCGAGCCTTGCGCGCGCGCCGCGTGCCGCTTTCGGCCTGCCGCTGCGCGATCAGCGCGTCGGCGTTTTCGCCGGCAAGACGCCGCTCGACGTAGTCGATGTCGTGCTGCAGTTCCTTGCGCAGCGCGACGGCTTCCTTCAGCTCGCGCTGGACGGCCGCGATCCGCCGGTCGAGCGTATCGATCTGCTCGGCGAGGCCGGTACGGATATCGCGCAGCGACGCTTCCGAGTAGCGGCGCCGGCCGTCGGCCGTTTCTTCGAGCGGGCGCTTCAGCATTTCGGTGATGCCGTGCAGCGAGAAGCCGAGCGCGCGCAGCCGCAGGATGCGCGCGAAGCGCTCGAGGTCGGCTTCGTCGTAGAGGCGGTAGCGGCCCTCGCTGCGCGACGGCGTGACGAGTCCGCGCTCCTCGTAATACTTCAGCGTGCGCGGCGTGACGCCGAGTCGCGACGCGGCATCGCTCACGGTCAGCAACGGGTTGGAGGTGTCGTTCGGCATGGGGCGTGGAGGGAATTCGATCCGGGCGATGGCGCGATTGTAGATCAACCTGTGCGTTCACGTTCAGGTTGGCGCCGAAAAACGGCCGCCGGGCAGGATGCGCGGGCGGCCGTTCGGTGCGGGGCGGGGGCGCTTAGCCGCCGCGGCGCATCAGGTCGAAGAACTCGGAGTTGCTCTTCGTCTGGCGGATCTTGTCGAGCAGAAATTCCATTGCCTCGACTTCGTCCATGTCGTGGATGAACTTGCGCAGCACCCAGATCTTCTGGAGGATCTCGGGCTTGATCAGCATTTCTTCGCGGCGCGTGCCCGACTTGTTCAGGTTGATCGACGGATAGACGCGCTTTTCCGCGAGGCGGCGCTCGAGGTGCACTTCCATGTTGCCGGTGCCCTTGAACTCTTCGTAGATCACGTCGTCCATGCGGCTGCCGGTTTCGATCAGTGCGGTGCCGATGATCGTCAGCGAGCCGCCTTCCTCGATATTGCGCGCCGCGCCGAAGAAGCGCTTCGGACGCTGCAGTGCGTTCGCGTCGACACCGCCCGTCAGCACCTTGCCCGACGCCGGGATCACGGTGTTGTATGCGCGTGCGAGACGCGTGATCGAGTCGAGCAGGATCACGACGTCGTGCTTCATTTCGACGAGGCGCTTGGCCTTCTCGATCACCATTTCGGCGACCTGGACGTGGCGCGTGGCCGGTTCGTCGAACGTCGAGGCGATCACTTCGCCCGCGACCGAGCGCTGCATTTCGGTCACTTCTTCAGGGCGCTCGTCGATCAGCAGCACGAACAGGATCACGTCCGGGTGGTTCTGCTTGATCGCGTGCGCGATGTGCTGGAGCATCACGGTCTTGCCCGACTTCGGCGATGCGACGAGCAGGCCGCGCTGGCCTTTGCCGATCGGCGCGATCATGTCGATGATGCGGCCCGTGACGTTCTCTTCGCCGCGCATTTCGCGTTCGAGCGAGAGCGGCTTGTTCGGGTGCAGCGGCGTGAGGTTCTCGAACATGATCTTGTGTTTCGAGGCCTCGGGCGGCTGCCCGTTGACTTTGTCGACCTTCACCAGCGCGAAGTAGCGTTCGCCGTCCTTCGGCGTGCGGACTTCACCTTCGATGGTGTCGCCGGTGTGCAGGTTGAAGCGGCGGATCTGCGACGGGCTGATGTAGATGTCGTCGGTGCTCGCGAGGTACGACATTTCCGGTGAGCGCAGGAAGCCGAAACCGTCCGGCAGCACTTCGAGCGTACCGTCACCGAAGATCGTCTCTCCCGTCTTGGCGCGCTTTTTAAGAATGGCAAACATCAACTCCTGCTTGCGCAGGCGGTTCGCGTTTTCGATCTCGAGGCCATTGGCCATTTCGATCAGTTCGGACACGTGCAGAGACTTGAGCTCGGATAAATGCATACGGAGAACCCGCCAGGGAGGAGACGACGAAAGAAATAAAGGGAGGAGGGCGAGCGGAAGCGCTCAGAGACTTAAATGCGTCTTGTAGACGTTTTTTGATTCTAGCATAGGCCGATTCGCGCTTGAGCGAGCGAACGGCGGCTTGACGGCGGACGTGTTGCCGGTTGACAACACGTCCGCGGAACTGCCGGTATTACAGGTGGCTGTCCAGGAATGCGGTGAGCTGCGACTTCGACAGCGCGCCGACCTTCTGCGCGGCGGCCGCGCCATTCTTGAACAGGATCAGCGTCGGGATGCCGCGCACGCCGAACTTGGCGGGCGTTGCCTGGTTGTCGTCGACGTTGATCTTCGCGATCTGCAGCTTGTCGCCGTAGTCCTTCGCGACTTCGTCGAGGATCGGGGCGATCATCTTGCACGGGCCGCACCATTCGGCCCAGAAATCGACGAGCACGGGCTTGTCGGACTTGACGACGTCCTGTTCGAACGATGCGTCGCTGATGTGTTTGATCTGTTCGCTCATTGGGTCAATACCTCTTACGGTTCGGGGACTGCCTGCTTGCGCGTTGCGGCGTACCGGCCGCCGTTGGCTGCCGGCCGCTGCGGCAGGTCACTCCGCTCTCCGGACAGGAGGGGTGTAAGCGCTGCATGCCGCGGCTCGCGGGTCGTTCGGGCGTCATATTAGCTTAAATTGCTATCTGCTGCGGGCGGCGATAGTAGCCGCTACGCGAGTAGGGGTACGACGCGCCGTTCGACCGTTGTGCCCTGCAGGTGGAGGCCGGCCCGTAAATTACAAGGGGACGCAGGCAATTCGATGCGGGCGAGCGTCGTGCGACCCGATGCGCGCCGGTTTGTCCGGTCATATTCGCATTGGTGCGAACAAACGGTCGCATTCATCCGGAAGCGGTGATAGAATATGCCGTGACGGGCCTCCTCGCATGGTGGGGCGGTGAACCTGGTCAGGTCGGGAACGAAGCAGCCACAATCGTTTTCCGCCAGTGCCGAGGGTCGGGCTCGTCACCTTCCTTCTCGCCCCGTTCGCCGGGCGTTTTTTATTTCTGCACCACACTCCGTTTTACCTGCGCGTTGCCTGTCTTTCGCACCGTTTCGCGTGTCGGCGCGACGCAGCGTTACTGATACAATTTCCCGATGACCTATCAAGTTCTCGCACGCAAGTGGCGTCCGAAGGATTTCGCTTCGCTCGTCGGCCAGGAGCACGTCGTCAGGGCGCTCACGCACGCGCTCGACGGCGGGCGTCTCCATCACGCCTATCTGTTTACCGGAACCCGCGGTGTCGGCAAGACGACGCTGTCGCGGATCTTCGCCAAGGCACTCAACTGTGAAACCGGCGTCACGTCGCAGCCGTGCGGCGTGTGTCGCGCCTGTCGCGAGATCGACGAAGGGCGTTTCGTCGATTACGTCGAGATGGATGCCGCGAGCAACCGCGGCGTCGATGAAATGGCCGCGCTGCTCGAGCGCGCCGTGTACGCGCCCGTCGATGCGCGCTTCAAGGTCTACATGATCGACGAAGTGCACATGCTGACGAATCACGCGTTCAACGCGATGCTGAAGACGCTCGAAGAGCCGCCGCCGCACGTCAAGTTCATCCTTGCGACGACCGATCCGCAGAAAATTCCCGTCACCGTGCTGTCGCGCTGTCTGCAGTTCAACCTGAAGCAGATGCCGGCCGGGCATATCGTGTCGCATCTCGAACGGATTCTCGGCGAAGAACACATCACGTTCGAGCCGCAGGCGCTGCGCCTGCTCGCGCGTGCCGCGCAGGGCAGCATGCGTGACGCGCTGTCCCTCACCGACCAGGCGATCGCCTATTCGGCAAACGAGGTGACCGAGTCGGCCGTGTCGGGCATGCTCGGCGCGCTCGACCAGACTTACATGGTGCGTCTGCTCGACGCGCTTGCCGCGGGCAGCGGCCCCGAAATCCTTGCGATTGCCGACGAGATGTCGCTGCGCAGCCTGTCGTTCTCGACCGCGCTTCAGGATCTCGCGAGCCTGCTGCACCGGATCGCGTGGGCGCAGTTCGCGCCGGGCTCGGTGCTTGACGAATGGCCCGAAGCGGGCGACCTGCGCCGCTTCGCGGAGACGCTGAGCCCCGAGCAGGTCCAGCTGTTCTATCAGATCGCGACGGTCGGCCGCGCGGAACTCGGCCTGGCGCCGGACGAATACGCCGGTTTCACGATGACGCTGCTGCGGATGCTCGCGTTCGAGCCGGCTGTGGCAACCGGCAGCGCGCCGGGCGGACAGCCGTCCGTGCCGCGTGCGGTGCCGGGGCCGCGCGTGGCGGCGGCGTCGGCTGCCGTGGCGAAGCCGGTATCCGCCGCACCTGTCGAGGCAGCGCGGCCGCAGGCTACGGCAACGGCCGCGCCAGCGGCGCCGGTTGTGCGTGCGGCGCCGGCACCGGCTGGCGGCGAAGCAGACCAGCCGGCTGAGAAGCCGGCTGCCGTCCCGGCATCCCCGGCCCAGGTTGATGAGCCGGTCGTCGATACGCCGCAGCCGCGCGTGGCCGCAGTACCGCAAGCGGAGCCGGCCAGCGAGAGGCCGACACCCGCCCGCAATGAACCCGAGCCGCCGGCTGCGGTTGTGCAGCGAAGCGACACGCCGGCTGCGCCGGCCGAACCGGTGCCGCGCGCTGCGTCGCCCGAGCCCGCCGCCCGTCCGGCAGCGCGTTCCGGGGGAGCCGCCGCCGCGCTGGACGTGCTGCGCAATGCGGGGATGCGCGTGTCGTCCGACCGCGGTCGTGCAGGCGCCGCCGCGAAACCGGCCGCCCAGCCGGCCGCCGAGAAGCCCGTCGCGCCGCGTCCCGCCGCCGTACAGGTACCGACGCCGCGCGCGGCGGCCCGTGCGCCGCAGGCAGCCGATGCACGTCAGGCCCCGCCGCCGTGGGAGGACATCCCGCCGGACGAATACGTGCCGCTCAGTGCCGACGAGATGTTTGGCGGCCCGCCCGACGACGGCTTCGTGCCGGTATTCGACAGCGGCCCCGACGATGTGCGCGTGACGCCGAAGCCGGCGGAAGCCCGCCCGTCCGCTCCGGTCGACACGCGTCCGCTGCCGCCCGCGATCGCGCTCGATCCGGTCGGCTTCGATGGCGAGTGGCCGGCGCTGGCCGCGCGGCTGCCGCTCAAGGGCGTCGCGTACCAGCTCGCGTTCAACAGCGAGCTGACGGCCGTCGATGCGACTACGTTGAAACTTTCAGTGCCGGTGCCGCAATATGCGGACGCTGCGCAGGTGGCGAAGCTGAAGGCCGCGCTGGCCGATGCGCTCGGCAAACCGGTCGAGGTGGCCGTCGAAATCGGGCCCGCCCGGCGTACGGCGGCGGCACTCGATGCGGCTGCGCGCGCAGCACGCCAGCGTGAGGCCGAGCAGGAGATTCACGGCGATCCGTTCGTCCAGCAGCTCGTGCGCGACTTCGGTGCGCGCATCGTCGAGGGTTCGGTGCGCCCGCTCGCCGACGCGGCGCCGGACGGCCCGCCGCCGACGCTGCATTGAACTGAGCGCCCCGCGACAGGCACAATCACGCCCACACATTGGCCGGCACGCGCCGCGTGCCGGTTTTCACACGATCAAGAAGGAGTATTCCCATGTTGAAAGGCAACCTCGCCGGACTGATGAAGCAAGCGCAGCAAATGCAGGAAAACATGAAGAAGATGCAGGAGCAGCTTGCGCTGATCGAAGTCGAAGGACAGTCGGGCGCCGGCCTCGTCAAGGTGACGATGACGTGCCGCAACGAAGTGCGTCGCGTGTCGATCGACCCGAGCCTGCTCGCGGACGACAAGGACATGCTCGAGGATCTCGTCGCGGCTGCGTTCAACGACGCCGTGCGCAAGGCCGAAGCGACGTCGCAGGAAAAGATGAGCGGCATGACGTCCGGCCTGCCGCTGCCCCCGGGCTTCAAGCTGCCGTTCTGAACGCGGCGTCCGTGCCACTTTTTGCCGCCGTATGAAACAGCCGTCCGCCCTGTCCGCTCTCGTCGAAGCGTTGCGCGTGCTGCCCGGTGTCGGGCCGAAATCCGCCCAGCGTATGGCGGTCCACCTGATGCAGCACGATCGGGAGGGCGCGGAGCGGCTCGGCCGGTCGCTGCTGTTCGCGACCGAGCACCTGCAGCATTGCGAGAAGTGCAATACGTTCACCGAAGCGCAGATCTGCGAGGTCTGCAGCGACGAAGAGCGTGATCCGACGCTGCTGTGCGTCGTCGAGACGCCCGCCGACCAGATCATGCTCGAGCAGACGATGACTTACCGCGGGCTGTATTTCGTGCTGATGGGCCGGTTGAGCCCGCTCGACGGGATCGGCCCGAAGGAAATCCATTTCGACCGCCTCGTGCGGCGCGCGTCCGACGGGGTCGTCAAGGAGGTCGTGCTCGCGACCAACTTCACGAACGAGGGCGAGGCCACCGCGCACTACCTCGGCCAGACGCTGAAGGCGCGCGGGCTCGCGGTCACGCGCCTCGCGCGTGGCGTGCCGGTGGGCGGCGAGCTCGAATATGTCGACGCGGGCACCATCGCCCGCGCGATGCTCGACCGCCGCACGATGTAAGCCGGGCGCCGCCGGTCGGCGGCGCCGTTCCTCATGCCAGGGAGACACATGAGCACCAGCCAGGGCCCGCTCGCGGGCGTCAAAGTGCTCGAATTCGGAACATTGATCGCGGGGCCGTTCGCGTCGCGGCTGTTCGCCGAATTCGGCGCGGAAGTGATCAAGATCGAGGATCCGAACGGCGGCGATCCGCTGCGCAAGTGGCGCAAGCTCCATCCGGAGCAGGGCGGCACGTCGCTGTGGTGGTCCGTGCAGGCGCGCAACAAGAAATCGGTCACGCTCAACCTGAAGGCCGACGCCGGCAAGGCGATCGCGCGGCAACTCGCGCGCGAGGCCGACATCGTGATCGAGAATTTCCGCCCGGGCCTGCTGGAAAAGCTCGGGCTCGGCTACGACGTGCTGTCGGCCGAGAACCCGGGCCTCGTGATGGTGCGCCTGTCCGGCTACGGGCAGACGGGCCCGTACCGCGACCGGCCCGGTTTCGGCGCGATCGCCGAATCGATGGGCGGCCTGCGCCACATCACCGGGTATCCCGACCTGCCGCCGCCGCGCATCGGCATCTCCATCGGCGATTCGATCGCCGCGCTGCATGGCGTGATCGGCGCGCTGATGGCATTGCATCACCGCAAGGTCAACGGCGGCGCGGGGCAGGTGGTCGACGTTGCACTGTATGAAGCCGTTTTCAACATGATGGAAAGCGTGGTGCCCGAATACGGTGTGTACGGGATGGTGCGCGAGCGCACCGGCGCGTCGCTGCCGGGTATCGTGCCGTCGAACACGTATGCATGCCGCGACGGCAGTATCGTGATCGGCGGCAACAGCGACCCGATCTTCAAGCGGCTGATGAAGGCGATCGAGCGCGACGACCTCGCCGACGATCCCGCACTCGCGCAAAACGACGGGCGCGTGCCGCGCACGCAGGAGATCGACGACGCGATTGCCGCATGGCTCGCGCCGCGCACGATCGATGAAGCGCTCGTCGTGCTCAACGCGGCCGACGTGCCTGCCGGGCGCATCTACAGCGCCGCCGACATGTTCACCGATCCGCAGTTCGTCGCGCGGCAGATGATCCAGCGCTTCAAGCTGGCCGACGGCACCGACATTCCGTTGCCGAACATCACGCCGAAGCTGTCGGACACGCCGGGCGAAACGCGCTGGCTCGGGCCCGAACTCGGCGAGCATACCGACGAGGTGCTGCGCGGCCTCGGCTACGATGCGCAGGCGATTGCCGCACTGCGCGACGCGGGGGCGATCTGAACGCCCCTGGACCTGTCGCCTCGCGCCGGGCTCCCCGAAGGGCACATTCCGCAAGCGAGCGCCGTTGGTGCTGGAAAACCCGGGGCGGCGAGGCGTTTTCCTGAACCCGCAGAACGCCGCCGCGCAACGCGGCGGTGCAGCGTGTACGGTCGCCCGCAACCGTCCTTCCGCAGTCGCCGGACTGTCGCTCTCGCGCCATCTTTCCTCGGTTACAATCGCCGGATGCGAATCCTACTCAGCAACGACGACGGCTATCTCGCCCCCGGTCTCGCCGCGCTCAGCGACGCGCTGCGGCCGCTTGCCGAACTCACGGTGATCGCGCCCGAGCAGAACTGCAGCGGCGCGTCGAATTCCCTCACGTTGTCGCGGCCGCTGTCGGTGCAGCGCGCAGCGAGTACGGGTTTTTTCTACGTGAACGGCACGCCGACCGATTCGGTGCACGTCGCGTTGACAGGGATGGCCGACGCCAGGCCGGACCTCGTCGTTTCCGGGATCAACAACGGCCAGAACATGGGCGAAGACACGCTCTATTCGGGGACAGTTGCGGCCGCCACCGAAGGCATCATGTTCGGCGTGCCGGCCATTGCGTTCTCGCTGGTCGACAAGGGCTGGGCCCATCTCGCGGACGCGGCGCGCGTCGCCGCGGAGATCGTCGAGCACTCCCTCGCGCATCCGCTGCCGGGACAGCCGCTGTTGAACGTCAATATTCCGAACCTGCCTTACGACGAACTGAAAGGCTGGAAAGTCACGCGTCTCGGCAAACGTCATCCGTCGCAGCCGGTGATTCGCCAGACCGACCCGCGCGGCGAACCGATCTACTGGATCGGTGCGGCGGGCGAAGCGCTGGACGCCAGCGAAGGCACCGATTTTCACGCGGTGGCAAACGGTTTCGTATCGATCACGCCGCTGCAGCTGGACCTCACGCATACGCAGATGCTGCCCGCGACGCGCGAATGGGCGCGCGCCGGAGGGCGGGCTTCATGAGCGGCGAGCGCGCGAAGCGGTTCCCGCTCGCGCTCGAAGATCTCAAGCGAGCGCCACGCAAGTCGGAAGGTCGGGCCGGTGAACGCCATGCGGCGGTCGCGGCATCGAAGGCCGCCGACAAGCCCGCGGCCGTGCTGAAACCGGTTGCGGTGAAACCCGCTGCCCCGCGCACAGCCATGCCCGGTTCCCCCGCCGCGAAGCCCGCGACCGCACCGAAGCCGACCGCGCTGAAGCCCGCGATGCCGAAGCCGGCCGCGCCGAGCGTCGCGCCGGCCGGCGCGTTCGCGCTCACGTCGGAACGCGTGCGCGAACGGATGGTCGAACGGCTGCGCGCGAACGGCGTGACCGACGCGCGCGTGCTGGAGGCGATGGCCGCGGTGCCGCGCCACCTGTTCGTGGATCCGGGGCTGGCGACGCAGGCCTACGAGGATTCCGCGCTGCCGATCGGCCACCAGCAGACCATTTCAAAGCCGTCGGTTGTCGCGCGCATGATCGAGCTCGCGATGGCCGGCCGCACGCTCGAGCGCGTGCTCGAGATCGGCACGGGCTGCGGCTATCAGGCCGCCGTGCTGAGCCACGTGGCACGCGACGTGTATTCGATTGAACGCATCAAGCCGCTCTACGAGCGCGCGAAGCTGAACCTGCGGCCGCTGCGCGTGCCGAACATCCGTCTGCACTACGGTGACGGGCGTGTCGGCCTGCCGTCCGCGGCCCCGTTCGACGCGATCGTGATCGCGGCGGCGGGGCTCGACGTGCCGCAGGCGCTGCTCGAGCAGCTCGCGATCGGCGGGCGCCTTGTCGCGCCGGTCGGCGCGCAGAGCGGGCAGCACCAGGTGCTCACGCTCGTCGAGCGCGTCGCGCACGCGCAATGGCGGGAGTCACGGCTTGATCGCGTTTTCTTTGTCCCTTTAAAATCCGGAGTAATTTGAAACCGATGAGTATGTTGCGCGCGATGCAAAACAACCGTTCCAGGGAACCGCTCACGCTCGCCCAGCGCGCGATCTGCGTAGCTGCGTTCTCCACGCTACTGGCCGCCTGTGCGACGCGGCTCGACAACGCGCCCGTCGTCGATCGCTCCGGTTCGCTCGGCACGACTGCCGCCGCGCAGCCCGCGGTACCGCTTCCGCCGGCGCCGCCGGGTTACTACCGGGTAAAGCCGGGCGACACGCTATACCGGATCGCACTCGAAAACGGGCAGAACTATCGCGACATCGCCGCGTGGAACAACCTGGCGAACCCGAATCAGATCGAAGTCGACCAGCTGCTGCGCGTGTCGCCGCAGGCCGGTGCCGCTGTCGCGGGCACCCAGGTCGCCGCGCCGATCGGGGGCGCCGCCGTCGCTACCGCGCCGCTCAGTAGCGGCCCGGCAACGCCGGCTGCCGGTACGTCGTCGGTCGCGCCGCCGCCCGCCGCGGCAGCCGCATCGAGCGACACGGCAGCTGCACCGAGCGGCCCCGTGACGTTTGCGTGGCCGGCGCGCGGCCCCGTGCTGAACGGGTTCGACGACGCGAAGAACAAGGGCGTCAATATCGGCGGTACGGCCGGCGAGGCCGTGAAAGCGGCAGCCGATGGCCGCGTCGTCTATTCCGGCAATGGCCTGCGTGGCTACGGCAACCTCATTATCATCAAACACGATGCAACTTACCTCACGGCGTATGCACACAATCGCGCTTTGATGGTAAAAGAGGGGGACGCGGTGACGAAGGGGCAGAAGATCGCCGAGATGGGTAACAGCGACTCCGACCGCGTGATGCTGCATTTCGAGGTTCGCCGGCAGGGTAAGCCTGTCGATCCGCTGAAGTATTTGCCGCCTCAATAACCGAGACGACCATGCCGAAATCGAAGCGCCACGAGCCGCAAGCCGAGTCTGAGAAGATCAGTCGTGCCACGCAAGCATCGGTGGGGCGAGCAGGTGCTTCGACGGACGACGAAGACGACAACGCGGATAACGAACGCGATCTCGAGGCGCGCGACGCCGAGGCGGACGGTGGCGACGACGAGCGCGAAGGCCGGGCCGAGGCGTCGCCCGACGTCGACGATTTCCGCACGCTGCTGCAGGCCGAACTGACGGCCGACACGATCCAGCATTACCTGAACCGCATCAGCGTGAAGCCGCTGCTCACCGTCGAGGAGGAGCAGCGCTATTCGCGTCTGGCCAAGGCCGGTGAATTCGAGGCGCGGCAGGTGATGATCGAGCGCAACCTGCGCCTCGTCGTCAGCATCGCGAAGGGATACCTGAACCGTGGCGTGCCACTGCTCGACCTGATCGAGGAAGGCAACCTCGGCCTGATGCATGCGATCGAAAAATTCGACCCGACGCGCGGCTTCCGTTTTTCGACCTACGCGACGTGGTGGATCCGCCAGAGCATCGAGCGGGCGATCATGAACCAGGCCCGCACGGTCCGCCTGCCCGTGCACGTGATCCGCGAACTGAACCAGGTGCTGCGCGCGAAGCGCCACCTCGAAAAGAATTCGATGTCGACGGGCGAAGCGGCCGAGCGCCGCGAAGCCAGCATCGACGACATCGCCTATCTCACCGGCAAGACCGCCGAGGAAGTCACCGACATCCTCGCGCTCAACGAGCACACGGCGTCGCTCGACGCGCCGCTCGACCTCGATCCCGCGAGCAGCCTGCTCGACCTGTTGCCCGACGACCAGAGCCAGTCGCCCGACGCCGAAGTGCAGCACCGCGAACTCGAGACGCTCACTCGCGCGTGGCTGTCGCGGCTGTCCGACAAGCACCGCCACGTGATCGAGCGCCGCTTCGGCCTGAATCACATCGAACCGGCGACGCTCGAGGAGCTGGCCGACGAGATGGGGCTCACGCGCGAGCGCGTGCGCCAGATCCAGCAGGAAGCGCTGGTGCGCCTCAAGCGGTTTTTCGCCTCCAACGGCGTGCGCAAGGACGCCGTTCTGTAACTGATGACTCCGATTCTTGTTTTTGACATCGAGACGATTCCCGATGTCGACGGCATTCGCCGTCTGGAAGACCTGCCCGCGACGCTCGACGATGCCGCGGTGGCCGAACATGCGTTCGCCGCGCGCCGCGAGAAGACCGGTGGCGATTTCCTGCCGCACCACCTGCAGCGCATCGCGGCGATCTCGTGTGTGTTCCGTGACAACAACGGGTTTCGCGTACGCTCGCTCGGCACGCCGCAGGACAACGAAGCCACGCTGATCCAGTCGTTCTACCGCGTGATCGAGAAATACACGCCGCAGCTCGTGTCGTGGAACGGCGGTGGCTTCGATCTGCCGGTGCTCCATTACCGCGCGCTCGTGCACGGCATTCCCGCGACCCGCTACTGGGATCTCGGCGAGGACGACCGCGAATTCAAGTGGAACAATTACATCTCGCGCTATCACTCGCGGCATACCGACCTGATGGATGTGCTCGCGATGTATCAGGCGCGCGCGAACGCGCCGCTCGACGCACTCGCCAAGATGTGCGGCTTTCCGGGCAAGCTCGGGATGGACGGCAGCCAGGTGTGGCCGGCGTTCCTGGACGGACGGATCGAGGAAATCCGCAACTATTGCGAAACCGACGTCGTCAATACCTACCTGCTGTATTGCCGGTTCCAGTTGATGCGCGGCGGCCTGACGCCGAGCGAGTATGCGGACGAGATCCTGCTCGTGAAGAACTCGCTTGCGCAGGAGCCGGCGTCGCACTGGGCCGAATACCTCGCCGGCTTCACCGCGTAGCGCAGGCGGGGTGCGCCGAGGCCGGCGCGATCAATCGAGTTCGAGCAGCACCGGCTGGTGATCCGATGCGCGGACGTCGCCGTCGATTTCGCAGCGCATCACGTGCGGCAGCAGCGTATCGGTCACGAATACGAAGTCGCACGCGAGCGGCCCCTCCGACCATTGCACCGTATCGTAGACACCTGCCGTCGGCGGCGGCGTGCGGCCGGGGTGCCGGGCGACCCATGCGTCGACGAAGCGCGGCGCGTCTGCGATCGGCGCCAGGAATCGACAATAGGCATCGCTGCCGAACGCGCTGTTGAAATCGCCGCAGACGATCGCATCGCACGGCTGGCCGGTCGTGCTGAACGGCCCCTCGGCAGTTTCGGCGGGCGCTGGTCGTGCCGCGTGTGCGCAGGCCTCGCGGTGCCGGTCGCGCAGTGCGTCGACCTGAGCGAGCCGCTGGCGCGCCGAATAGTATTCCAGATGCGTGGTGACCACGCGCAGCGGCCCGAAGGGCGCCTGCAGCTCGACGTCGAGCGCGACGCGCGGCATCGACGGCGCACCGGCGTCGGCCGGCCACGGCAGCAACTGGCGGAGCACGCGCCCGACCGGCAGCCGGGTCGCGATCGCATTGCCGAACTGGCGACGCGGTGCGCCGGCTTCGATCGGCGGCAGGTCGGCGCCGATCGCTTCGACGATCGTATGGCCGGGCAGCAGCGCCGCGAGTTCGGCGAACTGGTCGGCGCCGGGCCGGCCGGGCAATGCGCCGAAGCCGCGCGTGACCTCCTGCAGGCACAGCACGTCGAAGTCGCCGAGCCCGCGGATCGCCGCGACGGCGCGCGAAAGATCGACGACGCCGTCCGCGTCCCGACCCCATTGGATGTTCCAGTCGATCAGTCGCATGGTCGAAACTCCTGCCGGGCGGATTCCAGGCCCGGGGGCACCCGCTCGGCTTCGCAGCGCCCGCCCGGGCGTGTTGTGTGCCTGGGCATTCCGGCGCAATGCCGTGCGGTCTATGCTCAAGTATGGACGCCTGCCTCATGCAAAGCGGGCGATGCGGGCCTTCGTCGTCTACAATCTCGCCTTCTTCAACGTTTGTCAGGAAAAGCTGGTGTCCGAAGCCGTCCCCACTTCTGCGCGCAAATCAAGAAATGCGCCCGTCGCGCCCGGAATCGCCCCGGTTCTCGAGATCGAATCGCTCGACATGGAAGCGCGCGGTGTCGGCCGCACGATTACCGAGGACGGCGAGCCGGGCAAGGTCATCTTCGTCGAGGGCGCGCTGCCGGGTGAGCGCGTGACCTATTCGAGCTTCCGCCGCAAGCCGAGCTACGAGCAGGCGACGGTTGTCGACATTCTGCGCCCGAGCGTGATGCGTACGAAGCCGAAATGCGCATTCTTCGGCACCTGCGGTGGCTGCTCGATGCAGCATCTCGACATGCGCGCACAGGTGGCGGTCAAGCAGCGCGTGCTCGAAGACAACCTGTGGCACCTGGCGAAGCTGCGCGCGGAAACGATGTTCGCGCCGATCCACGGCCCGTCGTGGGGCTATCGCTACCGCGCACGCCTGACCGTGCGCAACGTTGCGAAGAAGGGCGGCGTGCTGGTCGGATTCCATGAGAAGAAGAGCAGCTACGTGGCCGACATGACGAGCTGCGAAGTGCTGCCGCCGCACGTGTCGGCGATGCTGGTGCCGCTGCGCCGGCTCGTCGAGGGGCTGTCGATTCGCGATCGGATGCCGCAGATCGAACTCGCGGTCGGCTCGGAAGTCACGGCGCTCGTGCTGCGTGTGCTGGAACCGATCAACACGGACGACGAAGCGCTGCTGCGCGCGTTCGCGGACGAGCACAAGGTGCAGTTCTGGCTGCAGCCGAAGGGCCCCGATACGGTGACGCCGTTCTATCCGCTCGACGTGTCGCTCGATTACACGTTGCCGGAATTCGGTATCCGCATGCCGTTCAAGCCGACCGACTTCACGCAGGTCAATCATCAGATCAACCGCGTGCTGGTGGGCCGTGCGCTGCGCCTGCTCGCGCCGTCGCGCGACGACCGCGTGCTCGACCTGTTCTGCGGGATCGGCAACTTCACGCTGCCGCTCGCGCGGCTGTCGCGCGAGGTGATGGGCATCGAGGGCAGCGACACGCTGACGACGCGCGCGCTGGCGAATGCGCGCGAAAACGGTGTCGACGGTCACACGACGTTCGCGTGCCGGAACCTGTTCGAAGTGACGGGCGACGACATCCGTGCGCTCGGCGCATTCGACAAGTTCCTGATCGACCCGCCGCGCGAAGGCGCGCTCGCGGTATCGAAGGCGCTGGCCGAGATCGCGCAGAGCGGTGAAGGCCCGCTGCCGAAGCGCATCGTCTATGTGTCGTGCAACCCGTCGACGCTGGCGCGCGACGCGGGCCTGCTCGTGCACGAGGCCGGCTACCGCCTGAAGGGCGCCGGTGTCGTGAACATGTTCCCGAATACGTCGCACGTCGAATCGATCGCACTGTTCGAGCGCGACTGAGTTCCGGGCGGCGGACGAAAAAAAACCGGCCCGCGGGCCGGTTTTTTCATGATGCGTGGCGAACGTCAGTTGCGGTTGCCGCCGAAGATGCCGAGCAGCGCGAGCAGGTTCGTGAACACGTTGTACAGGTCGAGGTAGATCGCGAGCGTCGCCGAGATGTAGTTCGTCTCGCCGCCGTTCACGACGCGCTGGACGTCGAACAGCATGTAGGCGGAGAAGATCGCGATCGCGAGTACCGACACGGTGAGCATCAGCGCCGGGAGTTGCAGGAAGATGTTCGCGACCGATGCAAGCAGGATGACGATCACGCCCATGAACAGCCACTTGCCGAGCCCCGAGAAATCACGCTTGCTGACGGTGGCGATCGTCGCCATCGCGGCAAAGATGATGCCGGTGCCGCCGAACGCAAGCATGATCAGCGACGGGCCGTTCGAGAAGCCGAGGATGAAGCTCAGCAGCCGCGACAGCATCAGGCCCATGAAGAACGTGAAGCCGAGCAGCACGAACACGCCGGCCGCGCTGTTTTTCGTCCGCTCGATCGCGAACATGAAGCCGAACGCGATCGCGAAGAACGCGAGCAGGCTCATCATCGGGCTCGTGGCCGCGAACAGCGAGAAGCCCGTCGCGACGCCGACCCAGGCGCCCAGCACGGTCGGCACCATCGACAGCGCGAGCAGCCAGTACGTGTTCCGCAGCACGCGGTTGCGAACCTCGGCGGTGCTGACGGAACCGCCGCGGCCGAAATTGTACGGATAGTCGTTCATGGTTTCTCCTAACATTGAACGCGTGGGCGTCCGGGGCCGGTTCGGCGCGCGCGGTGTGCGGCGCAGCAAACCGGAGCAGCTATGGCTAAGATACGTTCCGTGCCGGGAGGTTTCAATGGCCGGGCGGCACAAAACATATGGATTCTGAACCTTTCATGCGTGTAAGGGTTCAATCGCAATGATACACGGGATCGTGCTACAATAGCGGATTCATTTGAACCTGTAACTTCTTAATTTCTTGGAGTTTTTATGGCAATCGAGCGCACCCTGTCGATCATCAAGCCGGATGCGGTGGCAAAGAACGTGATCGGCCAGATCTACAGCCGTTTCGAAGGCGCCGGCCTGAAGATCGTCGCATCGCGCATGGCACATCTGTCGCGTGCTGACGCAGAGAAGTTCTACGCGGTTCACGCAGCGCGTCCGTTCTTCAAGGACCTCGTCGATTTCATGATCTCGGGCCCGGTGATGATCCAGGTTCTGGAAGGTGAAGGCGCGATCCTGAAGAACCGCGACCTGATGGGCGCAACGGATCCGAAGAAGGCGGAAAAGGGCACGATCCGCGCCGACTTTGCAGACAGCATCGACGCGAACGCCGTGCACGGCTCGGACGCTGCGGAAACGGCAGCGGTCGAAGTCGCGTTCTTCTTCCCGGAAATGAACGTTTACTCGCGCTAAGCCCTGGCTGGCAGCAAGTAGGCAGGATTCAGCGCACGCGGCAAGGCAGCACATCATGACGAGCGAAACTTCCGTCAATCTTCTCGACTTCGATGCCGAGGGTCTTGTCGCGTACTGCGGCAGCCTTGGCGAGAAGCCGTTCCGCGCCAAGCAGTTGCAGCGCTGGATCCACCAGTACAACGCTGGCGATTTCGACGGCATGACCGATCTTGCGAAGTCCTTGAGAGAGAAGCTCAAGGGCCGCGCGTCGATCGTCATGCCCGAGATCGCCAGCGATCACGTTTCCACCGACGGCACGCGCAAGTGGCTGATCGACGTCGGAAACGGCAATGCGGTCGAAACCGTGTTCATCCCGGAAGAGACGCGCGGCACGCTGTGCGTGTCGTCGCAGGCCGGGTGTGCGGTGAACTGCCGCTTCTGTTCGACGGGCAAGCAGGGTTTTTCCCGCAACCTGTCGACAGCCGAAATCATCGGCCAGCTACGGATGGCCGAATTTGCATTGCGAGCGTCGCTGGGTCGCGCACCCGGCCCGAACGGCAAGGCCGAGCGGGTCGTCACCAACGTGGTGATGATGGGCATGGGCGAGCCGCTGTTGAATTACAGCGCGGTCGTGCCGGCCATGCGGCTGATGCTCGACGACAACGCGTACGGCCTGTCGCGCCGCCGCGTCACGCTGTCCACGTCCGGCGTGGTGCCGATGATGGACCGCCTTGGCGCCGAGTTGCCGGTCGCGCTGGCCGTTTCGCTGCACGCGCCCAACGATGCGCTGCGCGACGAGCTGGTGCCGCTCAACAAGAAGTATCCGCTGCGCGAGCTGATGGCGGCTTGCCAGCGCTACCTGAAAGTCGCGCCGCGCGACTTCATTACTTTCGAATACTGCATGCTGGACGGCGTCAACGACACCGAAGCGCATGCACGCGAACTGCTGGCCGTCACGCGCGACGTGCCGTGCAAGTTCAATCTGATCCCGTTCAATCCGTTTCCGGAATCGGGCCTCATCCGCTCGAAACCGGAGCAGATCAAGCGCTTTGCGCAGGTCCTCATCGACGCGGGTGTCGTCACGACCGTGCGCAAGACGCGCGGCGATGACATCGATGCCGCGTGCGGCCAGCTGGCCGGCGCAGTGAAGGATCGCACGCGCCTCGCGGAACGAACGGGCGCAGCAGGGAAAATCATCGAGGTTCGGGCGATTTGACAGGGGCGCCTGGCCGGGGATGCCAGCGCCTTTGGAGCGGTACAACACGCGAATAGCGATCGGTCGCGGCGCCACGGCGTCGCGCATGGTATGGACAGTTGCGGGTGCCGGCCGGCGGGAACCGGTGGCGGCCGCCAGTGAAGAAGAATCGACGCGAGGACAAGGATGAGTGAGCCGCAGCCGTCTAACGGCGCAGAGACGAATGGCGCGAAGCCGGCACCGGCAGGGTTGGAATCGCTTGCGGCGGTCGGCAGCCGACTGGCGCAGCTTCGGGAGGCAAGAGGATGGACCGTCGACGACGTGTCGGCGCGACTCAAGGTCGCACCGCAGAAGCTCCGGGCGCTCGAGGCGGGTGACATCAGTCATTTGCCCGGCGTGACGTTTGCACTCGGCGTCGTACGCAGCTACGCGAAGATGCTCGGCGTCGATCCGGAACCGTTCGCGCAGGCGTTGCGCCGTGAGCGCGGGGTGCCGGAAGTCGACCTGTCGATGCCCGCGTCGTCGGGGACGGATCTGCCGCGCGGCCGCGTGTCGATTCCGCTGGGCGGATCGTCGCGGCATCATCCGTGGCTGTGGGGCACGGCGATCGTCGTCGTCGCGGTGGTCGCCGTACTGATGTGGCACACTGGCGGCGATTCGTCGAGCCTGCTCGCGCGTTTCAAGAGCGGCGACGCGGAGCATGCGTCGGCCGCGAGCGTGCCGGCGGCGGCATCCTCGTCAACCGTTGAAGAAGCGGCCTCGAGCGGGGCGGCTGCCGTGGTCGCGAATGAGGTTCCGGCCCCGGCTGCTGCATCTGCTGCGCCGGCACCGGTTATTGCGTCGGCAGCTCCGGCGCCCGCGCCGGTGGCGCCGGCCGTGACGGCCGCCGCATCGCAGCCTGTCGTGGCGACGACGGCGGCAAGCGCTGCCGCGCCGGCTCAGCCGGCGAGCGTCGCGGTCGCGGCCGGCCAGTCGATGGTCGAACTGAAGGTCAAGCAGGACAGCTGGTTCAGCGTGCGCGACAAGAGCGGCAAGGAACTGTTCTCCGGGCTGGTGCGTGGCGGCGAGGCGAAGCAGGTCGCGGGCGACGGCCCGTTCAAGGTCACGATCGGCAACAAGGCGGGCCTCGACACCGTTGCGTTCGACGGAAAACCCGTCGATCCGGCAAAATATTCGGCAGCGCGGGGTAACGTGGCGCGGTTCACGTTGCCCTGACGTCAAGCGCCGTGGCGAAGGCCTGTCGTCGATATCGGCAGGCCGTGAGGGCACGGCGCTTTTTCAATTCATGCGCCGCGTCGCGGCGCATTCCGCGTAAATGGATCTATCGATGCAATCCGAAGCTCAATCCCCACGCAGCAGTCAGATTTGTTCAACCGAGCCGGTGTTCGGCGGGCATCAGCCGCGCCGCGTATCGCATGCGGTGGATGTCCGCTGGGGCGGGCAGCTCGTGACGATCGGCGGCGACGCGCCGGTGCGCGTGCAGTCGATGACGAATACCGACACGGCCGACGCGATCGGCACGGCAATCCAGATCAAGGAACTCGCGAACGCGGGCTCCGAACTGGTGCGCATCACGGTCAACACGCCCGAGGCCGCGGCCGCCGTGCCGGCGATCCGCGAGCAACTCGACCGCATGGGCGTGACCGTGCCGCTCGTCGGCGATTTCCACTACAACGGCCACCTGCTGCTGCGTGACTACCCGGGCTGCGCCGAGTCGCTGTCGAAGTACCGGATCAACCCGGGCAACGTCGGCCAGGGCGCGAAGCGCGATACGCAGTTCGCGCAGATGATCGAGGCCGCGGCCAAGTACGACAAGCCGGTACGGATCGGCGTGAACTGGGGCAGTCTCGATCAGGATCTGCTCGCGCGCATGATGGACGAGAACGGTGCGCGTTCGCAGCCGTGGGATGCGCAGAGCGTGATGTATGAGGCGCTGATCCAGTCGGCGATCGGCTCGGCCGAGCGCGCGGTCGAACTGGGCCTCGGCCGCGACCGTATCGTGCTGTCGTGCAAGGTCAGCGGCGTGCAGGACCTGATTGCCGTGTACCGCGAACTCGGCCGCCGCTGCGGCTTCGCGCTGCACCTCGGGCTGACCGAGGCCGGCATGGGCTCGAAGGGCATCGTGGCTTCGACGGCTGCACTCGGCGTGCTGCTGCAGGAAGGGATCGGCGACACGATCCGCATCTCGCTGACGCCGGAGCCGGGCGCATCGCGCACGGGCGAGGTGATCGTCGGCCAGGAAATCCTCCAGACGATGGGCCTGCGCTCGTTCGCACCGATGGTGATCGCGTGCCCGGGCTGCGGCCGTACGACGAGCACGCTGTTCCAGGAGCTCGCGATGCAGATCCAGACCTACCTGCGTGAACAGATGCCGGTCTGGCGCAAGGAGTATCCGGGCGTCGAGAAGATGAACGTCGCGGTGATGGGTTGCATCGTCAACGGCCCGGGCGAATCGAAGCACGCAAACATCGGCATCAGCCTGCCGGGTTCGGGCGAGAACCCGGCCGCGCCCGTCTTCATCGACGGCGAGAAGGTCAAGACGCTGCGCGGCGAGCGGATCGCCGAGGAATTCCAGCAGATCGTCAGCGACTACGTTGCACGCAATTACGGCCGTACCGAGGCCCTGAACTAATTCGTCCACACACACGATGACTGAACAAAAACGCAAGATCGAGAAGCTCACCGGCGTCAAGGGCATGAACGACATCCTCCCGCAGGATGCCGGCCTTTGGGAGTTCTTCGAAGCCACCGTGAAATCGCTGCTGCGCGCATACGGCTACCAGAACATCCGCACGCCGATCGTCGAGCACACGCAGCTCTTCACGCGCGGTATCGGCGAGGTCACGGACATCGTCGAGAAGGAGATGTACAGCTTCACCGACGCGCTGAACGGCGAGAACCTGACGATGCGCCCGGAAAATACCGCGGCCGTGGTGCGTGCGTCGATCGAGCACAACATGCTGTACGACGGCCCGAAGCGCCTGTGGTACATCGGCCCGATGTTCCGTCACGAGCGTCCGCAGCGCGGCCGCTATCGCCAGTTCCACCAGGTCGGCGTCGAGGCGCTCGGCTTCGCGGGCCCCGATGCGGATGCCGAGATCATCATGATGTGCCAGCGCCTGTGGGATGACCTCGGCCTGACCGGCATCAAGCTCGAGATCAACTCGCTCGGCCTCGCCGAAGAGCGTGCCGCGCACCGTGTCGAACTGATCAAGTACCTCGAGCAGTTCGCCGACGTGCTCGACGAGGATGCGAAGCGCCGTCTGTATACGAACCCGCTGCGCGTGCTCGACACGAAGAATCCCGCGCTGCAGGAAATCGCGCAGAACGCGCCGAAGCTGATTGACTTCCTCGGCGAAGAATCGCGCGCACACTTCGAAGGGCTGCAGCGCCTGCTGCTCGCGAACAACATCCCGTTCAAGATCAACCCGCGTCTCGTGCGTGGTCTCGACTATTACAACCTGACCGTGTTCGAGTGGGTGACCGACAAGCTCGGCGCGCAGGGCACGGTCGCGGCCGGCGGCCGCTACGATCCGCTGATCGAGCAGCTCGGCGGCAAGCCGACCGCGGCGTGCGGCTGGGCGATGGGCATCGAGCGGATCCTCGAACTGCTGAAGGAAGAAGATCTCGCGCCCGAGCAGGAAGGCGTCGACGTGTACGTCGTGCACCAGGGCGAGACCGCGCGCGAACAGGCGTTCATCGCGGCCGAGCGCCTGCGCGATACGGGCCTCGACGTGATCTTCCACTGCAGCGCGGACGGCGCGCCGGCGAGCTTCAAGTCGCAAATGAAACGGGCCGACGCCAGTGGCGCCGCGTTCGCGGTGATCTTCGGCGAAGAGGAGGTTGCGAACGGTACGGTGGGCGTGAAGGCGCTGCGCGGTGCGGGCGGAGACGGGGAAAAGAACGTTCAGCAGACCGTACCGGTCGAAGGCTTGACCGAATTCCTAATCAATGCGATGGTTGCATCCGCCGAAGACGGCGACGACTGATCGCGCTGGCATCCGCTCGACAAGAAAGGCCTGAACAGGAAGGAATCGCTCGCCGATGAGTTATCACGACGAACAAGAATCGATTGAAAGTCTGAAGGCGTGGTGGGCCCGCTGGGGCAACCTCACCACGTGGATCGTGCTCGCGGCGCTCGTCGTCGCGGCCGGTTTCAATGGCTGGAACTACTGGCAGCGCCGTCAGGCTGCCGAGGCGTCCGGGCTGTACGAACAGGTCCAGAAGGCTGCCGCCGCGAACGACAAGGCGACGATGGCTCGCGCGGCCGCCGACATGGAAGACAAGTTCGGCAGCACGCCGTATGCACAGATGACGGCGCTTTCCGCCGCGAAGACGCTGTACGCGGCCGGTGACACGGCAGGTGCGAAGGCGCAACTGCAATGGGCCGTCGATCACGCCAAGGATGACGAGTACAAGCAGATCGCGAAGCTGCGCCTCGCGTCGCTGCTGCTCGACGAGAAGGCGTACGACGCGGGCCTCGCGCTGCTGTCGGGTACGCCGGTCGATGCATTCAAGGGCCTCGTGGCCGATCGCCGCGGCGATCTGCTTGCCGCGCAAGGCAAGACCGACGACGCGCGCGCCGCATACAAGCTCGCGCTCGACGGCCTGTCGAAGGACGACCAGTCTGCCCGCCAGCTCGTGCAGTTCAAGCTGGACGCGCTCGGCGGCTGAACCCCGGTCCCCTCAACCTCTTAACTCTGCTTCGCTAACCGATGAATTTGCTGAAACGTTACGCTGTGCCCGTTGCCTGCGCGGCGGCTGTCCTCGCATTGGCGGCCTGCTCGTCGTCGAAGGACGCGCGCCGCGTGCCGACGCCGCTCACCGAGTTCAAGCCCGTGATGGACGTGCAACAGGTCTGGAAGGCGAGCGTCGGCAAGGGCGGGCGCTACCTGTTCTCGCCGGTGGCCGTGGGCGACGCCGTCTATGCGGCGGGCGAAAACGGTTCGGTGGAGAAGATCGACGCGAAGACGGGCCAGACGGTCTGGCGCGCGAAGGTCGGCTCCGACCTGTCGGCCGGTGTCGGCAGCGACGGCAACCTGACCGCGGTCGGCGCGCTGAAGGGCGGCGTGTTCGTACTGGGCCCGGACGGCAAGCAACTGTGGAAGACCAGCGTGCAGGGCGAGATCTTCTCGCCGCCGCTCGTCGGCAACGGCCTGGTGATCGTCCGCACGATCGACGGCCAGGTGGTCGCGTTCAACGCGCAGACGGGCGAGCAGAAGTGGAACTACCGCAACCGCGCGGTGCCGCTGAACCTGCGTGTGTCGGCCGGCATGACGTTCGCCGGTGACGCGGCGGTGCTGGCGGGTTTCCCCGGCGGCGGGCTGGTCGCGATCAACCTGCAGACGGGCGAGCCGTTCTGGCAGACGCCGGTGTCGTTCCCGAAGGGCGTGACCGAGGTCGAGCGCATCAACGACGTCAGCGGCCCGCCGACGCTCGTGGGCGCGGAAGCCTGCGCGGTGACGTTCCAGGGTCAGCTCGGCTGCTTCGATGCGAACTCGGGGCGCCCGCTGTGGGAAAAGCCGTTCTCGAGCCGCAGCGGCCTCGCGCAGGACGACTCGGTCGTTGCCGGCGGCGACGACTGGTCGGTCGTGACCGCGTACGATGCCGCTTCGGGCAACCAGCTCTGGCGCAACGACAAGCTGAAGAGCCGCGACGTCGGCGTGCCGTACCTGCTCGGGCACGCGGTCGTGATGGGCGATTACAAGGGCTTCGTGCACTTCCTGTCGCGCGAAGACGGCAGCTTCATCGCGCGGATGAAGACCGACGGCAGCGCGATCACGGCGGCGCCGGTCCTCGCGGGCAATACGCTCGTCGTGCAGACGAAGGACGGCGGCCTGTACGGATTCCGTCCGCGCTGACGCGCAGGAAACATGCGCGGCCGCGGCGCGACGGGCTTGTCCCGCGCGCCGTGGTCGCGCGACTTGAAGGCGGCCGGTGCTCCCGGCCGCTCGGTATTTGAAAGGCAGTTCGAGACGAAAGACGACGGCGCGCATCGCGCGCCAGGCGCGCGCATCCGGCGCGGCGCGAATTCGTGATATTTTCATTCAGCGCAGCCGCCCGCAGCAGCGGGCCTCCCGCTGCTGCGCTTCACCGTAGAAAACACAGATGAAACCGGTCATTGCCCTCGTTGGGCGCCCCAATGTGGGGAAATCCACGCTGTTCAACCGGCTCACGCGTTCGCGTGATGCGCTGGTCGCCGACTTGCCCGGCCTGACGCGCGATCGCCATTACGGCGAAGGGCGCGTCGGCGAGCGGCCGTACCTGGTCGTCGATACGGGCGGCTTCGAGCCCGTCGCGAAGGACGGCATCCTGCACGAGATGGCGCGCCAGACGCGCCAGGCCGTCGAGGAAGCCGACGTCGTCGTGTTCATCGTCGACGGCCGCAACGGGCTCGCGCCGCAGGACAAGTCGATCGCCGACTACCTGCGCAAGACCGGCCGGCCGATCTTCCTGGTCGTCAACAAGGCCGAGGGGATGAAGTACACGGCGGTCGCGACCGACTTCTACGAGCTCGGGCTCGGCGATCCGCGCGCGATCTCGGCCGCGCACGGCGACGGCGTGACCGACATGATCAACGAGGCGCTGGAGGTCGCGTACGCGGACCGGCCGGCGGAAGAGGACGACAACGATCCGTCGCGCGGCATCAAGATCGCGATCGTCGGCCGCCCGAACGTCGGCAAGTCGACGCTCGTCAACGCGCTGATCGGCGAGGATCGCGTGATCGCGTTCGACATGCCGGGCACGACGCGCGATTCGATCTACGTCGACTTCGAGCGTAACGGCAAGAAATACACGCTGATCGACACGGCCGGCCTGCGACGCCGCGGCAAGGTGTTCGAGGCGATCGAGAAGTTCTCGGTCGTGAAGACCCTGCAGTCGATCTCCGACGCGAACGTTGTCATTCTTCTGCTGGATGCACAGCAGGACATTTCCGACCAGGACGCGCACATCGCCGGCTTCGTCGTCGAACAGGGTCGCGCGCTCGTGATCGGCGTCAACAAGTGGGACGGGCTCGACGAGCATGCGCGCGATCGGGCGAAAGCGGATTTGACCCGCAAGCTGAAATTCCTCGACTTCGCGAAATCGCACTTCATTTCTGCCACGAAGAAGACCGGCATCGGCACGCTGATGCGCTCGGTCGACGACGCGTACGCGGCGGCAATGGCGAAGCTGCCGACGCCGAAGCTCACGCGCGCGCTGATCGAGGCAGTCGAGTTCCAGCAGCCGCGCCGTCGCGGCCCGGTGCGTCCGAAGCTGCGCTACGCGCACCAGGGCGGCCAGAATCCGCCGATCATCGTCATCCACGGCAACGCGCTCGACGCCGTGACGGAAACGTACAAGCGTTACCTGGAAAACCGGTTCCGCGAAACTTTCTCACTGACAGGGACTCCATTGCGCATAGAGTTCCGTTCGTCGAACAATCCGTACGCGGACAAGAGCTGAAGCACGCCTGTTACACGCGTTACACAAGGGGTAGGCCGCACGGCCTATGCCCCGGGTGGGCCAGGCAAAATCGGCTATAGTGTAGCGATTGGCGCCGGATCTCTTTTTCTTCGCCGCCAATCCAGATCAACCTGCAAAAAAAGATGGAGTACGCCATGAGCAACAAAGGGCAATTGTTACAAGACCCGTTTTTGAACGCACTGCGCAAAGAGCACGTTCCCGTTTCGATCTACCTCGTCAATGGCATCAAGCTTCAAGGGAACATTGAATCGTTCGACCAGTACGTCGTGTTGCTCCGTAATACGGTGACCCAGATGGTGTACAAGCACGCCATCTCGACGGTCGTGCCGGCGCGCCCGGTGAATTTCCACCCGGACGCGGAAGCCTCGTCCTAACCTATCGCAGCGGCCGGCATCCGGTCGCCGCGAGCGACCGATGCCAGCCGCCTTATCTTGACACCTGAAAATTTGATCAACGCAGCGCTCGTCGGCATCGATTTCGGCAAGACCGATTTCGAAGCCAGTCTCGAAGAACTCAGTCTTCTCGCCTCCAGTGCGGGGGCCCGTCCCGCCGTCACCCTCACGGGTCGTCGCTCCAGTCCCGATGCCAAGATGTTCATCGGCAGCGGCAAAGCCGAAGAACTCCGGCTCGCCTGCGACGCGCACAACGTCGAAATCGTCATCTTCAATCACGCATTGGCGCCGGCCCAGCAACGTAATCTGGAGCAGGCACTTAACAGGCGTGTGGTCGATCGCACCAGCCTCATCCTCGACATCTTCGCGCAGCGCGCCCGTAGCCACGAAGGCAAGCTGCAGGTCGAGCTCGCGCAGCTCCAGTACCTGTCGACGCGACTCATTCGCGCGTGGACCCACCTCGAACGGCAGAAGGGTGGTATCGGCCTGCGCGGCCCTGGCGAAACCCAGCTCGAAACCGACCGCCGGCTGATCGGCGAACGCATCAAGATGCTGAAGTCGCGGTTGGACCGGCTGCGCCGGCAACACAGCACGCAACGCCGGCAACGCGCGCGCAGCGGCACGATGTCGGTGTCGCTGGTCGGCTATACGAACGCGGGCAAGTCGACGCTGTTCAATGCGCTGACGAAAGCGCAGGCCTATGCGGCCGACCAGCTGTTCGCCACGCTCGACACCACGTCGCGGCGCGTGTACCTCGGCGACGAGGTCGGCCAGATCGTCGTGTCGGATACGGTCGGGTTCATCCGCGAGTTGCCTCACCAGCTGGTCGCCGCATTCCGCGCGACCCTCGAGGAAACGATTCACGCGGATCTGCTGCTGCACGTGGTCGATGCATCGAGCGCGGTCAGGCTCGAACAGATCGAGCAGGTCAACGGCGTGCTGCACGAGATCGGCGCGGACACGATCCGGCAGGTACTGGTGTTCAACAAGATCGACGCCGTGCCTGAGCTGGCGGCCCGCGGCGACGCGGTCGAGCGGGACGAGTATGGTAATATTTCGCGCGTCTTTTTGAGCGCGCGCACCGGTCAGGGTCTTGACGCGTTGCGTGCCGCCATCGCCGAAATCGCCTCCGCGGAACACCTTTCCGGCGCGACGTTACCCGACGGCGCGCTCGACGGCGCCCCCGCTGAACCACACGAAGACCACACGATTTCCGAACACGGGCGCTAACCGGTCCCGGCCGGTTCGCCGGCGTCTAATCTGGTGAACAAACTCTGGTGAACGAATACAACGAGCGGAGTACCTGGCGGCGGATGCGCGCCTTGCTGTCGATCAACGATCCCCGCTGGGGACGCGGCGAAGGCAATGGCAAAGACGGATCCCGTCCCCGTGCGAACGAATCGAAGCGTCCGCAAGGCGGCGACGGCGATGGTCCGCCCGATCTCGACGAGATGTGGCGCAACTTCAACCGGCGCCTGAACGGCCTTTTCGGCGGCAAGGGCGGCAACGGTTTTCGTCCTGACAACGGGCGAGCCGCGCGAGTCGGCGTAGGCATCGTGATCGGCGTGCTGGTCGCGGTCTACGCGGGCAGCGGGCTGTTCGTCGTGCAGGAAGGCCAGACAGGCGTCGTGCTGCAGCTCGGCAAACTGTCGGGTACGGTCGGTCAGGGCGTGCACTGGCGCGCGCCGTATCCGTTCGCGTCGCACGAGATCGTCGACACGTCGCAGGTCCGCTCGATCGAGATCGGCCGCAACAACGTCGTGCGCCTCGCGAACGTGAAGGAAGCCGCGATGCTGACGCGCGATGCCGATATTGTCGACGTGCGCTTCATCGTCCAGTACCGGATCCGTTCCGCGACCGATTACCTGTTCCGCAGCGTCGATCCGGAGCGCAGCGTGTCGCAGGCCGCGCAGGCTGCGGTGCGTGCGATCGTCGGTACGCGCAGCGCCGCCGACGTGCTGAACCAGGACCGCGACGCGCTGCGCGAGCAGCTTTCCACCGCGATCCAGCGCGATCTCGATCGCTACCAGTCGGGACTCGAGGTGACGGCCGTCACGATGCAGAGCGTTGCGGCGCCCGAGCAGACGCAGGCCGCGTACGGCGAAGTCGCCAAGGCGCGCGACGAGCGCGAGGCCGCGAAGCGTGCCGCGCAGGCGTATGCAAACGACCTGCTGCCGAAGGCGCAGGGCGATGCCGCGAAGCTCGTCGACGAAGCAAAGGCGTATGCCGATCGCGTGGTCACGGAAGCCGAAGGCGATGCCGACCGCTTCAAGCAGGTCTATGCGCAGTACTCGAAGGCGCCTGCGGTGATCCGTGAGCGGATGTATCTCGAGACGATGCAGGAAATCTATTCCAACTCGACGAAGGTGTTCGTCGGCAACAAGGGCGGCAACAGCGTCGTGTACCTGCCGCTCGACAAGCTCGTCGAGCAGGGGCGGCAAAACGCCGCGGCGTCCACGGGGGCATCCGCACCCGATGCGGCGTCGGCACCGGCGGCCGTCGCGCCGGCGGTAGCGGCGCCCGCGAGTGCGGCGTCGGCTGCGGCAGCGTCGGGCAACGACGTGCTGCGATCGCGCGAGGCGTTTCGCAGCCGGTCGCGCGAAGACGATCTGAAGTAACGGAGAGCGCAGAACATGAACCGAATCATTGCGCTCGTCGTCGCAATAGTGATCGTTGCCTTTGCGGCATCCTCGACAGTCCTTACCGTCGATCCGCGCCATGCGGCCGTGCTGTCGGGGCGCGACGGCGCCCAGCCTGAACTGGCGGGGCCCGGCATCCATTTCAAATTGCCGCCGCCGCTGCAGACGGCGACGCTGATCGACACGCGGCTGCAATCGCTCGAGTCGTCGGATCCGCTGCAACTGGCGACGGAAGACAAGCACGATCTGCTCGTCGCCTATGCGGTGAAGTACCGGATCGGCGATCCGATGAAGTATTTCACGGCGACGGGGGGCGACCCGGCGGCAGCCAGCGAACGGCTGGCCGGCGCACTGAAGGGCGCACTCGGCGACGCGTTCGGCAAGCGTGCGCTCGACGATGCGCTTGGCGGCCAGCGTGCGATCGCCGATGCGGCCCGCGACGAAGTGAAGGCAAAGGCGTCCGGTTTCGGCGTCGACGTGGTCGACGTCCAGCTGACGCGCGTCGACTTGCCCGCCGCGCAAACCGATGCCGTCTATCAGCGGATGATCGGCGCACTGCGCGATCAGGCCGCGCAGGTGCGTGCGCAAGGCGCGGCCGACGTCGAGCAGATCAAGGCCGACGCCGAACGCGAACAGCAGGCCGTGCTCGCGAACGCGTACAAGTCCGCGCAGACGATCAAGGGCGAGGGCGACGCGAAGGCCGCGACGATCGCTGCCGATGCGTTCGGCCGCGATCCGCAGTTCTATCAGTTCTACGCGAGCCTGCAGGCTTACCGGAACACGTTCAAGCGCAACGACATCATCGTCGTCGATCCCGACAGCGAGTTCTTCCGCTTCATGCGCAGCCCGACGGGCGGTGCCGCACCGGCGGCGGCTGCTCCCCGCAAACACTGACCTTGGGGCGCCGCGTCGAGCGGCGCCGTCGCTCGCATGGACCTGGCTGGCTCGTTGTTGCTCGCAGTAGCGCTGATGCTGATCATCGAGGGGGCGTTCCCCTTCGTGTTTCCCGTCGCCTGGCGCGACACGTTTCGTAGAATAGCTGAGCGGCCGCCGCATCATATCCGGATCGGCGGGCTGATCGTGATGGTGCTCGGGCTCATACTGTTGCTGCTCGCCACCTGATCCGGACGGCGCATCCGCCGTCCGTCCCGCCCGAATTCAGAATTTCCGATTCACATCGCGGCGCGCGTGGTCGCGCGCTGTTTCCCGTCGTAGGACCGTACCGATGTCGACCTGGTTACTTCCCGAGAATATCGCCGACGTGCTGCCGTCGGAAGCGCGCAAGATCGAGGAGCTGCGCCGCAGGCTGCTCGACCGCTTCCGTTCGTATGGCTACGAAATGGTGATGCCGCCGTTGCTCGAGTATCTCGAGTCGCTGCTGACGAGCGGCGGCGCCGACCTGCGCCTGCGCACCTTCAAGCTGGTCGACCAGCTGTCGGGCCGTACGCTCGGCCTGCGCGCGGACATCACGCCGCAGGTCGCGCGGATCGACGCGCACCTGTTGAACCGCCAGGGCGTGACGCGCCTTTGCTATGCGGGCCACGTGATGCATACGCGTCCGCGCGGCCTGCACGCGACGCGCGAGCAGATCCAGATCGGCGCCGAAATCTACGGGCATGCCGGGCTGGAAGCCGACCTCGAGATCCAGCAACTCATGCTCGATGCGCTGCATCTCGCAGGCCTGTCGCGCATCCGTCTCGACCTCGGCCACGCGGGCGTGCTCGCGGCGCTGCTGGCGCGCGACGCGCAGGCCGCGGAGCGTGGCGAGTCGCTGTACGACGCGCTGTCGGGCAAGGACGTGCCGCTGCTGAACGAACTGACCGACGATCTCGGCGCCGATACGCGCGCCGCGCTGCGCGCGCTGCCGCACCTCTATGGCGACGCGAGCGTGCTCGCCGAGGCGCGGACGCGGTTGCCGGTGCTGCCCGAAATCACGCGGGCGCTCGACGATCTGGCGCAACTCGCGGCGCAGGCGAAGGGTGCCGAAGTGGCGATCGATCTGGGCGATCTGCGCGGCTACGCGTATCACAGCGGCGCGATGTTCAGCGCCTACATCGACGGCGTGCCGAACGCGATCGCACGCGGCGGCCGCTACGACCACGTCGGCCAGGCGTATGGTCGCGCGCGTCCGGCCACCGGCTTCTCGCTCGACCTGCGCGAGCTCGCCCGGATTTCGCCGGTCGAGGCTCGCGGTACCGCGATTCTCGCGCCGTGGGCGCAGGACGACGCGCTGAGCGCGGCCGTTTCGGCGCTGCGCGATGCGGGCGAGGTCGTGATCCAGGCGCTGCCGGGCCACGATCACGTGCTTGACGAGTTCGCCTGCGACCGGTCGCTCGTCGAGCGCAACGGCGCATGGGTGGTCGAACCCCGATAAAGAGGCGTTCGCGGGACGTGCTTCGGCGTGCATATCGTTGAAGCGAAACGGAAAAATTCGGAATCGCCCGCGAACATAGGTAGAATACGTTTTTAACCAGCTAACGAATCAACATGTCTGCCAGCGCAGTGAACGTGACTCCCGGGCGCAATGTCGTCGTCGTGGGAACGCAATGGGGTGATGAAGGCAAGGGCAAGATCGTCGACTGGCTGACGGACCACGCTCAGGGCGTCGTGCGTTTCCAGGGCGGTCACAACGCCGGCCACACCCTCATCATCGGCGGCAAGAAAACGATCTTGCGCCTCATTCCGTCGGGCATCATGCGTGAAGGCGTCGCCTGCTACATCGGCAACGGCGTCGTCCTGTCCCCCGAAGCACTGTTCAAGGAAATCGGCGAGCTGGAAGAGGCCGGCGTGAACGTGCGCGACCGCCTGTTCATTTCCGAAGCGACGACGCTGATCCTGCCGTACCACATCGCAATCGACCAGGCGCGCGAAGCGCGCAAGGGCGCGGGCAAGATCGGCACGACGGGTCGCGGCATCGGCCCCGCGTACGAAGACAAGGTCGGCCGCCGCGCGCTGCGCGTGCAGGACCTGTTCGACGCGAAGACCTTCGCCGACCGCCTGCGCGAAAACCTCGATTTCCACAACTTCGTGCTGACCCAGTACCTGGGCGGCGCGGCCGTCGATTTCCAGGCGACGCTCGACACGATGCTCGGTTATGCCGACCGCCTGAAGCCGATGGTGGCCGACGTGTCGCGCCGCCTGTACGACGCGAACAATGCGGGCCAGAACCTGCTGTTCGAAGGCGCACAAGGCACGCTGCTCGACATCGATCACGGCACCTATCCGTTCGTCACGTCGAGCAACTGCGTCGCAGGTGCGGCGTCGGCCGGCGCGGGCGTGGGCCCGCAGAAGCTCAACTACATCCTCGGCATCACGAAGGCGTATTGCACGCGCGTCGGCTCGGGCCCGTTCCCGAGCGAACTGTACGATGCGGACAACCCGCAGCGTCAGGACCAGGTCGGCGTCACGCTCGCGAACGTCGGCAAGGAATTCGGTTCGGTCACCGGCCGTCCGCGCCGCACGGGCTGGCTCGACGCGGCCGCGCTGCGCCGCTCGATCCAGATCAACGGCGTGTCGGGCCTGTGCATGACGAAGCTCGACGTGCTCGACGGCCTCGACGAAGTCAAGCTGTGCGTCGGCTACAAGATCGACGGCAAGGATGCGGACATCCTGCCGCGCGGTGCCGCCGACGTGGCCCGTTGCGAGCCCGTATACGAAACGTTTGCCGGCTGGAAGGAAAGCACGGTCGGCATCAAGACGTGGGAAGCGCTGCCGGCGAACGCCCAGGCTTACCTGACCCGCGTCCAGGAAGTGGCCGGTGTGCCGGTCGACATGGTATCGACGGGCCCGGACCGCGACGAAACGATCCTGCTCCGCCATCCGTTCAAGGTGTAACCCCAGATGACGCAGCAAATCACGATGACGGCGGCAGACTTGATGACCGATCCGCGCAACGACGACAAGAACCTGTGGGTAGGCTGGGACGAGTATCACCGTCTCATCGAGTTGCTCGCCCTCCAGGTACATGCATCGGGCTGGAAGTTCGACCAGATCCTGTGCCTCGCGCGCGGCGGCCTGCGCGTCGGCGATCAACTGTCGCGCATCTACGACGTGCCGCTCGCGATCCTCGCGACGAGTTCGTACCGGGAAGCGGCCGGCACGGAGCAGGGCGAGCTCGACATCGCGCAGTACATCACGATGACGCGCGGCAATCTGGCGGGCAACGTGCTGCTGGTCGACGATCTCGTGGATTCGGGCGTCACGCTTGCGCGCGTGCAGGAGCACCTGAAGGAGCGCTACCCGTCCGTGACGGCCGTGCGTTCTGCCGTGCTCTGGTACAAGGGTTGCTCGAAGGTCAAGCCCGACTATCACACGCAGTATCTGCCGACGAATCCGTGGATTCATCAGCCGTTCGAGGAATGGGATACGGTTCGCCCGCACAACCTCGAGGCGTGGATCAAGCGCGGTCGCGCACAGCGCGACGGTTCGGGCGCGTAAGCGGCCGGCCAATCGAAGGAAAGCCTTGTACGGCGCCGCTTGCGGCGCCGTTTTTCATTGGGGCGCCATGCACGCTGGCGGCGCGCGGGCCGCGGATCCGGTAGGCAGACGGCGCTGCCCCGGCTATGATTGGCAGCCCTGCCACAGCTTGCGCCGGATTGCATGCATGGCGTGGCTCACGTGGTTCCAAGGCAACAGAGCAGGGCGGCGTTTCAAGGGGGCGCGAGTAGAATAGCGCTCGTTTTGTCCGACCCGGACCCGATTATTACGCTTCATATGAACGACACGATCCACGCGACCGACGCAGCACACGCGCCGCATTCGACGCAGCAACACTCGATGCGGGCGCTAGCGATAGCAGCCATCGGCGTCGTGTTCGGCGACATCGGCACCAGCCCGCTGTATTCGCTCAAGGAGGCGTTCAGCCCCGCACACGGTATCCCGCTCACCGAAGGATCGATTCTCGGTGTGATCTCGCTGCTGTTCTGGGCAATCATCCTGGTGGTCGGCATCAAGTACCTGCTGTTCGTGATGCGGGCGGACAACAACGGCGAAGGCGGCGTGCTCGCGCTGATGGCGCTGTCGTTGCGGCCGCTCGACTCGAAGACCCGCGTCGCGGGCGCGCTGATGGCGCTCGGGATATTCGGCGCATGCATGTTCTACGGGGACGCGGTGATCACGCCGGCGATCTCGGTGATGTCGGCGGTCGAAGGTCTCGAGATCGCGACGCCGCACCTGTCCCATCTCGTGATGCCGATCACGATCGTGATCCTGATTGCGCTGTTCTGGATCCAGCGCCACGGCACCGCGCTGGTCGGCAAGCTGTTCGGCCCGATCATGGTGCTGTGGTTCGTCGTGATCGCGGCGCTCGGCGTGTACCACATCGTGCGCGTGCCGGGCATCATCGCGGCAATCAACCCGTATTACGCCGCGTCGTTCATGTCGGAGCATGTGCTGCAGGCCTATGTCGTGCTCGGCTCGGTCGTGCTGGTGCTGACCGGTGCGGAAGCGCTTTACGCGGACATGGGCCACTTCGGCGCGAAGCCGATCCGCATCGCCGCGTACGGGCTCGTGATGCCGTCGCTCGTGCTGAACTACTTCGGCCAGGGCGCGCTGCTGATCCAGAACCCGAAGGCGATCGAGAACCCGTTCTTCCTGCTGGCACCCGAATGGGGGCTGCTGCCGCTCGTCGTGCTGTCGACGGTCGCGACCGTGATCGCGTCGCAGGCGGTGATCTCGGGCGCGTATTCGCTGACGTCGCAGGCCATCCAGCTCGGCTACGTGCCGCGCATGAAAGTGCTGCATACGTCCGATCTCGCGATCGGCCAGATCTACGTGCCGGTCGTGAACTGGCTGCTGCTGTTCGTGATCCTCTGCATCGTCATCGGCTTCAAGAGCTCCGACAACCTCGCGGCCGCGTACGGCATCGCGGTGACGGCGACGATGGTGATCACGACCGTGCTCGCCGCGGTCGTGATGGTGAAGGTGTGGAACTGGAACCGGCTGCTGGTCGGCGCGATCATCGCCGTGTTCCTCGCGGTCGACCTCGGCTTTTTCGGCGCGAACCTGCTGAAGGTTGCGCAGGGCGGCTGGCTGCCGCTCGGCATCGGCGCGCTGCTGTTCTTCCTGCTGATGACCTGGTACAAGGGGCGTCACATCGTCAAGGAGCGCACGGCCGCCGACGGTATTCCGCTCGAGCCGTTCCTGCAGGGCCTGCTCGCGCATCCGCCGCATCGTGTGTCGGGTACCGCGATCTACCTGACCGGCAACGACAAGCTCGTGCCCGTCAGCCTGCTGCACAACCTGAAGCACAACAAGGTGCTGCATGAGCGGACCATTTTCCTCACGTTCGTGACGCGCGATTTTCCCTACGTGCGCGACGACAAGCGCCAGACCGCGCGTGATGCGGGCGGTGGGCTGTATATCGTCAAGGCCGAGTACGGCTTCAACGAGACGCCGGACGTGAAGGCCGTGCTCGAGGAATTCGGGCGCACGCACGACATGACGTTCGAGCTGATGGACACGTCGTTCTTCCTCGCGCGCGAAACGGTCGTGCCGACGCATCTGCCCGGGATGTCGATCTGGCGCGAGCGCGTGTTCGCGTGGATGCACCAGAATGCCGCGAAGCCGACCGACTTCTTCTCGATCCCGGCGAACCGCGTGGTCGAGCTCGGGACGAAGATCGAGATCTGACCGGGGGCGGCGCGCGGGTCGTTCAGCCGCGCGCCGCCGAGTCCGCCGACCAGGCAATCAGGCCGCGATCGTCCGCATCGCCGGCCGCGGCCGCAGCCGTATAGCGCTGCGTATCCCGCGCGACCCAATCCAGATAACCGCGAATCCAGTATCGGCAGCCGTCGACAAGGCCGCGCACGCGCGTGTCGGCGTGCTGGGCGAGTGCATCGGCGCACAGGACGAATGCGCTGATCTCGGCGCGCACACGCTCGGCCGTGTAGTCGACGCTGGCCTGCAGCGTATGGCCGCGGGAAGCGTGGATCATCACCATGTTCCGGAACTGCCCGGGCTGGCCGGCCTCGACGCCGACGCTCTGGATGTCGTTGCTCCAGCAGACGATATGGTTCGCGTGCCGGAACAGCGTCTGGATTTCCGGCCGATGAAACGTATCGGGCGGGACGGCACCGGCATTGGCCGCGTCCGCCAGCGCGAGGCAAGGATTCATCCCGCTCGTGTGACGCCGGATCGTTTCGTATTGCTGCACTGCAATCGGCTCGGCCCTCAGGTGGCCGATAATCTGCAGTCCGGCCGTGGTGGCCCACAGGCGCATGCCTTGTGCGAAGCGCGCGAAATGTTCGGCCGACAGGCGGGCGCGCAGGCGCTGGCACACATCGAGCCATGCTCGCTCGCCATATATGGGCTGGGGGCCGGTACATTCGTAGTCGAGCACATCGATCATCGCGGTCAGATTGCGCAACGTATCGGGGCCGACCGGCTCGACGCGATCGACGAACAGGTCGTCGACGAGAAAGAACCACACGAAATAATCGGCGAGAGCCTGCAGCAGGGAAGGATCGGCGTTCGGGTAACAGCGCGCGGCGAGCCAGCCGTATCGGGTGCGTACGACGCGTTCCCGGTAGGCGTCGCTGATGAACAGGCCGTATGCGTCGGCCCACTCGAGCATGCGCGATTCGATTCGCTCGACGTGCGGTGAACAGGCGCCGGCCCACGGCACGTCGAAAACGGGCATGTGCAATGCGGCCAGTTCGGTTTTCAGATGGTCGTCTGTCATGGTTTCCCGATCCATTTTTCGCGAATCCGTCCCGGTTCGCCGGTCAGGCGAATACCGGATGCAATGCGTCGCGAATCGACTGCAAAAAAAAGCGAAACCGAAACACGGGAGGCAGGATATTCACCGTGCATGCGAGCGCCGCGGAGAACGCTGCCGCGGAACGGCAAGATCGCTGCCCAATACAGAAGCATCAAAATGCGGCCGTTCGAAAACTTATTTTATGTGTCGCTTGTGAAGCGTCAAGAAAACGCATGTCGCAACGCGGATTGTTTAATTTGCCGATTAAACGCAGGGGAATGGCGATGGAAACGCGCATATTCGGTTTTCATCCCGGAAATCGAAAATGCGGACGACGATTCAATAAAAAAAACCCGCCGGGAGGCGGGTTTTTTTGTGCGGTGACGCTTTTCGCGTGCTCAGCGCTTCAGCTTCGCGAACGCCGCGGCCATTGCGCCGGCCGGTTCCGGCTCGCGCGAACGCTGCGGGCGGGCGGCGCCGCGCCCCGCGTTGCCGCGATCCTGGCCGCCGCGCGACGGCGTGCCGGGCGCTGCTGCCTCGTCGTCGAGGCGCATCGTCAGCGCAATCCGCTGGCGTTTCACGTCGACGTCGAGCACCTTCACCTTGACGACCTGGCCGGCCTTCACGACTTCGTGCGGGTCCTTGATGAACTTCGTCGACATCGCGGACACGTGGACGAGCCCGTCCTGGTGAACGCCGATATCCACGAACGCGCCGAACGCGGCGACGTTCGTCACGACGCCTTCGAGCGTCATGCCCGGCACGAGATCCGACACCTTCTCGACGCCTTCGCGGAACGTCGCGGTCTTGAACTCCGGACGCGGATCGCGGCCCGGTTTCTCCAGTTCGGACAGGATGTCGCGCACGGTCGGCAGGCCGAAACGCTCGTCAACAAATTCCGTCGGGGACAGGCCCGACAGCGCTTCGCGGTTGCCGAGCACGTCGTCGATGCGCTTGCTGATCTTCGCGAGCATCCGCTCGACGACCGGATACGCTTCCGGGTGCACCGACGAGCGGTCGAGCGGATTCTCGCCGCCGTTGATGCGCAGGAAGCCGGCGGCCTGTTCGAAGGTCTTGTCGCCGAGGCGCGGGACCTTGCGCAGGTGCTCGCGCGACGGGAACGGGCCGTTTGCGTCGCGGTAGTCGACGATGTTGCGCGCGAGCGTCGCGTTCAGGCCCGACACGCGCGCCAGCAGCGCGGCCGACGCGGTGTTCGCGTCGACGCCGACCGCGTTCACGCAATCCTCGACGACCGCGTCGAGCGAGCGGGCGAGTTCGCGCTGGTTCACGTCGTGCTGGTACTGGCCGACGCCGATCGCCTTCGGCTCGATCTTCACGAGTTCGGCTAGCGGATCCTGCAGGCGGCGCGCGATCGACACGGCGCCGCGCAGCGACACGTCCATGTCGGGGAATTCCTTCGCCGCGAGTTCGGACGCCGAGTAGACCGACGCGCCGGCTTCCGACACGACGATTTTCTGCAGGCGCAGCTCCGGGTGTTTCGCGATCAGCTCGCTCGCGAGCTTGTCGGTTTCGCGCGAGGCGGTGCCGTTGCCGATGCTGATCAGCTCGGCCTGCGTCTGCGCGGCGAGGCGTGCGAGTTTCGCGATCGAGCCGTCCCAGTCGCGGCGCGGCTCGTGCGGGTAGATCGTATCGGTCGCGAGCACCTTGCCGGTGCGGTCGACGACCGCGACCTTCACGCCCGTGCGCAGGCCGGGGTCGAGACCGATCACGGCCTTCGGGCCGGCCGGCGCGGCCAGCAGCAGGTCGTTCAGGTTGCGCGCGAACACGCGGATCGCTTCGGTTTCGGCCGTTTCGCGCAGCTGCGTGAGGAGTTCGTTCTCGATGTGCGGCTGCACCTTCACGCGCCAGCACCAGCGGCATACGTCGGACAGCCATTTGTCGGCCGGACGGTTCTGGTTCGCGATGCCGAAATGGCGCGCGATCATCGCCTCGCCGGGATGCGGCACCTGGGCGTCGAGCTCTTCGCCGAGGCCGAGCTTGATCGTCAGCACGCCCGCGTTGCGGCCGCGGAACAGTGCGAGGGCACGATGCGACGGCACGGTCCTGATCGTTTCCGCGTAGTCGTAATAGTCGCGGAATTTCTCGCCTTCCTCGTTTTCCTTGCCCTCGACGACGGCCGACGACACGACGCCCTGGCTGTGCAGGTAATCGCGCAGCTTGCCGAGCAGTTCGGCCGTTTCGCCGAACTGTTCGGACAGGATGTCGCGCGCGCCGTCGAGCGCGGCCTTCACGTCGGCAACGCCCTTGTCGGCGTCGACGTAGGCGGCCGCCTCGGCCTGCGGGTCGAGCAGCGGGTTCGCGAGCAGGGCCTGCGCGAGCGGTTCGAGGCCGGCCTCGCGGGCGATCTGCGCGCGCGTGCGGCGCTTCGGCTTGTACGGCAGATAAAGGTCTTCGAGCACCTGCTTGCTGTCGGCCGCGTCGATCGCGGCGCGCAGCTCGTCGGTCAGCTTGCCCTGTTCGTCGATGCTCGACAGGATCGCCGCGCGGCGGTCCTCGAGCTCGCGCAGATACAGGAGGCGTTCCTCGAGCTGGCGCAACTGCGTGTCGTCCAGGTTGCCGGTCACTTCCTTGCGGTACCGGGCAATGAACGGAACGGTCGAGCCTTCGTCGAGGAGTTGCACGGCCGCCGCGACCTGGCGCGGCTGGACGGACAGTTCGGTGGCGATGCGCTGTACGATCTTGAGTGCTACGGTTTCCGTCATGTCGTGGATGATCTGCCTGCTGAAATCGCGGCGCGGGCCGGCAGGCCCGAAGCGGCGGGCTGCGTGGCGGGCCCGACGGGCCAGATGCCGCGGGTGAGTGAAGCGGGGCATTTTGCCATAAATGGCGGAGCGTCCAGCCGGGGGTGATAGAATTTGACACATGTCCCGCAGCTTTCCTACGACGTTGCCAACTTCCCGAATTTCTCTCGTCGCGCTCGGCGCAGCGCTCGCCGCGGCTTTGTCTGCCGGGCCTTCCAGCGCGTTCGCGCAAGCTTCGGGCGCCACCGCGCCGGCCGCCACCGCGGCCGCACCCGTGACGGCCGCGGCCGCACCGGATTTCGACGCCCGTCAAAAAGTGCTCAATCAACGCTCCGCGGAAAACGATTATCGTTATGCGGTGGCCGAGCACGATTGCTACAGTAAGTTCTTCGTCAATCACTGTCTCGGCAAGGCGCGTGACCAGATGCGCGACGAGCGGGCGAGCATCCGCCAGGAGCAGCTCGCGCTCAACGACGAGCAGCGGGCGGTGCGCGCGCAGCAGCGCGACCAGCAGCAGGCGCTGAAGCAGGCGCAGGACGCAGCGGAAGCGCCGCAGCGCGCGGCGAACGACGCGGCAAACGCCGCTGCGTTCCGCGACAAGCAGGAGCAGAATGCGCTGAAGCAGGCGCAGCGCGGCGCGGAAGGGCCGCAGCGCGCGGCGAACAAGCAGGCGTACGACCAGAAGCAGGGCGACTTCCAGCGCAAGCTCGACCAGGCGCACCAGCAGGCCGCGCAGAAGGCGCAGGAGCGGGCGGACAACGCCGCACGCTACGAGCAGAAGCAGAAGGAAGCCGTGCAGCACAAGGCCGATGTCGAGCGGCGTCAGAAGGAAGCGACCGAAAAGGCGCAGCAGAAGCAACAGCAGGGGCAGTAACGTGTTGGATTGATCCGGAATCAGTCTCGTGCGCGCTGGCACGCCAGCCGGCGCGCTGCTTCGATGAGGAGGCAAACATGCAAAACCGTCACACGGAACAGCAGCAGGAATTGCACAACCGTTTGGCTGCATTGCAGGAGCAGCACCAGCAGCTCGCTCGGGAGATCGAGCTGAAGGAAGGGCACTCCGACATCGACGACATCACGCTGCACCGGCTGAAGAAGGAAAAGCTGGCGGCCAAGGACAAAATCATTTTGCTGCAATCGCAGCTGGAACCGGATAAGCGCGCCTGAGCGCGGCCTGGCAAGCGCCGGCGCCGCCCGGGCGCTGGACACAGGAACGCTTGCCTTGAATTCACCGCTTGAAGCCACCCCCGATGCCCGGCGCGACGTGTCGTCCGCCGGGCGCGCTCGTGCGCCCGAAGGCACCTTTGAACTGAGCCGCAAGCGCGTCGACGAACTCGACACGATTTTCGGCGAGGGCGGATTGCTGGCGCGCGCGCTCGACGGCTATCGGCCGCGTACATCGCAGATCGAGATGGCGCGCGCCGTCGCGTCCGCGATGGAAGCGTCCGCTCGCCGGATGCCCGAGCCCGAGATCTTCGAAACCCGCAAGCGGCCGGCGCGTCGCCTCGGCGACGGCGACAAGGCGGCCGAGACGGGCGCGGACGCCGCCGCAGCCGAGCCCGACAGCGATGCCGGGGACAACACGCTGATCGTCGAGGCCGGCACGGGGACGGGCAAGACCTATGCGTACCTCGTGCCCGCGATGCTGTGGGGCGGCAAGGTGATCGTGTCGACCGGCACGAAACACCTGCAGGACCAGCTGTTCCAGCGCGACATCCCGACCGTGCGCAACGCGCTGGCGGTGCCGGTGTCGGTCGCGATGCTCAAGGGGCGCGCAAACTACCTGTGCCACTACTACCTGCAACGCACGGCCGACAACGGCCGGCTGCCGTCGCGGCAGGATACGGCCTACCTGCAGGAAATCGTCCGTTTCGCGAAGATCACGAAGAGCGGCGACAAGGCCGAGCTCGCGAGCGTGCCGGAAACGGCGCCCGTCTGGTCGATGGTCACGTCGACGCGCGACAACTGCCTTGGCCAGGAATGCCCGCACTACAAGGAATGCTTCGTGATGCAGGCGCGGCGCGAGGCGCAGCAGGCCGACGTCGTCGTCGTCAACCACCACCTGTTCTTCGCGGACATCATGCTGCGCGACACGGGGATGGCCGAGCTGCTGCCGAACGCGAACACGGTCATCTTCGACGAAGCGCACCAGTTGCCGGAAACGGCGACGCTGTTCTTCGGCGAGACGCTGTCGACGACGCAGATTCTCGAACTCGCACGCGACACGGTAGCTGAAGGCCTGAGCCATGCACGCGACGCGGTCGAATGGGTGAAGCTCGGCGGCGATCTCGAGCGCGCGGCGCGCGACTTGCGCCTGGCGTTCGCGAACGACCAGATCGTCCGGATGTCGCTCGCCCAGCTCGGCGACGATCACCCGATGTTCGGCGCGCTCGACGCGCTCGAGGCCGCGCTCGACGCGCTTGCGTCGGCGCTTGCCAGCCAGGCCGAACGGGCGGAATCGCTCGGCGCGTGCCTGCGGCGCGCACGCGAACTGCAGGACCTGCTGGCCGGCTGGGTCGCGCCCGGCGCGACGGAGGCGGCCGCGAAGGCCGATGCGGCGGCGGCCGGCGACAAGGCGGCATCCGACGGCGATCCGAACGAGAAGGTGCGCTGGGTCGAAGTGTTCGCGCATACGGTCCAGCTGCACGAAACGCCGTTGTCGGTCGCGCCGATCTTTGCCAAGCAGCGCGCGGGTGTGCCGCGTGCATGGGTGTTCACGTCGGCCACGCTGTCGGTGCGCGGCGATTTCACGCACTACGCGGCACAGATGGGCCTCAGCTCGCGCCGCTCGATGACGCTCGCGAGCCCGTTCGACTACCAGTCGCAAGGGCTGCTGTACGTGCCGCGCAACCTGCCGCAACCGTCTTCGCCGGCGTTTACCGATGCCGTCTTCGACGCCGCGCTGCCGGCGATCGAGGCGTCCGGTGGCGGCGTGTTCATGCTGTGCACGACGCTGCGCGCGGTCGACCGGATCGCGTCGAAGCTGCGCGACGTGATCGAATCGCGCGGCTGGAACACGCCGCTGCTCGTGCAGGGCGATGCGAGCCGTACCGAACTGCTCGATCGTTTCCGTGCATACGGCAATGCGATCCTGGTCGGCAGCCAGAGTTTCTGGGAAGGCGTCGACGTACGCGGTGATGCGCTGTCGCTCGTCGTGATCGACAAGCTGCCGTTCGCGCCGCCGGACGATCCGGTGCTCGCCGCGCGCCTCGATGCGCTGACGAAGAAGGGGCTGAGCCCGTTCGCCGTGCACCAGTTGCCGCAGGCCGTGATCACGCTGAAGCAGGGCGCGGGCCGGCTGATTCGCGCGGAGACGGATCGCGGCGTGCTGATGATCTGCGACACGCGGCTCGTCGACAAGCCCTACGGGCGCCGGATCTGGCAGAGCCTGCCGCCGTTCAAGCGGACTCGCGAGATCGCGGTCGTCCAGGACTTCTTCGACGAGCACCGTTCCGCAAAGCGCACGTGACGACGCGCGCTCGCACCGACGCTGCCTGAGCGCTGCGCCAATAAAAAACCCGGCTCGATGGCCGGGTTTTTTGTTCGCGCAGCGGGCGCTGCATGGTGCTTTCGTCAGAACTGCCACCACGACTTCTTCGCGCCGGGGCGCGAGTGGCCCGTGACGTACGGGCTGTCGGGGAACGTGCCTGCGAGCACGCGCTTCGTGTCCTCGGCGAGTTGCGGCTGGTTCAGCTTGCCGTACGACAGGATCATGATGTGCAGCGCGTCCTCGATCGCCGGGGCGCCCTTGTAGTCCTTGATCGCGAGCTGCGCACGGTTGATGGCCGCGACGTAGGCGCCACGCCGGTAGTAGTAGTCGGCCGCGTGCACTTCGTGCGACGCGAGCGCGTTGACGATGTAGCGCATCCGCGCGGCGGCGTCGGGCGCGTACTTGCTCTTCGGGAAGCGGTCGACGACGACCTTGAACGCATCGTACGATTCACGCAGTGCCTGCGGATCGCGCTCGCTCATGTCCTGGCCGGAGAACCGGCCGAACAGGCCGAGATCGTCGTTGAAGTGGATCATCCCCTTCAGGTAGTACGCGTAAGGGATATCTGGATGATCCGGGTGGAGCTGGATGAAGCGATCGACGGCCTGGTCGGCGGCGGCCGCTTCGTTGTCCTTCCAGTTGCAGTACGCAACGTTGATCTGCGCCTGTTGTGCGAAGTGGCCGAACGGATCGCGACCTTGCAGCGATTCGAAATATTTCGCGCACTTGCCCCAGTCGCCGCCGGACAGTGCGTCCTGGGCCTCTGAGTATAATTTGTTGTTCGACCAGGTAGCCGTCTCGTCCTGCTTCTGCGGCAAGCCGTGGCAGCCGGCGATGAGGGCCGCGGCCGCTACCGCCGCAGCCCGGGCGGCGACGGTTCTGGCCGTGCGTTTGGTCGAATTCATCATGCTCGCATGTCCTAGCTTCAAGTCTCGGTGACCCAGTCTAAATGACCCGTTCAAGTTCGCAGAATGCCCAGCCGGGCACACCAAATCGCGAAGATTATAGCCCAAGCGATCGGCCCGCCGACGCTGCGTCGGGGGATTCCCTCGATGACGATCTGGCCGGCGACGCCATGCAGGCGCCCGTCGTGCCGTCCGCGGCGGCCGACGACGCGCCGCGCGTCGTCGAAGTGCCGCTGTCGCTCGCGGGTGAGCGCCTCGACAAGGCGCTCGCCCAACTGTTCCCTGAATTCTCGCGCAGCCGCCTGCAGAGCTGGATCGAGGCGCAGCGCGTGCTCGTCGACGGCGCGCCGGCGAAGATCCGCCAGCCGGTGCCGCTCGGCGCCAAGATCGAGCTCGTGCCGGACCTGCTCCCCGAGCAGCTCGCCTTTACGCCGGAACCGGTGCCGCTCGACGTGATCTACGAGGACGACGCGCTCGTCGTCATCAACAAGCCGGCCGGCCTCGTCGTGCATCCGGCCGCCGGCAACTGGAGCGGCACGATCCTCAACGGGCTGCTGCATCGCTATGGCGACGCGGCGGCCGGCCTGCCGCGCGCGGGGATCGTCCACCGGCTCGACAAGGAGACGTCGGGCCTGATGGTGGTGGCGCGTACGCTGGCCGCGCAGACGGACCTCGTGCGCCAGTTGCAGGCCCGCACGGTGAAGCGCCGCTATTTCGCGCTCGTGTGGGGCACGATGCCCGAGGAGGGCACGATCGATGCGCCGATCGGCCGCGATCCGCGCGAACGCACGCGCATGGCCGTCGTCACCGGCGCGTCGGGCAAGCCCGCGCGCACGCATTTCCGCACGGTTGACACATGCCTGTGGCAACGTCAGCCGGTTTCGGCAATCCAGTGCGATCTCGAGACCGGCCGCACGCACCAGATCCGCGTGCACTGCGCGCACGCCGGGCACCCGCTGCTCGGTGACCCCGTGTACGGGCGCGCGCGCGGCAAGCGCTCGGTCGCGCCATTGCCGGACGGTTTCGCGCGACAGGCGCTGCATGCATGGCGGCTCGGTCTCGTGCACCCGGTCACGGGCAAGGCGATGCAGTGGCGCTGCCCGCTGCCGGACGACATGAACGCCCTCGTCGCGGCGCTCGGCTTCGGGCAGGGCGACGAGGAATTCGACGACGATGACGGTGTCTACGACGATGACGATTTCGGCGGCGAGTATCACGACGATGAGCCGTACCTGGACGACGAGGAGGAGTGAGTGCCGATGACGAACCTGGCGCCGTTGACGTGGCAGGACTGCGTACAGCCCGACTGGCAGGTGTCGCCGCGCGTGCGCGCGCTGATCACGACGCGCGACGGCGGGGTGAGCGAAGGCCCGTATGGGCGCTGGCAGGGCGCGGAAGCTCTGCCGGGCGGGATGAATCTCGGCCTGCACACCGGTGACGATCCGGCTCATGTCGCCGGGAATCGCGCGCGCCTGCTCGCGCTGGCTGGCCAGTCGAGCGCCGCTTGGCTCGAGCAGGTTCACGGCGCGCAGATCGTGCGCGCGGACGAGGTGATCGCGGCGGCACCCGCGGCGCTCGCGCCGGTGCAGGCCGACGCGAGTGTCACCGACCGTGCCGGCGCCGTCTGTGTCGTGATGGTCGCGGATTGCCTGCCCGTGCTGCTGTGCGACACGCAGGGCCGCGCCGTCGGCGCCGCGCATGCGGGCTGGCGCGGCCTGGCGGCCGGCATCGTCGAACAGACGGCGGCACGGGTCGCGGCACTCGCGGGCGGTGCGACGGACGCGCTTCATGCTTACCTCGGGCCGGCGATCGGCCCGCGGGCGTTTGAGGTCGGCGCCGACGTGCGTGATGCGTTTCTCGACACGGCCCCGCAGTCGGAGCATGATGAAACCCGGCTTGCGTTCGTCGCGATCGATGGCGCGCCCGGCAAGTTCCTGGCCGATCTCTACGCGCTCGCGCGCTTGCGTCTTGCGCGTGCGGGCGTGGCGCACGTGAGCGGCGGGACGGCCTGCACGGTCACCGAACAGGCGCGCTTCTATTCGTACCGGCGCGACCGCGTGACGGGCCGCATGGCGGCGGCGATCTGGCTGGCGGATTGACGGGATGCGCATGGGCGCGGGATTTGTCGCGCTGCAAAATCGGGTTATCTCGATTTTGCGGCGGCCATGCCGCGTTACATGCGCGGCTAAATGAAAAATGCGAAGTCAAGTCAATCAAAATGTTTTATGTTTCGCCGGAACCCTTGTCCCGCCTGTTGCGCGAGGATTATCTCCGTGCGGAATTGTTCAGCGGTTTGATATGGCGCTTCACATGGGGAAAACGATAATGATAAAAATACCGCACTGCGGCAGAATCTGGAGACGCCTCTCCAGAGCATGACGGCCCGGCTCGCAGCCGGCATGCCGCGCGCGAGCAGGATTTCACGACAGACGCTCACGAATCACCGGTAAGGCAGGTAATGACAGCATCGAAAAAATCGTCGACGTCCGCTCAGGCGGGCACTTCCACGGGCAGCATTGGTTTCGATCCGGCCGCCCAGCCGATGCAGCAGATGTTCGAGTCGTGGTTGAACGCGTGGCGCGGTTTTGCGGATCCGGCACGTGCCGCGACTGCGTCGGCCACCGTGAATCCGTTCGCGACATTCCAGTTTCCGACATCGTTTCCGTTCCAGGTGCCGTCGATGCCCGATTTCGGCGCGATGGCGTCGCCGTTCGCCGGGCTGAAGCTGCCGGCCGCCGCGATTCCCCCCGAGCGGCTTCAGGCGTTGCAGGCTGACTACGCGCGCGATTGCATGGCGCTGATGCAGCAGGCCGCCGCCGCGAAGCTCGAGTCGCCCGAACTGAAGGACCGCCGCTTCAGCGGCGATGCATGGAAGGCGTCGCCGGCGCATGCGTTCGCGGCGGCCTGGTATCTGCTCAACGCGCGCTATCTGCAGGAACTGGCCGACGCGCTTCAGACCGATCCGAAGACGCGCGAGCGCATTCGTTTCACGGTCCAGCAGTGGACGGCCGCCGCCGCGCCGAGCAACTTCCTCGCACTCAATCCCGACGCACAGAAATCGATTCTCGAGACGCAGGGCGAAAGCCTGCGGCAGGGGATGATGAACCTGCTCGGCGACCTGCAGCGCGGCAAGATTTCGCAGACCGACGAATCGCAGTTCGTGGTCGGCAAGAACCTCGGGTGTACTGAAGGTGCGGTCGTCTACGAGAACGACCTGATCCAGCTGATCCAGTACACGCCGAAGACGGACAAGGTGTTCGAGCGGCCGCTCCTGATCGTCCCGCCGTGCATCAACAAGTTCTACATCCTCGACCTGCAGCCCGAGAATTCGCTCGTCGCGCATGCGCTGTCGAACGGCCATCAGGTGTTCCTCGTGTCGTGGCGCAACGCGGACGCATCGGTTGCGCACAAGACGTGGGACGACTACATGAACGAAGGGCTGCTCGCGGCGATCGACGCCGTGCAGCAGGTGAGCGGCCGCGAGCAGATCAACACGCTCGGCTTCTGCGTCGGCGGCACGATGCTCGCGACTGCGCTCGCGGTGCTCGCCGCGCGCGGCGAACATCCGGTCGCGTCGATGACGCTGCTCACCGCGATGCTCGACTTCAGCGACACCGGCATCCTCGACGTGTTCGTCGACGAGGCGCACGTGCAGATGCGCGAGCAGACCATCGGCGGCAAGAACGGCACGCAGCCGGGGCTGATGCGCGGCGTCGAGTTCGCGAACACGTTCTCGTTCCTGCGGCCGAACGACCTCGTGTGGAACTACGTCGTCGACAACTACCTGAAGGGCCGCACGCCGGCGCCGTTCGACCTGTTGTACTGGAACGGCGATTCGACGAGCCTGCCGGGCCCGATGTACGCGTGGTACCTGCGCAATACCTATCTCGAGAACAAGCTGCGCGAGCCGGGCGCGTTGACCGTGTGCGGCGAATCGGTCGACCTGACGCTGATCGACGTGCCGACCTTCATCTACGGCTCGCGCGAGGATCACATCGTGCCGTGGCAGACGGCCTATGCATCGACGTCGATCCTGTCGGGCCCGCTGAAGTTCGTGCTCGGCGCGTCGGGGCACATCGCGGGCGTGATCAATCCGCCGGCGAAGAAGAAGCGCAGTTACTGGATCAACGACAGCGACCTGCCCGAATCGGCGGACGACTGGTTTGCCGGTGCGACCGAGCACCCGGGAAGCTGGTGGACGACCTGGGTCGAGTGGCTCGACCAGTACGGCGGCCGCAAGGTGGCGCCGCCCGCCCAGCCCGGTTCCGCACAGTTCCCGGTGATCGAGCCGGCGCCGGGCCGGTACGTATTGCAGCGCGATTGACGAAAGACGGACAGCGGCGCACGCTGTCCGATGCACCGCAGTTTTTTTAACAGGGCCGGTAGCGATGCGCCGTGTCGTGCGGGCCTGGAGGAAAGGGAAATGACGGACGTAGTGATCGTATCGGCCGCGCGGACCGCGGTCGGCAAATTCGGCGGTTCGCTTGCGAAGATTGCAGCACCCGAACTGGGCGCGACGGTGATCCGCGCAGTGCTGGAGCGCGCGGGCGTGAAGCCCGAGCAGGTGAGCGAAGTGATCATGGGCCAGGTGCTGACGGCCGGCTCGGGCCAGAACCCGGCGCGGCAGTCGCTGATCAAGGCGGGGCTGCCGACGGCAGTGCCGGGGATGACGATCAACAAGGTGTGCGGTTCGGGCCTGAAGGCCGTGATGCTGGCGGCGAACGCGATCGTCGCGGGCGACGCGGACATCGTGATCGCGGGCGGCCAGGAGAACATGAGCGCGTCGCCGCACGTGCTGCCGGGCTCGCGTGACGGCTTCCGGATGGGCGATGCGAAGCTGGTCGACACGATGATCGTCGACGGCCTGTGGGACGTGTACAACCAGTACCACATGGGCATCACGGCGGAGAACGTCGCGAAGGAATACGGGATCACGCGCGAAGAGCAGGATGCGTTCGCGGCGCTGTCGCAGAACAAGGCGGAAGCCGCGCAGAAGGCGGGCCGCTTCGACGACGAGATCGTGCCGGTGTCGATCCCGCAACGCAAGGGCGAGCCGCTGCAGTTCGCGACCGACGAATTCGTGCGTCACGGCGTGACGGCGGAGTCGCTGGCGGGGCTGAAGCCGGCGTTCTCGAAGGACGGCTCGGTGACGGCGGCGAACGCGTCGGGGTTGAACGACGGCGCGGCGGCGGTGCTGGTGATGTCGGCGCAGAAGGCGGCGGCGCTGGGTCTGACGCCGCTGGCGAAGATCAAGGCATACGCGAACGCGGGTGTCGATCCGAGCGTGATGGGGATGGGCCCGGTGCCGGCATCGCGCCGGTGCCTGGAGCGCGCGGGCTGGACGCCGGGCGACCTGGACCTGATGGAGATCAACGAGGCGTTCGCGGCGCAGGCGCTGGCGGTGCACAAGCAGATGGGCTGGGACACGTCGAAGGTGAACGTGAACGGCGGGGCGATCGCGATCGGTCACCCGATCGGTGCGTCGGGCTGCCGGATCCTGGTGACGCTGCTGCACGAGATGGCCAAGCGCGACGCGAAGCGCGGGCTGGCGTCGCTGTGCATCGGCGGCGGGATGGGCGTTGCGCTCGCGGTCGAGCGTCCGTAACCGGTCGTCCGTAACCGGCCGTTCGCCACCGGCGAACCAAATCCGTGCGCCGGCCGATTGCGGCTTCGGCCGGCGTCACGTGAAGTCAGAGGGGGCTCCGGCAGCTCTCGAAACCAAAAAATGGAGTGAGATTTATGTCTCAGCGAATTGCGTACGTAACGGGCGGGATGGGCGGCATCGGCACCAGCATCTGCCAGCGCCTGTCGAAAGACGGCTTCAAGGTGGTCGCAGGATGTGGCCCGAACTCGCCGCGCCGGGTGAAATGGCTCGAGGACCAGAAGGCGCTCGGGTACGATTTCATCGCGTCGGAAGGCAACGTCGGCGACTGGGACTCGACCAAGGAAGCGTTCGACAAGGTCAAGGCTGAAGTCGGCGAGATCGACGTGCTCGTCAACAACGCGGGTATCACGCGCGACGTCGTGTTCCGCAAGATGACGCACGAAGACTGGACCGCCGTGATCGACACCAACCTGACGAGCCTGTTCAACGTGACGAAGCAGGTGATCGACGGGATGGTCGAACGCGGCTGGGGCCGGATCATCAACATTTCGTCGGTGAACGGCCAGAAAGGGCAATTCGGCCAGACCAACTATTCGACCGCGAAGGCCGGTATCCACGGCTTCACGATGTCGCTCGCACAGGAAGTCGCGACGAAGGGCGTGACGGTCAACACCGTGTCGCCGGGCTACATCGGCACCGACATGGTGAAGGCGATCCGCCCGGACGTGCTCGAGAAGATCGTCGCGACGATCCCGGTGCGGCGTCTCGGCGGGCCGGAGGAAATCGGTTCGATCGTCGCGTGGCTCGCGTCGAACGATTCCGGTTTCGCGACCGGCGCCGACTTCTCGCTGAACGGCGGCCTGCACATGGGCTGAGCGTCCGCGCTGCGCGGGCCGGGTGGCCGCGCAGCCGGGCGTATTCCGAAGGCCCCCGCCTCCCGGATTCGGGCGGCGGGGATTCGTCACTTCCGCTACGCTGCACTCAAAGGCGTTACATGACTACTACAAAGAAGACGGCCGAACGGCTCATCAAGAAGTACCCGAACCGTCGGCTCTACGATACAGAGACAAGCACGTACATTACGCTGACCGACGTGAAGCAACTCGTGCTGGAGCAGGAGGACTTCAAGGTCGTCGACGCGAAATCCAACGAAGACCTGACGCGCAGCATTCTCCTGCAGATCATCCTCGAAGAGGAAAGCGGTGGCGTGCCGATGTTCTCGTCGTCGATGCTGTCGCAGATCATCCGTTTCTACGGGCATGCGATGCAGGGCATGATGGGCACGTACCTGGAAAAGAACATCCAGGCGTTCATCGACATCCAGAACAAGCTCGCGGATCAATCGAAGAACCTGTACGAAGGCAATGCGATGAATCCGGAAGTCTGGTCGCAGTTCATGAACATGCAGGCGCCGATGATGCAAGGGATGATGACCAGCTACATCGAGCAGTCGAAGAACATGTTCGTGCAGATGCAGGAGCAGATGCAGAACCAGGCGAAGTCGATGTTCAGCACGTTCCCGTTCAAGCAGCCGGGCGCGTCGGAGCCGGAGAAGAAGTAACGGTTTCGCGGCAGGCCGACCGCGGCGGGCAAACCGTCGGGCGTCGGTGCCGCGAAGCAAAGCGGTGCGGGCCGGCCGATCGTGCATTCGGGCGCGACGATGTGCGGCCGCCGCCAGCAGGATCATTTCGCCGACGGTCGTTCATGACCGTCGGTACCGAATGCGCGCCGGGTTCGGGCGTGCATGACCGTTGTCCAGTCGATCGAGATCCAGTCACCTGTGAAGGAACACCGGGGCGCGCCGCGCCGGACGGTGTGCGTTCGTGCAGGCGCGCGTACCATGAGCGGCGCTGCAAGGTGAAGCGTGGAGGCTGCCTTTGGCGACATGCGATACCGGCGCGCGGGCACGACAGGCTGTGACGGGCGATGCCCCACCGATGCGGTGCGACCAAGAAAAACCGACTGAGAGAGAGCATGCGAGGGATTCGAATGGCATCGGCCGGCAGGCTGGCGGGTCTTGCTTCGATGTTCATGATGAGCGCCGGCATGGCACTACCGGCCTTTGCGATGGATTGCGCGAAAGCGGTGCAGCCGATCGAGAAGCGCATCTGTACGAACTCCGTGCTGCGCGCGGCCGACGCGCGCATGAACTCGGCGTACTCGGGCGCACTGAAGGCCGCGCCGGACACGATGATTCGCGACATGCTGGTGCGCGGTCAGCGCCGCTGGATCGACGCACGCAACAACCGTCTCGACGCCGATTACGAAGGCCATCCGCTGGCCGTCGACGAAGTGCGCAAGGCCATCGATCGGCGCACCGCCGTGCTGGCCGATCGTTCGGACAAAGGGTTGATCGCGCGTGCGCTGGCCGAGCGCAAGTGGCTCGCGAATTACACGGGCGGCCCGCTCACCGGTTTCGATGCAAACTGCGATTTCATTCCCGACGATGCAAGTGGCGCGCACGTTTCCTATGCGTGTTTCGGTGCTGTCCATGTGCAGCATCGTGCACGGGTCTGCAGCCAGAGCGAGGACTGGGCGACCGGTGCGGTTTATCAGTACCGATCGGTGAGCGCGGCAGACGGCGGGAAGGTTCGACCCGTGGCATTTTGCGAAACACAGGCGCATGAGAATGCGTGCGACAACGGTGGAGCGCAATCGGCATGGGTGCGCGCAGGGGTGTCCGGTGGCGATAACCACGCGTCAGCGCCCGTAGCCGGGTTGCCGCAACTCGACGCGGAAATGTGGCCGATCGGCGATGGCGACGATGTGGTGTGGTTCGACCGATGCTTGAAGGCGGCGGTGTTTCCGGACGTGCGATGAAGTGTCGAGCCCGGTGTTTGAGTAAGGCCCGCCTCGGCGGGCTTTTCTGTATCGTCCGCCCGCCTCAAGTGCCGCGGATATCGATCGATTGTTTGTTTGCCGGGCGCGAGAGGACGACGCGATTCGCGATGATGGGCGGCAGGCGACCGCACAGCGGCGAAGCGCGGCGAACGGGATAGTCGGAACCCCGCAACTTCCGGATGTCACTCATGTGATTCAACCCGCTGCGCGTCGTCGTGGTCGGTGGAGGCATCGTCGGCGCGTCGATCGCGTGGCATCTTGCGCGATCGGGTGCGCAGGTCACGCTGCTGGAAAAGCAGCCGGCGGCCGCGGGCGGCGCGACTCACTGGTCGTTCGGCTGGGTGGGCACCGGTAGCGCGCTTCCGGAGTTTGCCCGGCTGGCGCGTGAACTGGGCCCGTTGCCGGTGACGACGCGCGGGGCGCTTGTCTGGCTGGACTCGGATGCGCAGACCGCCGCATTGATCGACGAGCAGCGCGCGGCGGGCGCTGCGTGGTCGTCGATTCAGGCGGGTGAAATGCGTGTAACGCGTCTCTCGTTGTCCGTCAGTGCGCCGGATCGAAATCCTGCTCGCCATCCGACGGAGGAAGGTCGAGCACGAGCTTGACGGCGCTGTAATTGGCCTTCAGCGAAAACACGCGGCCAATCACGAGAAACGTCTGGCGCGAATTCTCGAGTTCGACGAAGTCGCCCGGTTGCGGCACGTGCGCGCCCTGGTCATACGAAAAGCTGGTGCTGGTCTGCTCGCCGATGGCTTCGGCTGCGTGCTCGGTGAATTCGATTGTGATGTGCGTGGTCATGCGAACCCCGGTGGGTCGATTGAAAAGGATGGACGCCTGGATTTTCGCATAGCGGCCGGCTGTGCCCGGGGCGATTTTTGTGCGGTAGGTGGCATCGATGGAGTGCGAGGGTGCGCTTGCGGACGCCGCTGGCTGGGCTACGTGCGTCGCTGATTGTTGCCACGTGGCAAGTGAATTCTCTTTTCTCCCAGAGGCGAGGGGAACTCGATGAAGAGGCGATTTACCAACGAACAAATCATCCGGATCTTGCGCGAGATGGCCGAGAGCCGGAACGAGCCGGTGGAGGATCTGTGCAAACGCCCGGCGGACGGCCGCGCTCATGATCGGGCCATCCGTGGCCCGATCGAGCCCAAAATGGCCCGATTATTCCTATTCCTTTTCAATGATTTGCGATTTTTCGGGCCACGAATGGCCCGAAATGCCAGTCAAAAAATCAATTTTCGGGGCTTCGCGTTCCTCGTCGTCCGTCCGAAGCGTCTCGCATCCAGTTAATACGCTGAATTTAAAGGATTAAATGCCGATTTGAGAAAATTGGCACGGGCATTGCGGTACGTAGGCAGTCATCTCCCGATGGCAACACGGTCATCCGTCCGGCGTTCTTCGACGTATTCCATCACCGCCTGCTGACACTGCTGCACCAGGCCTGGCGCAAGTACCGGCACTACATCCGCTTCCGTCCCGGCGCCAGTGACCCGCTCTCGCAACGCCTGTTCGCGCTGATCGGTCTGGAGAACACCGCCATCCGCGGCGACACGCCCATTGCCTGGAGCCGCCTGCTCAGTTTCGCCGGCGCCGTGGTGCATCGTAGCCGTTCGCCCGCGATGGTCGCCGGGCTGATTGCGCACTGCTTCGACCTCAAGGACGTCGACATCCGCGATTTCGAACTGCGCCACGCCGACATTGACCCGGGCGATCGCGTCAAGCTTGGTTGCCTCAATGGCCAGCTCGGCGAGAGCTTCCGCGTGGGCGACAGCGTGCGCACGCGCCACGCCAAATTCACCATCGTCATCGCCAACCTCAGCCAGCAGCGGTTCCGCGAATTTCTTCCGCACGGCGAGAACTTCGAGCGTTTGCGGCTACTGGTCGCCTTCCTGTTGCGCGACCAAACCCCGTGCGACCTCGAACTGGCGCTGCGCGAAAACGAAATCCCTTCCTTCAACCTCTCGGGCGATGTCGGCACCGAATTGGGCTGGACCAGTTTTCTGGAGCAGCCTGCATTGCGCCGGCCCCCTCGCGTTCAACTGACGGTGCGCGCATGAATACGGTATCCACGGAACCCCGCCTGGCCTTGGTCGTCGACAACCCGGATGCCTTGCAGCAAGGCACGGCACCGCGCTACAGCTTCGACCCCGCCGGCGGCAGCATAGGCTCGCAGGGTGCAAGTTGGGTGCTGCACGACCGCGCCGGCTGGGTGCAGCCTCAACACTGCGAAATCCGCTTCGAAGATGGCGGCTATATCGTCATCGATCGCAGCGGCCACACCCGGCTGAACGAGCAGACCCGCCCCCTAGGCCTGCACGCCAGCGCGCGCTTGCGCGACGCGGACACCCTGCACGTCGGGCCGTACCGCCTCACGGTGCACGTGGACGAGGAGCAGCACGCGTTGCCGGATCCGTCGCGCGCGCTGGCTCAGCACGACGTCGAGGAGTTGATGCAGTTGCCCGACGACTACCTGGACGGCTTGCCAGCCGCGGCATCCGAGGGGCCGCACCCCGTTGAGCCGAATCCCGGCTGGGCCGCTTTCCAGGCCTTGAGCGAGCCGACAAGGCCGCAAGGCCAGCTCGACCCGTTGCACGCGCTGGATCTCGCGGCCCAGTGGAGCGGGGGCGCCGCCGCGCGCGCCTCGTTAGATCCGCTCGATCCCCACCACTACGGACTGTCGCCGCTGGCGGCCCAGGCCGACCTTGCCGCCACGGCGCAGGAAGCCGTTCACGGCAAGCCCATCCATGCATCAGGAGACACCATCATGTCGGAGCCCGACAGCCATAACCCCGCCGCTCGCGAGTGGCTGCGTGCACAGCAAGCGAACGGCCACGATCCGGCCGCCCTGGTCAATCCGCTGATCGAAGGGCTCGGCGCACCAGTGGGGGCGCTGGATGCGCAAACAACCTACGCGCTGCTCTACGAGGCAGGCCGCAGCCTCAGTGCGGCCATCGGTGGCCTGAGCGCTTTGCACGGCGGCGCGCCCGGACAGCGACAGCGCACCTTGCAGCCCATCGAAGACAATCCGCTGCGTCTGGGTCAAAGCTACCCGGACACCGTCCGCGCCATGTTCGCCGCCGACCGCAGTGTCGTGCATCTGTCGCCCGCGGCAGCGATCGAGGAATCGCTGGAGCAGATCCATCGCCAGCAGCGGGCCACCCATCAGGCCATCACCGCCGGTCTCAGCGCGCTGCTGCAAGCCTTCTCTCCGGAGCAGTTACAACGGCGCTTTACCCGTTATCGCCCGCCGCAGAGTGGCCAGGCGAACAGCGATGGTTGGGCGTGGCAAATGTATGGGCACTACTACGACGAGTTGATCTCTGGACGCCAGCAGGGTTTCGACAAATTGTTTTGGGAGGTCTTCGATCAAGCCTACGACCAGGCCTTGCGTGCGGAGGCGCCATGAAGCGAAGCCTCGCGCTTCTGCTCGCCGGCATGCTGCTCGCCGGCTGCAGCACCGTGGGCAACGTGTTCAAGAAGACGGGCCGGGTCTTGATGGACCCGTCCATCCCGGTGGGCGGGCCCGACGACCAGCCCACCCAGATCGCCCTCAGCCTGTACGCCAGCGCCTACGTCAATCCCAACCCGGTCAGCGCATCGGCCGCCGACAGCGCCGCCGTGGTCGATGAACCGACCGAGGAGAAGCTGATCGGGGAGGGTCCGTATTCCGTCAGCTTCAACGGCGCCACCAAGGGCGAACTCATCAGCGGCTTGCGCGCCTTGCTGGACCATTTGCAGGGCGAGGAGGGTGTGGTGCCGCTGCCGTCGCATGGCACAGGGCGCCAGCTTCCGAATTCCCTCACCGCCACGCTCAGCGGCAAGCCACCCTTGCCGCTGGATGGGCAGCTTCGCCGTAGCCCGTCGCTAGCGGACGCGCCCGGCGTCGCGTCAAACCTGGGCCAGTACCGCAAGGGCGACAGTCTGGCCACAGCCAGTGCACGGTCGCCAGAGTCACCAGCGCCGGCGTCCAGCGCCGCCGCCACCCCGGTCGCCTTCCAGGTGCTCCAACTCAAGGACGACAGCATGCTGGAAAACGCCGACCTCGACCTCGTCAGCCAGAATCCCAAGAAGGCGCTGGGCAGCACCTTCATTGCCGCGGACGACTACACCCTCGCGCCAGGCCAGTTCAAGTTCATCGAATTCAGTCCCGTCGAAGACAAGGCCCGCTACGTGGCCGTCGTAGCCGCCTTCCACGATGTCAATGCGACCCGCCGATACGACGTTTTCCAGCTCGAACCGCGCGGGCGCAAATACGCCTTGCTGGTCACCCTGCAAGACACCCGCGTCACCATTACCAACGAGGCCTATCGCGCGCCGGATCCGTTGCGCGAACCCGCCCGCGGCGCGCGGGATCCGCAACGCAAACCCGTTCGCGGCGCGCTGGGCGTGTTGCGCGAGCCGACCGATAGCGCGCCGGACCTGTTGCGCAAACCGGCCTCTCGTCCGCAGCAGCTGTTCCGCGGATTTTCCCGCGAGGCAGCCATCCAAACGAGCAAGCAACCATGACCACCCGCAATCCCGTTGCATGGAACGAAGGGCTCTTCGTCAAGCCCCAGCATTTCCAACAAACCAGTCGCTACCTCGAGCACTACGTCAACGTCCGTTTGGGTCGTAAATACGGCTACGGTTTCGCCGAGCTGGTGTTGAACCAGGACTTCCTCGCCATCGGCAAGATCGCGATCGTGCGTGCGCGCGGCATCCTGCCCGACGGCACCGCCTTCGACATCCCGCACGACCAGCCGCCGCCGGAGCCGCTAGACATCAGCGATGCCACGGCCGCCAACCAGACCGTCTATCTCACGCTGCCGCTGCGTTCCGACGGCATGGCCGAAATCCGCTGGCCGGACACCTACGCCAATGCGCGCTACGTAGCGCGTAGCGAAGACGTGCGCGATACCCACAGCCACCAGGGCAACCATGTCGCCGTGACCATGGCTGTACCCAACCTGCAACTGGCGCTGGAACGGGACGACCGTAGTGCCTTCACCGGGCTGGCCATCGGCCGCATTCTCGACCGGCGTCCCGATGGCAGCTTGCTGATGGATGGCGGCTTCCACATCACCGGCTTGCACCTGCGAGCCATCAGCCAGCTCGCGCATTTCATGGAAGAAATCGCCGCGCTGGCGCACGAGCGCGCCAAGAGCATCGCCGAGCGCATCGGCTCGCCTGGCCAGGCCGGCGTCGCCGACGTCACCGACTTCAACCTGCTGCAAGCGCTCAATCGTTGGCAGCACCTGTTCCGGCATTTGGCACGCGATAGCGACGTGCATCCGCTCGACGCCTACCTCGCATGCGGCCAGGCCTGCGGCGAACTCGTCACCTTTACCGACGAGGCGCGCGTACCGCCGGAGTTTCCGGCCTACCAGCACGACAACCCGCAGGCCACCTTCCACTTGCTGCAGGAAACCCTGCGCCGCGTGCTCAGCACCGTGCTGCAACCGCGCGCCGTGTCCCTGCCGCTGGTCAAGGAGCGCCATGGCGTGCTCACCGCCCAGGTCAACGACTCCAGCCTCATGCAAAGCGCGGAATTCATTCTCGCCGTGCGCGCGCGCATGCCGCTGGACCAGCTGCGCCAGCTCTTCCTGCAACAGGCCAAGGTCGCCTCCCAGCAGACGCTGCTCGACCTCATCCGTCTGCAACTGCCCGGCATTCCACTCAGCCCGCTGCCAGTGGCGCCGCGCCACCTGCCGTTCCATGCCGGCTTCACCTACTTCCAGCTCGATCGCACGCATCCGAATTGGCAGAAGTTGATGCAGAAGGGCGCCAACGGTTTCGGCTTCCACATCACCGGCGACTTCCCGGAACTGGAACTCCAGTTCTGGGCCATTCGGAGTCAATGACATGAACACCACCGTCGACATCGGCAACGACAGGATCGATCGCGAGCCGCGACTGCGGGCACAGCAATCGGCGCCCTATCCACCGGGAGCCACGTCGGGCGACTTCCTGCGCACACCGCCTGTCTCCCCGATGGGCGACAAGGACCGCATGCTGTTCGACTCGGTGCACCACATCGACTACGACGACGACCTGCAATTTCAGCTACGCGGCCACAGCCTCAACCCTCTAGTGGATGCCGCGCAGCCGCTGCTGGGGCTGGTCATTCGCCTGCGCCGCCTTGACCGCTGCGACGACATCCCCAGGCTCTACGCCAACGTGCGCGACCAGATCACCGCGCTGTCCGAGGAGGTGCGCCAGCTCGGTTACGACGGCGCCACCCAGTTGGCCTACCGCTATGCGCTGTGTGCGTTCATCGACGAAGCTGTCATGGCCACTCTCTGGGGCCACAGCTCGCTCTGGCGCGAACGCTCGCTGCTCAGCTACCACCACAACGAAACCTGGGGCGGCGAAAAATTCTTCACCGTGCTCGCGCGCATGCAGATGGAGCCGGAGAAGTACCACCACGTCCTGGAATTCAAATACCTCTGCCTTTGCCTGGGTTTCCAGGGCAAATACGGTCAGCAGCACAACCAGCAGGACACGCTCAACGCCATCATCGTCAAGCTCCATCGCATCCTGCGGCCGCTGCGTGGCGATGCGCCCGAGCGCCTCACCGATGCGCCGACCGTCGCCACGCACCGCTACCGGCTCAAGCGCCAGATGCCCCTCTGGACACCCTGGGCCATCGCGTTGGTCGTACTGGTTGGCGCCTACCTGTTCTTCTCGATCAGGCTAGGTGCCACCACCGACCAGGTCCTGCAATCGCTGGATCACATCCTCAAACCGTAATCCAGGCCACGGGAGCGACCATGCCCACGCAATCCGCCCTGCACTTTACCTTCACCGCTGGTGACGAGTCGTTCGAAGTGGTGGAGTTCACCCTGCACGAAGGCTTGTCCGAGACCTTCCTGTTGCAGGTGGAGCTTGCCAGCGCTAATCCCGCCATCGACTTCGGCCAGGTGCTCGACCGCAATGGCCTGCTCACGATTTGGCAGAGCGGCTCTCCCGTGCGCTACGTGCACGGCGCGGTGTCGAGTTTTGTGCAAGGCGATACGGGCATTCGACGCACTCGCTATTCCGCCGTGGTCGAGCCGCGCCTGGCACGCCTGAAATTGTCTTCCGACTGGCGCATCTTCCAGACTTTGAGCGTGCCCGAGATCGCCACGGCCGTGCTCAAGGCACACCATCAAACGCTGGACTACGAGCAGCGTGTCACCAACGAGCATCTGGCGCGCGAGTATTGCGTGCAGGCCGGCGACACCGACTACGACTTCATCGAACGCATCCTGCGCGAGGAGGGCTTCTTCTACGCCTTCCAGCACAAGGCCGACGGTCATCGGTTGATCCACTGCGATCGGCTGTTTATCTTCGGTCGTCAGCAGGGCGAGCCGGTGATCTACAACCCGACGCCCGGCGGCGACCAGCCGCAGCCCAGTTTGCGCACGTTCGCCTACACGGAGAACGTGCGCGCCGCGCGTCAGGTGCAGCGCGACTACACGTTCAAGAGTCCACGCTATCCGCACGAGTACCCGCGCGAAGGCACCGACCTCGATCACCAGGGCCGTGGCTACCCGCATGATTTCTTTGCCATGGATGCCACCTTGCGTGACATCTTGCTCCAGCGGCAGGTGAAGGGAAAGCAGCGGTTGTTCGACGCCGAGGCGCGATTGGTGGCGCGGGCCGCCGCAATGTCCTGAAGGAAACACTATGGAAACCACCTGTAAAAAAGCCCTATGCCCCGACCGTCCCGGTGAGAAAAAAATCGGCCAAGCTACCTCAGCACCGCCGTGCGAGAGGGGCGTGCCCATCTACCCGTTGCGCTATGGCATCGCGGATAGAGTTTTGGAAAAAAAGGTGTTTCCGACGCTCAGCACGGATGGCTATCCCGCCCTCACAGGTGGCAAAGCTTACGGTTTGCGCGTGCTGCGTCCAGGCACCTACGTCTACCTCTGCTATTTCGAGAACGGCCGCATGTGGACGTGTAGTGGTCTAATGAATCCGGACACTGATTTAGGCGAGAATGGTCGCCATGAAGAGGTGTCTGATGAGCAAGCAACGACGTACGTTTTCCCCGGAGTTCAAACAGCAAGCCGCCTGTCTGGTGCTCGACCAGGGTTATAGCCATATGGAAGCAAGCCGCTCGGTCGGCGTCGGCGAGACGGTGCTGCGCCGCTGGGTGCAGCAACTTCAGATGGAACGCCAGGGCGTCACGCCGCAGGGCAAGGCAATCACGCCGGATCAACAGCGTATTCAGGAACTCGAGGCGCGTATCGAACGCCTCGAGCGTGAGAAGGCCATTTTAAAAAAGGCTACCGCGCTCTTGATGTCGGAAGGCATCGAACGTACGAAGTAATTGATCAGATTGGCGCAAGCGAATCGGTCGAGCTGATCTGCGCGGTATTCGACGTGTCGCGGTCCTGCCTGTATGCCCACCGAGGGCGAGCCCGACGCGTTGATGCCGAGCGCATGGCACTGCGTAGCCGGGTACACGAGCTGTTCATTGAGAGTCGAAGCTCTGCTGGCAGTCGCAGCATCATGGGCATGATGCGCGAGGAAGGTACGGCGATTGGACGCATCAAGGTCAGCCGCTTGATGGAAGAACTCGGGTTGATCTGCAAGCAGCCGGGTCGCCATGCCTACAAGCAGGCCACGGTCGAGCGGATCGATATCCCGAACCATCTCAATCGCGAATTCGAGGTTGGTACGCCGAATCAGGTGTGGTGTGGTGTGGTGACATCACGTATGTCTGGGCGCAGGGACGTTGGCATTATCTGGCCGTAGTACTCGACCTGTTCACGCGTCGGGTTGTTGGCTGGGCGTTCTCGACACGCCCTGATGCCGATCTGGTCGTGCAGGCGTTGGAGATGGCCTATGAGCAACGTGGTCGACCGCAAGGCTTGCTGTTTCACTCGGATCAAGGGAGGTATCCGGAATTTCGTGTGTGAGGCAGGTTAAAACTCAGATTCCGATACTAAAGCGCTCTGGGTAAAGCAGCGCGAACTGGGTCATCGCGCTCTTCCAATCGTGCCGGGAGCCGGTCCACTTGGCAACGACGTTGCGCAGTGCCAGCCAGATCAGCTTCAGCGCGGCCTCGTCCGACGGGAAGTGGCCGCGTGCCTTGATGATCTTGCGAAGCTGCATGTGCAGCGACTCAATGGCGTTCGTGGTGTAAATGATCTTCCGTATGTCCGGCGCGAACGCGTAGAAGGGAATCACCTGCTCCCAGGCTCGCCGCCAGAGTGCGGCAATTGGCGGGTATTTCGTGCCCCACGGTCCAGCGTCGAACGCGTCCAGCGCCACGGCGGCCGCCTCGGCCGTCGGTGCTCGGTAGATCTCCTTGAGCGCGGCGGCAGCCGACTTGCGATCTTTCCAGCTCGCAAAGTCCAGCGAGTTACGGATCAGATGCACGATGCATGTCTGAACCGTCGTTTCCGGGAACACGGTGTTGATCGCTTCCGGGAAGCCCTTCAGGCCGTCAACCACGGCGATCAGGATGTCCTGCACGCCACGCAGTTTCAGGTCGTTGACGACCCGCAGCCAGAACTTAGCGCCCTCGGTCTGCTCGATCCAGAGGCCGAGCACGTCACGTGTGCCGTCGCGGCGCACGCCGAGCGCCAAGTAGATCGCCTTGTTGCGGACCACGCCTTCGTCGCGAATCTTGACGCGCAAGGCGTCAAAGAACACGACCGGATACATCGGCTCGAGCGGCCGCTGCTGCCATTCACGCACTTCGTCGATCACCGCATCGGTCACTGTACTGATGAAGTCCGGCGATACCTCGATGCCGTACATCTCCAGCAGGAACCCCTGAATCTCCCGCACGCTCATGCCGCGCGCGTACATCGCGATGATCTTGTCGTCGAAGCCGGTAAAACGTCGCTCGCCCTTGGCAATGAGCACCGGATCGAACGTCCCTTCGCGGTCACGCGGAATCTCGACGTCGAGCAGGTCGTCGTCGGTCGTGATGCGCTTGCGACTGGTGCCGTTGCGGTGGTTCGTGCTGTCCGACGGCTTGGCCTCGCCCTTCTCGTAGCCGAGATGGTGGGTCAGTTCGCCGCCCAGCGCCCGCTCGAAGATCGCCTTCTTGAGTGCGGCAAGCTGCTCGTTGATCGTCGCCCGGTCCAGCGTTCCGGGCACCAGTTGCTTGATCAGTTCCGGGTCCAGGTTCAAGCCCTTGCCCGGTTCGATCGTCACTTCTTCCTTGCGTTTGCGTGGCATAAAAGTGGCTCCTTGGTCGCCAGTTTATGCCTCGCACACAAAGTTTCGGATAGGCTCGGATCAAGGCGGCCAATATGCAAGCCGGAAATTCCGTCAGCGCCTCTGGCGCTATCGGATACAGCAGAGCATGAGCCGTCGAGGAAATTGTTGGGATAACTCCCCGATGGAGAGGCTGTTCCGCAGCTTCAAGACCGAATGGCTACCGTCAGTGGGCTACATGTCGGCGCAGGAGGCACACCGGGACATCAGCCACTACCTGATGCACCGGTACAACTGGATACGGCCGCATCAGTTCAATGACGGACTGGCGCCGGCGGTTGCTGGAGTTGACCCTGTAATACCGGACACAGCCTCACACTAAGGTTGCTGAATCCATCGAGCGCCGGAACTCGCGAGGCGAGCGGTATTTCAGCGCGCTATGGGGATGCTTCTCGTTGTAATGCTCGAACGCGATGGCCAGATTGCGTGCAGCAGTCGCTGCGTCCGGCTTCGGCATGAAGGCGACGTAGTCGCGTTTCATCGTCTTCACGAAGCTCTCGGCCATCCCATTACTTTGCGGGCTGCATACCGGCGTGGTCAATGGCTTCAGGCCGATGGCCACTGCGAACCGACGCGTGTCGTCGGCTGTGTAGCCCGAACCGTTGTCGCTCAGCCACTCGATTTCGGACGGCGTATGCAGCTCGATGCCAAACCGATTTTCCACTGCAGCCAGCATCACGTCGCGCACGATGTCGCCGCTGTGGCCTGCCGTCGTAGCCGCCCAGCTCATCGCCTCACGGTCACAGCAATCCAGCGCGAACGTTACGCGCAGCGGCTCGCCGTTGTCGCAGCAGAATTCGAAGCCGTCCGAGCACCATCGCTGATTGCTGCGCTCGACGGCTACCTTGCCGTCGTGTCGACGTTGGGGCCGAGGTGGAATCGGTCGGCGCTGCATCAGCAGCCCATGTGTGCGCATGACGCGATAGATTCGCTTGGCATTAAACGGCGCCAGTCCGACCGCAACGCGCTCGTTGCGCAAGATGCCCCAAACCCGGCGATAGCCATAGCTGGGCAAATCGCCAATGACCCGGCGGATCTCCTCGACCGCGTCCGCGTCGTCACTCTGCCTCGATTGACGGCCATCGCGCCACGTCGCCGGACGCGACAGTCGTGCCGATACGTTCGAGCGCGACACGCCGAGAACTTCACAAACCAGTTTCACTGGTCGTCCTCCGGCAGCGAGGGCGAGTGCGCTATCCATTTTTTTGCCCGGCCGTACTCGACTGCTTCGCGGAGAATCTCGTTCTCCATGGTCTTCTTGCCGAGCATCCGTTGCAACTCACGAATCTGCTTGAGTGCATCGGCCAGTTCCGAGGCCGGGACTACTTCCTCGCCGGCCTTGACCGCTGACAGGCTCCCATCCTGGTACAGCTTGCGCCAGTGGAACAGTTGGTTCGGATTCACGCCGTGCTGGCGCGCGACCATCGAAACCGATTTCCCCGGCTCAAAACTCTCGCGAACCATCGCCAGCTTCTGCTCCGCCGTCCAGCGCCGCCGACGCTCCGGGCCCGTCAACACTTCCATCACTTCCTGCCTAGTGTTAGTCAAAAACACAGTCCTATGCCTACCCGTTATTGTAAGTGGGTGACTGTGTCCGGCGTTTCAGGGGGCTGCTCCAGTTGCGGAAGAAAAACTTAACGCAGTGTCCGGGATTAGTTGACCACTACAGACGCAACACTACCAAGTCACCGACGACATGCGCTTTGCTCGCATTTGGTGGACTCGTGCCGATGACAACGACGCCACACCAGGTCGGCTCGCACGCCCCGATATGGCCGGTGCCAAACCATTCCTACTTGCTCCGGAGAGCAAAACCGCAGAGATCGTTTACCTGATGGTTAGCGAAACAATGCTAACCCACGCAAGGCTCTGGAATATCGAGATTGATAAAGGTGGCATCCGCACCAAGCTGGCGACAAAGGTGAAACCATCCGGTGGCATTGAACAAACGCATGCGTTCAATATCGCGACTAGTCGCATCCGCCGCACCGGAGCTCGTAAGGCCGACTTTGAATGGAAAATCGGGGTACTACAAATGGAGCGAAATAGCGGAGCCAGAAAAGTATGCGACCTACGACGTGGTGATTGCGGGTGCACATATGGCGCTTGCTCCGACAAAGGGCGTTGTTCCTTTGGCGGTGGTGCTGCACGATCCGATCGGCATCACCAGTGAATTGGCACATCTTGCTGCTGTTGCCGCAGCCGATCGTCAAGTGTACGAAGCTGACAACAATCATGCATACACCAGCGCGACGATGATCAAACAGTATTTGCAAAGCCTCCAGAAGCATGCAGGTGTGGAGGCCTATGCAAAGCGACAGAAGCTGGTTCGCTATTACGCGAACGATAATGCAGATCGCGCTCATGGGAATGCTATACCGTTCATGCTCTCCTATGAACGCGACATCAAGGCCAAGCAATCCGAAATTGAGACGCAAGTGAATGATCTGGAGGGTTGGATCAGAACAGCGGGTAGCGCCATGGGTGAGGAATGGCGGGAGGGGTGGTTTAGCAAGGCACTGTCCTGCTTCGACTTGGGCGCGAAAGAGAATGCTCAAGGCTATGAGCATGTTATCGCGCGTTGTGTCGGTAGTCTGACACTCAGTCAACGCGGTCGGTCAGCCTACCGCGATCTGCTGCTGGCCGCGCCGGGAAAAAGCCCGGTTTGGCTCGCTCTAGCACACGGTATTCCCGAACTGCACAACCATTTCGACAACCCGCCGGTACTAAAGAGCGTGCTTGACATTGGTGTCTCTGCCTTCGCGCCAATTTTTCAGCTAAATCTGTCATATCCGGCCACGCAACACTCCGATTTGTTGGCAAGCCAGATGCTGTCACAACTCGCTGATATGAACTTACCTGACACAACCGCTAGTGGCGTAGTGCGACGCTTGCGTTTATATGCAGAAGTCCGTGTGGGAAGCACCATCGTTACGTATCGAGTTACCAGCGCAGAGGCGAATTTTCAGTATGCCAAGTTCCGTGGCGAGCGAAGTATGAACACCGAGCAGCTAAGGAAGTGGGGAATCACGGTCATCAGGCCGTTGCGTAACCAGCCTGCTAACGTACTCCTATTTGAGGAGGTGCGTATCGGCGACAAGGCGAACCGCATATCGCCAGTACAACCAACAGCGAGCAATACTCAGAAGTTCAAACTTGAAGGAAACGTGTTCAAGCGCATGATGGAGCGCATGCGCCAGGGTCGTGCATACAGTGGCGCCCAAACAGGAATTGTACGTGGCGAGTATGCATTCACGGGTCTTGCTGCCGTTTCGGCCCTGATGGCACTAAGATCGTCGATCAAAGATATTACGAACAATAAAGTTGATAGGTCGGTTTCAGGTCTAGCCAACGGCGTCAATGCTTTTGCTGCAGCGGCAGCTGTGATCAGTGCGGGAATGTTCGTTCAGGGTGATCTGATCCAGCTACGTGCATTGGCGAGAGGGGAGTCGCTTGCCACGGCACGGAGGGCCGCAGTATCAGCGCGAACGCTTGCAACTAGGGTCGGTGCAATCACCGCCGCCTTGGGCGCAATTTCGGACGGAATACGTGCGTCTAACGCCTTCAATGTGCAACAAAATTCCGAGGCTGGCAGAATGTACTTGGCGTCCGCCGGAAGTGGCATGTTGGCGGCGGCTGGCCTGTTGCTAAATGCTGCTAGCGTCACGCTCGGCTTCATGGGCCCCGTTGGGTGGCTTGTCCTAGCATTGGTTGCCACGGTAGGGGTAGCATATTTCAGTTACCAGGCCGCGCTCGCCAAGTTTCAGCCCGACGAAGCCTGGCTGGCGCATAGCTATTGGAGCCTTGGCGATTCAAAGTATCGCTACAAATCGCTAGAGCAAGAACTTGTCGCGTTTCACGGCGCTGTCTACGGTGTCCGGGCAGTCGCGAACTGGGAGACTCCATCCACTTTGGCTCGCGATGTCGTTATACGAAGTATCTTCCCTATCTACGGAATTTGGCAAGACGGAATGGATCTGAAGCGCACCATTACCAAGGATGGTGTGGGGACGCTTTCCATATCACTAGTATTGCCTAATTATCCAACGCTAGAGCCAGATGCAACAGACTTGGAGCGTGCAGGTGTTTTCCAATACACACTGACAGTCCGGCGAAATGGCAGCGCTTTGAAGATGGTCCAAGGCCCTATTGCAGTAGCGCCGGGTTATCGCTTCCCCTATGACACGGAATGCATGGTCGTTAGTGAGGACATCATCCGAGAAGGCACCCGACAGTTGAGTTGGCGAATCACGATGCGCGCAGACACGGAAGTCATGCTGGACTATTGCTATAGGCCAGACGTCAGGAACCAGCCAAGCCTCGTATTGCTCCCGCAACGGGAGCCGCTTGTCTTTACGCGCGGGACGTGGTTCACAGATCCCATTGACGATGAGTTGATTGCTCCAGTTAAGGATCCCGAATGATGCGACGTCCCGTTCCCACGCAGCTTCAGCAACGTCGCCCAACATTTGCTGAAATTCAAGCAAAGTGGAAGATGTTCCGTTCTGCCAGCACGTTGTTGCCGTTGGAGCTCGACTCGCGCGTGGTGCCTGCCATTGAGGCAACGCGCTTCAACGAGCACTGCATCGAGATAGTATCGGATACCTTGCAAACTGAGCTTGAGGGAGTAGGCCTTCGAGCATTTGTTTTCTGTGGGTTAGTGTCATTTGTTATTGCGGCGATCGGAGACTCGGGCCCTTGGAGCGCCGGAATATGGATGCTCGTGTTCGGCTTGCCTGGCTTTGGATTGCTGTGCTTCTTTCTTGCTCGCGTCTTGGGGCCGCACTTTCGCTACCGCTGCTCTAGGGTACGTTTCGATCGCCGAAGCCGCCGTGTGTATTACGTACCCTATCCAGAGGAAAGCTCGGAGCCTATATGGGAACTTGAATGGGACGGACTGCAGGGAATCGAGCGGGCACCAGGTAGGGCGCAACTGTATCTCTACCTTGTGGGTTTTACCTGTAACCTGCCAGAGCCGCGGTTGGTCAAGATACCTGTGATCTGCAGCGACAAAATCTTTGGAGACCATATGACCTGGGACGTTTCTTGTAGCCGTTTGGCAAGTGAGTTCTCTCTTATCCTAGAGGCAAGGAGAACTCGATGAAGAAGCGATTTACCGACGAGCAGATCATCCGGATCTTGCGCGAGGCCGAGAGCCGGGACGAACCGGTGAAGGATCTGTGCAAGCGCCACAACGTCTCGGAACAGACGTTCTATCGTTGGCGCAACAAGTTCGGCGGCATGGATGTGGCCGATGCCCGTCGGCTCAAGGATCTGGAATCGGAGAACGAGCGGCTCAAGCGCCTAATTGCCGAGCAATTGCTGGTCATCGACGGACTGAAGGAATTCAGCCGAAAAAAATGAATACCCCAACGGGCCGGCGCGAAGCGCTGGAAGTCCTGACTCGGCGGGGTCTCTCGCAACGCAAGGCATGTTGTTATCTGGGACTGAGTCGCCGGGTGGCCACCTATACGCTCAAGCAACCGGAGAAGGATCGGAGGCTGGGCGAGCGGCTGATGGCGGCCGCGCAGGAAGTGCCGCGCTTCGGCTACCGGCGGATGTCGGCTTGGCTGGCGCTGGGCGAATCACGCGTGCGGCGAATGTGGCAAGCCTTGCGGCTCAACATTCCGCGGCGGCGTCCTCGCCGGCGTCGTTGTGGCAACGACATTCGCCTGCCCGGTGCGACACAACCGAATTCGGTATGGAGCTACGACTTTGTGCACGACCAGTTGGTGGATGGGCGGGCGTTGAAGATGCTTTGCGTGATCGATGAATACACCCGCGAGTGCCTGGCGATCGAGGTTGGCGCCAGCCTGCGGTCGCAGGACGTGATCCTGACGCTGTCGCGACTGATGCGGCTGTACGGCAAGCCCGCGTTCATTCGGTCTGACAACGGCGCGGAATTTACCGCTGCCAAGGTTATGCGCTGGCTGCGAGATGCTGCCATCGGTCCGGCCTTAATCGCACCGGGCAGTCCGTGGCAAAACGGGTTCGTCGAGAGCTTCAACGGCAAGCTGCGTGACGAATTGCTGAACCGGGAATGGTTCCGCAGCCGCGCCGAAGCCAAGGTGCTCATCGAACGCTGGCGGCAGTTCTACAACGAGCGCCGGCCCCATAGCGCGCATCGCTATCAACCTCCCGCCACGGTCCGTCGAGCCTGGCTGGATTCCGACAATATCGACACGAGACTCACTGCCTGACTGGCTACAAAATTCCGCCGCAGGTCACATAGATGGGCTTGGCTTCAGGGTTTTATGGCTAAGTCCGCAGATCTTCCCGCCCCTAAGATCACCTCTTTTCCCAGGACGTGGCGTGACGTACTTATGCGTTATGGCGGCCGCTGGATTGTGTGGTCTTTTACCACGAATAAGGGACGCTTGCTGTTGCCGCTGATGATTTGGGTCAACTTGGCAATTCTGCTGTGCTTTATGCCAGTCCTCGCGTTGCCGCAACTGATCATTCTCCTTTATTTGGAATTGCAGTTCCCACAGGAGAACGATCGACTCTGCGGCTTTACCAGTGATCCGCTATAGCAAGAACGATGTCAGGCTTACTTTCGACGGGGAAGAACGGGTTCCAAGAACGGGGCAGGTTTACTTCCGACGAGGTGTCGATGAGAGGGACGAATGCCAGCAAAACATTGGGTCTTGGCTTCGACCACGGCCTTGAACACATCGTTTCCCAAAGCACGCTGCTGTTGAAGATAGGTGCGGATGGCAAGCACGTTGTCATCGGACAGGGTTTCGTGCAGGTGCGTTCGATACGCGGCGCCGCGCTCGGATGTCGTGAGGCCCAAGGCCGCTTCGGAAGGATGCGGTGTCAGCAACGGATCGTAGCGATGCCCCGCGTGAGCTGCGGCGCTGGACCAGCGGTAAGTCGTCGGTCGTACGGGCACGGACCGGATTGAGGTCGATGTACCGGTAGCAGCGCAGGACATAGCTTTCGCTGTCGACCAGGCAGGACTTATATCGGCCTTCCCACAACGTTCCGGAACGTTGGTGTCGTGCATTGAATTGACCGACGTACTTACGCCCAAGTTTCTGCATCAGTCGCGCGGTCATGCCGGTATCGGGTGGTGTCAGCAAGAGGTGAACGTGATTGTCCATGAGCACGTAGGCATGAAGAAGGCAACCCGTGTGCAGCAACGCGTCGCGGAGCAGATGCAGATAACGCTGCCGGTCGGCGTCATCGAGAAAGCAGGGGAGGCGATTGTTACCTCGCCGCTCGACGTGCTGAGGAATGCCGGGCAAATCGAGTCGAGGAAGTCGGGCCATGAAGCCAGTATGGCGACACGGCCGGGATGCCGGAGTCGTCATGGGTGCGCGAATCGCGTCAGCTTTCGCCAAGCTGTTGCGCCAGAAGTAAACCTGACCCCGTTCTTGTTGCCTTGGATATCGATTACAAGCCCAACCAAGGATTGGACGAAGGCGCGGATGCCACCGCGCAGTTTGAGTTGGAGCGATGAACCCATGGCGACTGTTTGGTAGTTTTCGCATCAGGCGCGAACCGGCGCGGCGCCAGCCATCCGCGATCAACTGATCAGCGTTGACTGGGATGCCTGATGTACGGAGCGCACACCGGCAGAACGGTGTTGCGTTCTTTCGCCGCGAGGCTGTCGCCGGCCGCGTTGACCGTTATCCCGGTATTCGCGATCGACGTGGGTTGCTGCGCCAGCGACGAAACAAGTGTCGGCTCGACTCTGGCGGCTCAGGCCCTCGACAATCAGCGCAGGCCGTTCTGCACCTGACCATCCCCGATCCGCCTGCACGAACACGTCGAGTGCCCCTTCCAGACATCGCCGATGGTAAGCGGAAGACCCTTTGTCACGTAGTGAAAGGGTCGCATCAAGCTCGATCTTGCGCACGGCCGGTCGCCGCACGGCGTATCCGAGTTGAAAGCCTGCGCCGTCTCCAGCCGCTCCTTTTAGGCTGCTGACCCATAAATCGCTGTAAACTCACGCTTTTGCTGCCACGCCCCCACATTCCAGATGTCCCAATCCCCCAAAGTAGGGTTCGTTTCGCTTGGTTGCCCGAAAGCCCTCGTCGATTCCGAACAGATCATCACGCAACTGCGTGCCGAAGGTTATGAAATCTCCGGCACCTACGACGGCGCCGACCTCGTCGTCGTGAACACCTGCGGCTTCATCGACGAAGCCGTGCAGGAAAGCCTCGACGCGATCGGCGAAGCGCTGACCGAGAACGGCAAGGTGATCGTCACCGGCTGTCTCGGCGCGAAGTCGAGCGCCAGCGGCTCGAACCTGATCGAGGAAGTCCATCCGAAGGTGCTCGCCGTCACCGGCCCGCACGCGGTGGGCGAAGTGATGCAGGCCGTGCATTCGCACCTGCCGAAGCCGCACGACCCGTTCACCGACCTCGTGCCGGCGGCCGGCATCAAGCTCACGCCGCGCCACTACGCGTACCTGAAGATCTCCGAAGGCTGCAACCACCGCTGCACGTTCTGCATCATCCCGTCGATGCGCGGCGACCTCGTGTCGCGCCCGGTCGCCGAAGTGATGCTGGAAGCCGAGAACCTCTTCAAGTCGGGCGTGAAGGAACTGCTCGTGATCTCGCAGGACACGAGCGCGTACGGCGTCGACGTGAAGTACCGCACGGGCTTCTGGAACGGCAAGCCGATCAAGACGCGCATGACCGACCTGGTCGCCGCGCTCGGCGAACTCGCGGCACAGTACGGCGCATGGGTGCGCCTGCACTACGTGTACCCGTACCCGAGCGTCGACGAAGTGATTCCGCTGATGGCCGAAGGTCCGTTCAAGGGCCACGTGCTGCCGTATCTCGACGTGCCGTTCCAGCACGCGCATCCGGAAGTGCTGAAGCGCATGAAGCGTCCGGCGAACGCCGAGAAGGTGCTCGAGCGCGTGCAGAAGTGGCGCGAGATCTGCCCGGACCTGACGATCCGCAGCACGTTCATTGCGGGCTTCCCCGGCGAGACGGAAGAGCAGTTCGAAACGCTGCTCGACTTCATCCGCGAGGCGGAACTCGATCGCGTCGGCTGCTTCGCGTATTCGCCGGTCGAAGGCGCGACGGCAAACGAACTCGACGGCGCGCTGCCGGATGAGGTTCGCGAGGAGCGTCGCGCACGCTTCATGGAAGTCGCCGAGGAAGTGTCGGCGAACCGCATTCAGCGCAAGGTCGGCAAGACCCTCAAGGTGCTGATCGACGAAGTCAGCGAGGAAGGCGGGATCGGCCGCACGGCGGCCGATGCGCCGGAGATCGACGGCGTCGTCTATGTCGAGCCGGCGGCGAAGGCCTCGAAGCGCTACAAGGTCGGCGATTTCGTGTCCGTGAAGATCACGGGCGCCGACGGCCACGATCTGTGGGGCGAGGTGTAAGCGGTGGCCGCCGTATTCCCGGAGATCCTCGCGCTCGGCGAAGCGATGATCGAATTCAACCAGTCGCAGCCGGGCCGGCCTGAATTCCTGCAGGGCTTCGGCGGCGACACGTCGAACTTCTGCATCGCGGCGGCGCGCCAGGGCGCGTCGACGGGCTTCGTGTCGGCGATCGGTGACGATCCGTTCGGCCGGCTGCTGGCCGACATGTGGCGCGCGGAACGCGTCGACACGACGTACGTGCGGATCGATCGCACGGCGCCGACCGGCGTGTATTTCGTCACGCACGGCGCCGACGGCCACCAGTTCGACTATCTGCGTGCGGGCTCGGCGGCGAGCCGCTATGCGGCGGGCGACCTGCCGCTCGACGCACTGGCCGCCGCGAAGGCCGTGCACCTGTCGGGCATCAGCCTCGCGATCAGCACGGCTGCGTGCGACGCCGCGTTCGCGGCGATCGACCACGCGCGCCGCAACGGTGCGAAGGTCAGCTTCGACACGAACCTGCGCCTGAAGCTGTGGCCGCTGCCGCGCGCCCGCGCGGTGATGCGCGAGGCGCTGCGCCAGACGGATATCTGCCTGCCCAGCTGGGACGACGTGACGGCGATCACGGGCGCGAACGATCGCGACGCGATCGTCGACGCGATGCTCGAACACGGGCCGCAGGTCGTTGCGCTGAAGCTCGGCAAGGAAGGTGCCTACGTGGCGACGCCGAACGAGCGGCGCGTCGTGCCGGGCTTCGCGGTCGAAGCCGTCGACGCGACGGGCGCGGGCGACTGCTTCGGCGGTGCCTTCGTCGCACGGATCGTCGCGGGCGACGATCCGTTCGCGGCGGCGCGTTATGCGAACGCCGCGGCGGCATTGTCGACGACGGGCTACGGCGCGGTCGCGCCGATTCCGCAGCGCGAGGCGGTGGAGCGCCTGATGCAAGGCTGATGCGCAATACGCGCGCCGGCCGCGGCCTGTGTGACGGCCAGCGCATCGCCGCAATTTACGAGCGAATCTGAAGCAAGGAGCAACACAAGGTGGGTCGATATTCGCAATGGCAACGGGCGCTCGTCGTCGCGGGCGCGCTGGCGGCGGGCATGGCGATTCCGGGCGTGGTCGCGGCGCAGGCTGTCGCGCCGGGCGTGCAGCAGGACGAACCGGCACCGGCGCGGCCGCTGAAGCCGAATCCGGAGTTTGCCCGCCTGCCGCGCTACGAAGGCACGCTCGGCGACCGCCCGATCGTCGTGCATCTCGGCCCGAAGACGGACGAGGAAGGCGTGCACGGCGAATACCAGTTCGCCGATACGGGTGAGGTCGTGCTGCTCGCGGGCGATCGCGACGGCGACACGCTGGAAATCGAGGAATCGAACGACGGCACGAACATCACGGGCGTGTGGATCGGCCGCTTCGACGCGACGGGCACCCTGAAGGCCGACCGGATGAATTCGGACGAGTCGGATCCGCAACCCGTCGTGCTGCGTCTCGCGCCGGGCAAGCGCGCGGCGCTGCAGGTGCGCGACGGCCGCGTGCAGGAAATCGAGACGGTGGGCGGCGTCGTCAATCTGCGCACCGACAACTGAACCCGCGCTGGCTCGGCGCGCGCGGCGCGCATTGTACCGGGCCAATCGTGCCGATTTTGGCTAATCTGGCGACTTATTCCGCAACCGAACGGCCTCGTGCCCGGCTTCCTGTCATGACTGCATCCACTCCCAAGCGCGCGCTGCAAACCCGCATCGTTCAACCCGACGACGTGATCCCGGAAGGTTTCCGTTCGTTCGTGCCGCCGGTCGCGCGCGCGTCGACGGTCGTGTTTCCCGATCTCGCGACGATGCGTGCGCTCGTCTGGCACAACGACAACCAGTGGCGCTACGGGCTGCATTCGACGCCGACGTCGCTCGCGCTCGCGCAGCGGCTTGCCGAGATCGAGGGCGGCACGCATGCGCTGCTGCAGCCGTCGGGCCTCGCGGCGATCATGAACGTCTATTTCGGGATCGTGAAAGCCGGCGACGACGTGCTGATTCCGCACAACGTGTACGGGCCGAACGCCGATTTCGGCAACTGGCTCGCGAAGGATTTTGGCATCACCGCGCGCTACTACGATCCGCTCGTCGGTGCCGGCATCGCCGACCTGATCCAGCCGAACACGCGGCTGATCTGGATCGAGGCGCCCGGCTCGGTGACGATGGAAGTGCCCGACGTGCAGGCGATCACGGCGGCCGCGAAGGCGCGCGGCATCGTCACCGCGATCGACAACACCTTTTCGGCCGGGCTCGCGTTCAAGCCGTTCGAGCACGGCGTCGACATCTCGGTGCAGGCGCTGACCAAGTACCAGTCGGGCGGCAGCGACGTGCTGATGGGCGCGACGATCACCGCGAGCGCCGACCTGCAGGCGAAGCTGAAGCTCGCGCGGATGCGCTGCGGGATCGGCGTGTCGGTCGACGATTGCTCGCTCGTGCTGCGCAGCCTGCCGAGCATGCAGGTGCGCTTCGACGCGCACGGCAAGAGCGCGCTCGCGCTGGCGCAATGGCTGAAGGCGCGGCCGGAGATTGCGTCGGTATTGCATCCGCAGATGGCCGATTGCCCGGGGCACGCGTCGTTCATGCGCGATTTCACCGGTGCGGGCGGGTTGTTCTCGGTGGTGTTCGACGAACGCTACAGCGCGGAGCAGGTCGACCGCTTCGTCGAGTCGCTCGAACTGTTCGCGATCGGCTGGAGCTGGGGCGGCGCATGCAGCCTTGCGATGCCTTACGACGTCGCGTCGATGCGTCCGGACTGGCCGCATCGCGGCACGCTGGTGCGTTTCTATGTCGGCCTGGAAGACGAAGCCGACCTGCGCGCGGACATCGAACGCGCGATGCAGGCCGCACTCGGCTGATCGCCGGCCGGTCAGGTTCCCCGGCACGACAAAACGCCGGCGCGATGCAACATCGCGCCGGCGTTTTTCATTTGACGCGCGGCAGGATCAGAACAGCCGCAGCAGCCCGTCGAGGCCGACGTGATCGAACGCGACCGTCGCCGCGTCGCGCACGACGGGTTTCGCGTGGTACGCGACCGACAGCCCGGCTTCGGCCATCATCTTCAGGTCGTTCGACCCGTCGCCCATCGCGATCGCGCGGCTCGGCTCGAGGCCGAGCGACGCGCACGTCTCGCGCAGCAGGCGCGCCTTCACGTCGGCGTTGACGATCTCGCCGAGCACCTTGCCGGTCAGCTTGCCGTCGACGATCTCGAGCGTGTTCGCATGCGCGTAGTCGAGGCCGAGGCGCGCCTTCAGCCGCTCGGTGAAGAACGTGAAGCCGCCCGACACGAGCAGCGTCTTCATGCCGGCGGCCTTCACGCCGGCGAGCATCGTCTCGGCGCCCGGCGTCAATTGCAGCCGTTCCTCGTACACGCGTTCGAGCGCGTGCGCGTCGAGCCCGGCCAGCAGCGCGACGCGGCGCGTGAGGCTTTCGTTGAAGTCGCGGATCTCGCCGCGCATCGACGCTTCGGTGATCTCGGCGACCTGCGTTTTCAACCCGCAAAAATCGGCGATCTCGTCGATGCATTCGATCGTGATCAGCGTCGAATCCATGTCCATCACGGCGAGCCCGAAATCGGCGAGCGTGCGGCCGGCCTCGACGAACGCGAAGTCGAGCGCGTGCGTGCCGCAGTACGCGTCAATGTCGATGCGCTGTGCCGGGCTCGCGTCTTCGATGCGCAGCGCATGATCGTCGGTCTGCACGATGCGGGTGCCGCGCGACAGCGCGAGCAGCGGTTTGTGATGGGCGTCCGACAGCGGCGCAAGGCTCTGGATGACGAGGTTGTGGGTCATGACGGGATGGTTGGGAGACGTATGAAAAGCGTGCGCGGCCAATGGGCGGCCGTCTGCGTGCGCGGCCCCGTTCGACTGCGGGCCATTGCGTCGCGAACGCGCCATTGTAGCCGGTTGGCCGGGCCGGGCGGTCGCGGCAGGGACGAATCCCGAGGCCCGACTCGAACCGGTACGCCCGCGGCGCGAGCCGAATGAAGGCGCCTATCGCCCGTCCGCGCGATCCCAGTACGGTGGATCGCCGAAATGCTCGGCCAGGAACGCGATGAACGCGAGCGTCTTCAGCGGCACGTGTGTGCGGCTCGGGTAGACGGCCCAGATCGCGACGTCGTCGGCGAACGGATAGTCGTCGAGTATCGTGACGAGCGTGCCGCTCGCGAGCAGCGGGCCGACGTCCCAGGTCGACTTGATCGCGATCCCGAAGCCGTCGACGAGCGCTTCGCGGATGGCCTCGCCATTGCTCGCGACGAGCCGGCCGCCGACCCGCACGGTCAGCGGGCCTTGCGGCGTCGTGAACGACCAGTCGCGCTGGTCGCCGAGGATCACGCATTCGTGCTGCGTCAGGTCGGCCGGATGGCGCGGCGTGCCGTGGCCGGCGAGATACGCGGGCGAGCAGCACAGCACGCGGCGGTTGGCGGCAAGCTTGCGCGCGACGAGCGTCGAATCCTTCAGCGCGCCGAGGCGGATCGCGACGTCGTAGCCGTCGTCGACCAGATCGACGATCTCGTCCGACAGTCGCAGGTCGAGCGACACGGACGGATAGCGGCGCAGGAATGCGGGAATCACCGGCGCGACATGCTGCCGGCCGAACGACGACGACATCGACACCTTCAGCCGCCCGTACGGCTCGGTGCGGCCGTGGCCGACCGACGCGCGCGCGGCGTCGGCGGCCGACAGCAGCGTGTCGGCGTGCGCCATGAATACCTCGCCGTCCTGCGTGAGGCTGATACGGCGCGTGGTGCGGTGCAGCAGCCGTGCGCCGAGCTGACGCTCGAGTTGCGCGATGCGCGCGCTCGCGACCGCGGCCGACACGCCGAATTCGCGCCCGGCCGCGGTGACGTTCGCGAGCAGGGCCGCGCGAACGAACAGCGCGACATCGAGCAGGTCGAGCGGCTTGTCGGGGGCCGGAATCGGATCGGAGGCCATTATTCTGAATTTCCTGAAAATGTTTCAGGAAATATAGCGGTTTTCTCGAATGATCGGGTTGCCTACGATGACGTTCATGGGGCTGCGCCGCGGCCCCCAGGTTTCCAGAAGGAGTTTCGTGATGAAGGCCGTTGGACTGACCCGTTATCTGCCGATCGACGATCCGCAAGCCTTGCTCGACGTGGAGCTGCCGCAGCCCGTGCCGGGCCCGCGCGACCTGCTCGTGAAGGTCGAGGCGATTTCCGTGAACCCGGTGGACACCAAGGTGCGCGCGCCGAAGCCGCAGGTCGAGGACACGCCGCGCGTGCTCGGCTGGGATGCGGCCGGCACGGTGGTCGCGGTCGGTGCCGACGTCACGTTGTTCCGGCCCGGCGACGAAGTGTTCTATGCGGGCAGCATCACGCGGCCCGGCGCGAACAGCGAATTCCATACGGTCGACGAGCGGATCGCCGCGCTGAAGCCGCGTACGCTCGATTTCGCCGCGGCGGCCGCGCTGCCGCTCACCGCACTGACCGCATGGGAGGCGCTGTTCGACCGGCTGCGCGTATCGCCGCAGGGTGCGGACGCCGGCAAATCGGTGCTGATCATCGGCGGCGCGGGTGGCGTGGGCTCGATCGCGATCCAGCTCGCGAAGGCGCTCGGCAAGCTGCACGTGATCGCGACCGCGTCGCGGCCGGCATCGGCCGAATGGGTGCGTGCGCTGGGTGCGGATGCGGTGGTCGACCATTTCGGCGACTTGCCTGCGCAGTTGCGCGAGGCCGGGCATCCGAGCGTCGACTACGTGCTGATTTTCAACGATACGGATCGTCATTTCCCCGCCGCTGCGGAGGTAATCCGGCCGCAGGGCGGTATTTGCACGATCGTCGAGAACGACAAGCCGGTGCCGGTCGAACTGCTGAAGGCGAAAAGTGCGGCGTTTCACTGGGAGTTCATGTTCACGCGTGCGATGTTCGAGACGCCGGACATGATCGAGCAGCACCGGATCCTCGGCGAAGTCGCGCGGCTCGTCGACGGCGGCACGCTGCGCACCACGCTCGGCGAACAGCTCGGCACGATCAATGCCGCGAACGTGCGGCGCGCGCACCAGCTGCTCGAGGCCGGGCGCGCGATCGGCAAGCTCGTGCTGAGCGGCTTCTGAGCCGGCATCTCGCGTAAGGTTGCGGCGCCGCGAACGCAAGCGGGGTAACACCCGATGCGTTTGCGGCGCACGGCATGCCGCTTGGCGGTAGACTGGCAGCGCATCATGCATCGAAAACCGCGCGGCACGCGCGTGCCGCCGCATACCAAGGAGGTCAGCATGAGCCAACGCAGCTTGTCAGTCGCCGCATCGTGGTCGGTCGTGTTCGCGGCGGCGTGCGTCAGCGCGAGCGTATTCGCGGCGCCGCCGGTCAAGGGCAGCCTGAAGGGCGGCGGCACCGGACAGCTCGAATACACCGTCAAGGTCGACTCGAAGACCTTCGGCAACACGCAGGAGACCCGCAAGATCCGCTCGGGCGAGACGGACGACTTCAACTGGAAGTCGGTGCCGCCGAGCGGTGCGGTCGCGATGCCGGACGGTTGCCCGAACGCCGACAGCCTGCCGCGCGACGCGAACGGCGCGATGGTCCGCCAGACCCAGGTGCGGCTCGCGCCGTCGATCGACGCGAAGGGCGTCGCCAACGTGCAGATGAGCTTCCAGGCGGCCGCGCCGAAGGGCACGCGCAACGTGACGGTCGGCGGCAAGTCGCTGCAATGCCCGGACGTCGCGTCTGTGAGCCAGGTGAAGTGGGTGTCGATCCCGACCAACGGCGGTTCGAAGTCCGTCACGATGAGCGACGGCACGAAGGTGACGGTGTCGATCAAGCGCTGAACGGCACGCGCGGGCCGCTGCCGGAACCGGTGCGCGCGCAACGGATTCGGCGCACGGGCGGGCCCGGCGGCGCGTGAGCGTTTCGTGTCGCCGTCACGGTGCTTTCCCGCGACCTGCTCGCGGTACCGTGCTGCTGCAACGGTATGGCAGCAGCACGGCGTGCGCCGGCGTTGCGTGTCGACCAGCGTGACGTCATGCGAATGTCACGCTATGCTCGCCCGCATCATCCACTTCCCGTAACGACATCCCGATGAAATGCCGAATCCGCGCATTGCTGTGCGCCATTGCGTTCGCCGCCATGCACGCGCACGCGGCCGACGATTGCGGTTTCGTGAAAAAGGTCGGGCTGCCGTCCCGGCAGCAGGTGGCCGTCGTGTCGAGCGGCGCGCTCGAGCCGTGCTCGACCGGCAGCTACGCGGTGCGGGTGTATTCGACCGCGCATGCCGCCGCCGGCTTCGATACCGACGACTACGTGACGGGCGCGCTGCACGCGCGTGACGGTACGGTCACCGATGCGTTCACGGCCGACCTCGGCGCGCGGGCGCCGCAGGCGCTCGTCGTGACGACACGCTCGGCCGGCAGCGGCGGCTATGTCGGCGCGCAGGCCTATGTGACGACGCCGCGCGCGGTGCGGCTCGTTGCGTCGGTCGACGGGCTCGCAGCGGACGCGGACATCGTGGCCGCATTGCGGCAGGCGATCGGCAAGCGTCGCGGCGCGCGCTGACCGGCGAACCGCGCGAACGCATCGCGCGGCGACTTCCGCGTGTCAGTGCGTGCGTTCCTCGAGCCGCGATGCGAGAAAGCGGTGATCGGCCGAGAACAGCCGGCGATAGGTCATCAGCACCGCGCCGACGGTGCCGAGCGCGGAAGCCGCGGCGATCAGGAACATGATCACGATCTGGTAGCGCACGGCCTGCAGCGGCGACTGGCCGGCCAGCACCTGGCCCGTCATCATTCCCGGCAGGCTCACGACGCCGACGACGGCCATCTGGTTCAGCGTCGGCAGCATGCCTGCGCGCACGGCCTGGCGCGCGGCGTCCTGCGTGGCTTCCCAGCGCGTCGCGCCGAGCGCGAGTGCGGTTTCGACGCGGTCGCGGCGCGCCGTGAGCTCCTCCATCATCCGCTCGACGCCGAGCGACACGCCCGTGAGCGTATTGCCGAGAATCATCCCGAGGATCGGAATCGCGTATTGCGGTGCGTACCACGGATGGATGCGGATCACGACGAACAGGCCGACCGCCGCGACGAACCAGCTGCTGAACCAGATCGACGCGATGCTGTCGATGCGCTGGCCGCGGTAGGTGCGCTTGCCGCGCCCCGCGCCGGCGAACCCTGCGATCAAGGTCATCAGCGCGGTGAGCGGCAGCACGATGTACCAGTGAGGATGACCGAATACCCAGCCGAGCACGTAGCCGATCGCGAGCAACTGCACGACGGTGCGCACGGCCGCGAGCGCGAGCTTGCGGCCGAGGCCGAGCGACAGTGCCATCGAGATCGCGCCGTTGACCGCGACGAGCGCGGCGGCGATGCCGACGTCGACGAGGCTCAGGTCCTGCAGTGCGGGGCTCATTGGGTTGCCTCCGTCGGGTTGGCAACGTGTATCACGCCGGCCTGCATCACGAGCCGCATCGTGCCGATCCGTGCGGCCTGGGCCGGATCGTGCGAAATCCACATGTACGCGCGGGCGTCGGGCGCCGCGTCGAACCATGCGCCGACGAGCGACTCGATCGCGCGCGCCGATTCGGGGTCGAGCGCGGAGGTCGGCTCGTCGAGCAGCAGCACGTCGGGATCGAGCTGCAGCACGCGCAGCAGCGCGGCGATCTGGGCTTCGCCGCCCGACAGGTCGCTCGCGCGCTTGTCGAGAAAGTCGGGGCCGCGGCCGGCCTGCGCGGCGAGCGCTTCGGCGCGCGCGCGATCGAACGCGACGTCGCGATAGATCGCGAGCGAATACGGATAGCGCAACTGCGATTCGACGGTGCCGTCCATTTGCGCGGGGCGCTGGCGTACATAGGCGACGCTGCGCCGGTAACGCGGGATCGCGCTGCGCCGGATCCGTTTGCCGCGCCACAGGATGTGGCCGCCGTCGAGCGGATCGAGTAGCGCGAGCGCGCGCAGCAGCACGCTCTTGCCCGACCCGGACGGTCCCGTGACAGCAATTCGCGATCCCGCTGCGAGGCTTAAATCGGTCGGGGCGAGCAGGGTCTTGCCGCTGCTGGCGTCGCGCCGCGTGATGTGCTGCGCATCGATGAGGCCGGTGGGGGCTGTCATGTCACAAATGAAAAAAAGCGTTAATGGCGCCGAAACGTCACCATGGCGTGCGTCATAATACCGACTGAAAAGCCGCGGGTGTCGCGCGCCGTTCGTCCACGCAAGCGGCCCGGCATGGCGCGGCGACATTTCAGAACAACAACGGAACCGCCATGACGCTTACCCGAGCCATCGGCAAATCGGCTGCATGGATCGTCGGTATCGTCGCGGTGCTCATCGCGGCGGCCGGCGTCTTTCTCTTTACATTCGACTGGAACCGCGCGAAGCCGTGGGTCAACGAACAGGTGAGTGCCGCACTCGGCCGCCCGTTCGCGATCAACGGCGATCTCAAGGTCGGCTGGCGCCGCCCCGACGGCGAAACCGGCTGGCGTGCCTGGGTGCCCTGGCCGAGCTTTTCGGCCACGCAACTCGAGATCGGCAACCCCGACTGGGCGAAGACGCCCAAGTTCGTCACGCTCGATGCCGCGCACTTCGACCTCGCGATCCTGCCGCTGCTCGCGCATGAAATCGTCATTCCGTCGATCGACGTCGTGAATCCGGCCGTCGACCTCGAGCGCCTCGCCGACGGCCGCAACACGTGGACCTTCCAGTTCAAGCAATCGTCACAGCCGTCGCCGTGGAAAGTGCGGCTCGACAGCTTCGGCTTCGCGAAGGGCACCGTCACGTATCGCGACGCGATCACGAAGGCCGACCTGACCGTCGCGATCGATACGCTCGGGCAGCCGATTCCGCTCGGCGATGTGCTGAAGGAGCAGGAGCAGACGTCGCGCGCGGCATCCGCGCAGCGTGTCGGCAAGCGCGGCGCCGCGCAACTGAGCGCGAAGGCCAACGCGGAAGCCGCATCGGGCGCGTCCGCCGCGCAGGCCGCGAGTGCGGCGTCGGGGGTGGGGGCTTCGGCTGCATCTGCGGCGGTATCGGCTTCGTCGTCGTCCGCTTCATCGGCGTCGGTCGCCGCTTCCGCTTCTCCTGCAAGCGGCGCAAGCGGCGTCGCGGCGCCCGCGAAGCCGTCCGGCCCGACCTATGCGTTCGGGCTGAAGGTCGACGGCCGCTACAAGAACGTGCCGATCAGCGGTACCGGCAAGCTCGGCGGCGTGCTGGCGATCCAGGATGCGTCGCGGCCGTTCCCGCTGCAGGCCGACGTGAAGGCCGGCGACACGCGGCTCGCGATCGTCGGCACGCTGACCGATCCGATGCATCTCGCGGCGATCGACCTGCGGCTATGGCTGCAGGGCACGTCGATGTCGCACCTTTACCAGCTCACCGGCATCACGCTGCCCGACACGCCGCCTTACGCGACGGAAGGGCGGCTGATCGGCAACTTCAAGCGGCGCGCGAGCACGTTCCGCTACGAGAACTTCAACGGCCGCGTCGGCGGCAGCGATCTCGGCGGCACGCTGGTGTACGAGCAGCGCGAGCCGCGGCCGAAGCTGTCGGGCGAGCTCGTGTCGAACCTGCTGCAGTTCTCGGACCTCGCGCCGGTGATCGGCGCGGATACGGCCGCAAGCAAGGCCAGGCGCGGCGACACGACACGCCAGCCGCCGGGCCGCGTGCTGCCGGTCGAGACGTTCCGTACCGATCGTTGGCGCGAGATCGACGCGGACGTCAAGTTCACGGGCCGCAAGCTGATCAAGAGTTCGAACCTGCCGATCACGAACCTGTACACGCACATCGTGATGCAGGACGGCGTGCTGTCGCTCGAACCGCTGCAGTTCGGCGTCGCGGGCGGCACGCTCGCGACGACCGCGCACCTCGACGGCAGCGGCGCGCCGCTGAAGGGCCGCTTCACGGTGGCCGCGCGGCACCTGAAGCTCAAGCAGCTGTTCCCCACGCAGAAGGTGATGCAGTCGGCGCTCGGCGAGATCAACGGCGACGCGTCGCTGTCGGCGACCGGCAACTCGCCGGCCGCGCTGGCCGCGACGTCGACCGGCGAAGTGAAGGCGCTCGTCACGGACGGCCGCATCAGCCGCCTGCTGATGGAGGCGGCGGGGCTGAACGTCGCGAACGTCGTGTACGAGAAGCTGTTCGGCAACAATGACGTGAAGATCAACTGCGCGGCAGTCGACTTCGTCGCGACCAACGGGATGCTCGACCCGAAGGTGTTCGCGCTCGACACCGACGACGCGCTGATCAACGTCGACGGCCCGATCAGCCTGCGCGACGAAACGCTCGACCTGAAGATCCATCCGCATACGAAGGGTTTCCGGATCTTCTCGCTGCGCTCGCCGCTGTACGCGAAGGGCACGTTCAAGGATCCGAAGGTCGGCGTCGATGCGGGCGCGCTCGCGCTGCGCGCCGGCGCGATGGTCGGCCTCGGCCTGATCAACCCGTTCGCGGCCTTGATCCCGCTGATCGCGCCGAGCAACAACAAGGACGTGCCGTGCTCGGAGCTGTTCGGGCAGGTGAAGGCGACGGCGGCCCAGAAGGCCGCCGCGAAAGCCGGCAAGTGACGGATGTGCGGCCGATGCAACCACCCCGTGCGCGGCGCAGGCTTGCAACGACCTGCTGCCTGGCCGTATCGCCCCGTCGAACCGTGTCGACCGTTCGTGGCGTGTCAGCTACCCGCGCGCGCCCACAGCAGCACGGCGTCGACTTCCCGGCCGTCGATCCGCACGGGGCCGACGGTGCCGAGCTGCAGGCGATCGCCGTCGAGCCTGAAGACCCGCTGCTGCACGTTGCCGATCCAGTTGGGGAACAGGCTGACGTCCATTTCGTGGGTCAGCGTGCCGTCGTCGTCGAGATGAAAGGGGCCTGAATAGGCAATGTAGCCGCGTGCGGCGGCCGTGCACTCGCTCTCGGTGCCGCGGTGCAGATCGCCGCTCGCGTACGGCGGGCGGCCGGCAGCCATCAGTTGGGCCGACATGTAACCGTCCCGCGTATAGAGAATCCAGCCGCGCGCGTCGCGGCCGAGCGGATAGGTGACGGCGCTGCCGTCGCGCGGGCGGATTTCGTAGGACACGAGGCGCCACGCGCCGACGAGTTGTTCGCGAAGCTGGCTGGCAAGCATGCGGGATTCCTGTCAGGCGGCGGCGGGGCGCGTGCCGTCGTGTTGGCGGGCCGCCGGGCGGCCGTCCAGGGGGCTGGAATGCGCTGCCGGAACGGCGTGGTCGGCAGTTTCTCCGACACCTGCTAAAATACACGGTTTTCCGTCGATTTATCCTTTAACGGGACCTGCCGTGCTTTCTACTGCCAACATCACGATGCAATTCGGGCCAAAGCCCCTGTTCGAGAACATCTCGGTCAAATTCGGCGAGGGCAACCGCTATGGTCTGATCGGCGCGAACGGCTGCGGCAAGTCGACGTTCATGAAGATCCTGGGCGGCGACCTCGAGCCGAGCGCCGGCAACGTCGCGCTGGAGCCGAACGTGCGCCTGGGCAAGTTGCGCCAGGACCAGTTCGCGTATGAGGACGTGCGCGTGCTCGACGTCGTGATGATGGGCCACACCGAGATGTGGGCCGCGATGACCGAGCGCGACGCGATCTACGCGAACCCGGAAGCCACCGACGACGACTACATGCACGCCGCCGAGCTCGAAGGCAAGTTCGCCGAATACGGCGGCTACGATGCCGAGGCGCGCGCGGGCGCGCTGCTGCTCGGCATCGGCATCGAGGAGAAGTTCCACAACGGCACGATGAGCGACGTCGCACCGGGCTGGAAGCTGCGCGTGCTGCTCGCGCAGGCGCTGTTCTCGAAGCCGGACGTGCTGCTGCTCGACGAACCGACCAACAACCTCGACATCAACTCGATCCGTTGGCTCGAGCACACGCTCAACGAGTACAACTCGACGATGATCATCATCTCGCACGATCGTCACTTCCTGAACTCGGTGTGCACGCACATGGCCGACATGGACTACGGCACGCTGAAGGTCTGGCCGGGCAACTACGACGACTACATGCTCGCATCGGCACAGGCGCGCGAGCGCCAGGCCGCGGCGAACGCGCGCGCGAAGGAGCGCGTGGCCGAGCTGCAGGACTTCGTGCGCCGCTTCTCGGCGAACAAGTCGAAGGCCCGTCAGGCAACAAGCCGCGCGAAGCAGATCGACAAGATCAAGATCGAGGAATTCAAGCCGTCGTCGCGTCAGAACCCGTTCATCCGCTTCGAGTTCGAGAAGAAGCTGCACAACGTCGCGGTGGTCGCGGAAGACATCACGAAGAAGTACGAGCGCACGATCTTCCAGAACTTCAACCTGTCGGTGCAGCCGGGCGAGCGGATCGCGATCATCGGCGAGAACGGCGCGGGCAAGACGACGCTGCTGCGTTCGCTGCTCGGCGCGCTCCCGCTCGAGCACGGCACGGTGAAGTGGTCCGAGAACGCGAATGTCGGCTACATGCCGCAGGACACGTACGAGGAGTTCCCGAACGACATCACGCTGATGGACTGGATCGACCAGTACCGCAAGGACGGCGACGACGAAACGATGGTGCGCGGCACGCTGGGCCGCCTGCTGTTCTCGTCGGACGACATCAAGAAGTCGGTGAAGGTGCTGTCGGGCGGCGAGAAGGGCCGCATGATCTGGGGCAAGCTGATGCTCGGCCGCCACAACGTGCTGCTGATGGACGAGCCGACCAACCACATGGACATGGAATCGATCGAGTCGCTGCAGATCGCGCTCGAGCAGTTCGAAGGCACGCTGATCTTCGTGTCGCACGACCGCGAATTCGTGAGCGGGCTGGCGAACCGGATCATCGAAGTGCGTACGGACGGCACGCTGTTCGACTTCGGCGGGAATTACGAGGAGTTCCTGACGAGCCAGGGGCAGGAATAAGTGTCCTGAGGCTTCCTCCGGCCAAGTGCCGCGGCTGGACAGGCAAGCAGTGCCTCCAGCCGTCCCCACGGAGCGAACCGCCGGAAGTAAATCGGGCCCGCATCGACAGCGTTGTCGATGCGGGCTTTTTCATTTCCGCTTGCGGCGCGGCCCGGCAGCGTTTCTCATTCCGGTTTCCTCCCGCGAATCGACTTCGGGTAAATTACCCACCGAACGCCAATCATCATTCCCCATTTCGACCCGGAGCCGCCCCCGATGCCGGACCATCCTCTCCCGCTCGACCTGTCCGGCCTTGCGCAAAGCCTGTACGCGCAGGGCACCGAGGAGGGCATCCTGTCGCGCCTGATGGAGCGGATCGCGCCGGTCAACCGGTTCTGCGTCGATATCGGCGCCAGCGACGGCCTGCGCAACAGCAACACGGCCCGGTTGCTGCGCGAACAGGACTGGGCCGGTGTGCTGGTGGAAGGCAGCGCGTACCGGTTCGGCAAGCTGGCCGCGCACTACGCGGGTGCAGAGCGCATCCGCCTGCATCACGACCGCGTCCAGCCCGACACGGTCGATCATCTGCTCGCCGACGCGAACACGCCGACCGACTTCGACCTGCTGTCGATCGATATCGACGGCAACGACTACTGGGTCTGGCGCGGCCTGCGGGCGTTCAAGCCGCGCATCGTCGTGATCGAATACAACCCGTACTACACGCCGCCCGAGCGTTGGGTCATGTGCTTCAACCCGGATCACGAATGGGACGGCTCGACCTATTACGGCGCGAGCCTCGAATCGCTCGTGCACCTCGGCAGGCAGAAGGGTTATGAACTCGTCTGCTGCGACGACATGGGCAACAACGCATTCTTCGTGCGGCAGGACCTGTATCCGCTGCTCGGCATCGCGAACAACGATCCTTCGGTGCTGTTCCGGCCCGCGATGTACAAGCTGCGCTATGTCGGACACAACACGTTCCTGACCGGTCATCCGTATCGGCACGGGCCGGCCGAGCACATCTGAATGGGCCCGCTCGCCGCGACCTTCGACGAGATCCTGGAAGCCTGCGCGCTCGGCCGTAGCGGGCCGCCGCGCCAGGTCAGCGAACGCGTATGGCATCTGCCGACCGATGACGGCGGCGTAGCGGTCAAGCTCTACGCCGCCGGGCATCAGGCGCGTGCGGCCAGGGAAGCCGCTGTGCTCGCGCACTTCGAGACGCACGGCGATACACGTTTCCATGTGCAGGCGCTGAAACGCACGGCAGCCGGCGCACCGCTGTGGACGGGGGCGAACGCCCACGCGATGCTCACGCGCTGGGAAACCGGGCAGTTCAGAACCTACGACACGTTTTCGCCGGCCGAATGGGAGGCGCTGGGCTCGAGCCTGGCCGCGTTGCATCTGAGTCTCGAACGGCTTCAGCTGCCATCGCTCGACACGATCCGTGCGCGGTTGATCGCGATCGACGCGGATGCGGTGCGGCGCAGTTTGCTCGATGCGCTGAATCACGCACGCTCGAACGAGAACGCCGCGAACCTGCGCCGCTACGTCGATCTCGCGCTGCGCATGCTCGACCGCTGCTATCCGGGCAGCATCGACGCGTTTCCCGCCGACGATCCGCAGCACCCGATCCACAACGACTACAACCAGTTCAACTATCTGTTCACGGGCACGCTGCCGCCGTTGATCCTCGACTGGGAAGCGACGATCGGCGCGCCGCGCGAATATGAACTGGTGCGTTGCCTGAATCATTTGCCGCTGGAAGCGCCGCAGCTGGCGGAAGCGTTCGTGCGCGCATACCTGCGGGTGCGGCCGGTGGATCCTGCACGCATTGCCTGGGCGGTCGATGCCGCATGCCTGCAGCACGCGCTGAAGCTCTGGATTGTTCAAGGCTGGCTCGACGACCCGTCGCGTTTCGCGTCGCATTTGAGCGGCGCGGTGACGATGGCATCCGCGATGGTGGATGCCCGCGACCGCCTGGTCGATTTCTTTTCCCGTTGCATCGAAGCAGGACGCTGAAGTGAATTCGAACCTGAACCGGATGCCGCATCCGACGTCGCCGCCGGGCGAGCGGCAGCACGTATTTCCGCCGCCGCTGGATCGCGACTACCGTGTAGAAGACGGGCGCGTCCTGACGCGCTCGCTGGAAGCGCATATCGTCGACCACTGCAACCTGACGTGCGCGGAATGCTGCTCGCTGTCGCCGCTTCTGCCCGAGTGGTACGCGAGCCCGGCATCGCTCGAGGCCGATCTGCGCCGTGCGGCGAAGGTGCTGCGCCCGCGCGTGTTCAAGCTGGTCGGCGGCGAACCGCTGCTGCATCCGGCGCTCGTCGAGCTCGTCGGGCGCGTGCGCGCCACGGGTATCGCGCCCGTGATCTCCGTCACGACGAATGGCCTGAAGCTCGGCGAGATGACGGACGCGTTCTGGCAGGCGGTGGATGCGCTGACGATCTCGCGCTATCCGAAGCCGTCGCTTTCGGCCGACCTGGTCGCGCACATCGAGCACCAGGCCGCGCGCTTCGACGTGCGCCTGAACTGGAAGGTGCAGGACGTGTTCACGACGATGAACCGTGCACAGCCCGGCACCGACCGGGACGCCGCGCAGCGCCTCTATCACGATTGCTGGATTCGCGAGCGCTGCCATATGATTCGCGACGGCATGTTCTACACGTGCACGCGTCCGGCGCATTTCCACACGCTCTACAAGGGCGAGAAGGATTTTCGATCCGACGGCCTGCCGCTGCGCGACGACGCGGGCATGCTCGACGCGATGCTCGCCTATCTGCAACGCGAGGCGCCGCTCGAAGCGTGCCTGCATTGCCAGGGCGGCAGCGCGCCGGTGGCGCCGCATCGCATCCTCAAACGCATTGAAGTGGACTCCTTGAAGGCTCGTTATCCATGATCGTCGGCACGCGCGACCTGTTCGGCTTCGACCGGCTTCACTACCATCCGCGCAGCGGCACGGCGGCGTCCGGCATCCGGGCCGTCCTGCGCGCGTCGGCGCAACCGGCCGGCGAGCCGGACGCGGCGGCCATCGCGGGCTATCTGAGCGGCGAGCGCCTGGTCGGCCGCACCGTGCTGCGCGACGTGCGCGCGGTGCCGCCCGGCCATGCGCTGATCCGTTCGCCGCAAGGGCTGGCCGTTCAGCCGGCACCCGGGCGGCCGCAGCACGCGGATCTGGAAACCGTGCTGCGCGCGTCGCTGCAACGTGCGCTCGACAGCGGCAAGCGCGTTGCGCTGGCGTTGAGCGGCGGGCTCGATTCGGCGCTGCTGCTTGCGCTGCTGCGCGAACTCGGCGCGCAGCGGCACGTGACGTCCTACATCCTCGTGACCGACATGCCGGACTATTGCGAACGCGATGCGGCACTCGAACTGGCCGGGCAGATGCAGGCGAACGTGAAGCTCGTGCGCGTGAACGAGGCGGATTTCGTCGCGGCGCTGCCGAGAACGACCCATGCGGTCGAGGAGCCGATGTTCAACCTGCATCCGGTCGCGAAGCTGTTGCTGGCCGAGGCGATGGCCGCGGACGGCGTCGAGGTGGCCATCACCGGCGACGGCGCGGACCAGGTGCTGCGCCGCGACCAGTCGGCCAACTATCTGCCGCTGTGCCATGCGTTGTTCGACGCGGCGTCGGTCGACCTGCATCCGCCGTTCGTCGACGATGCCGTCGTCGCGCATCTGACCAGCATCGCCCCCGATCCGGACAAGCAATGCCTGCGCGATCTCGGTGCGCGCCTGAACCTGCCGGACCGGCTCGTGCATGGCCCCAAGCGCGGCCGGCTCGCCCCGGCGATGGATCTCGCGACGCTGCTCGATCGCGACCGCACGCGCGCGCTGGCCGACACGCTCGGTCTGGACGCGCCCACGCTGCAAACGGACAACGAACGCGTGCTGTGGACGACGCTGTCGCTGATCCTCGATCATTTCAACCGCCTCGACACTCCCCTCGATGCCGCGCATCGCCCAACCTGAGCCGCTCATGAAACGCATCCTGTTCTGCGTGGTGCCCGAGAAAGGGCACGTCAATCCGTGCATCGGCCCGGCCCAGCATCTGCGCGCCGCCGGTTGCGACGTCGCGTTCTATGCGCCGGCCGACATCAGCGCCCAGCTCGACGCCGCCGGCGGCTTCGCGTTCGTCGGGCCGCGCGAGACACCCGAGCGTCACGACCTGTCGCGCGGCGCGAGCTTTGCCGCGAACATCCGCGACGCGGACTGGCTGCGGCACTGGATCCGCACGCTGCTGATCGACCTGGCGCCCGCACAGGTGGACGGCATCCGCGCGGTGCTGCGCGACTGGCGGCCCGATGTGGTCGTGATCGATCCGCTGCTCTATGCGGCGGCGATCGCCGCCGAGCTGGAGGGGCTGCCGTGGGTGGCGATGTCGAATTCGCTGAATCCGGTGCTGCCGGACGATCTCGACTCCGAATTGCTGCGCACGGTGCGATGGCTGGCGCCGGAACGCACCCGGCTGTTCGCGCGCTACGGGCTCGATGCGCGCTTTCGCGGTTGCGACATCCTGTCGCCGCACCTGACGCTCGCGTTCACGACCGACGCGCTGGTCGGCGCGCCGCCGCCCGGTGTCGAACTGGTCGGCCCCGCGCTGCCGTCCGGCCCGCGTGGCGACGAGACGCCGTTCCCGTGGGAGCGCCTCGATGCCGATCGTCCGCTCGTCTACATGTCGCTCGGCAGCCAGCTTTATTACCATCCCGATGTGTTCGCGAAAGTCATCAAGGCGGCGCGCGCGACGCCGGCGCAACTGGTGTTGTCGGTGGGCGAGCTCGTCGATGCGGATCTGCTGCCGGCCGACGACGCGCGTGTCATCGCGGTGCGTTACGTGCCGCAACTGGCGCTGCTGCGACGCACGCACGCGTTCGTCAGCCATGGTGGCGCGAATTCGGTGATGGAGTCGCTCGCATGCGGCGTGCCGATGTTGCTGTCGCCGTTCTGCAACGACCAGTTTCATTCGGCGCACTTCGTCGGGCGGGCCGGCGCGGGGCGCGTGCTGGATCTGCAGCACGCCGGCGTGGCCGAGATCGCCGATGCGCTCGCGTGCCTGTTGCGTCCCGGTTCGTTGCGCGAGCAGGCGGCGCGGATCCGTGCGAGCTACGCGCGTGACGGCTCGGCGGAGGCCGCGCGCCTGATCAGCGAACTCGCTTCAGGAAACCGCCTGGCGACAGCGTCATGAGTACGCGGTCTTCGATGTCGTAGTCGACCTCGAACCGGTCGTCGCGGTCGAGATAGTCGCGCACGGCGGTGGCCGGGTTGTTGCCTTTGCCGTACGGCTTGCCGTCGAACATCGACGCGGGCAGGTATTCCATGACGGTATCCATCACGATCGCGTAGCTGCCCGGCGTCACGAGCGGCGCATAGCATTCGAGTTCGCGCAGCACGTGCGCGTGGGTATGCGTGAGGTCGAGGATCGCCATCACGCGCGCATCGTGCGGGATCTGCGCGCGTACCGATGCGAGCGTGTCGGCCGCGCACGATTCGCCTTCGATCAGCACCATGCGATCGGCGAGCCGATGCGACTGCAGGCGCTGCCTGACGTCGTCGCGCAGGCGCGGCTCGATCGCGACGACACGGCCGCGATCGCCGTTCAGCGCCAGCATCGACGCGGAGAACACGACGCCGCCGCCCGCCGCGATGCCGGTCTGCACGATGCAGTCGGGACGCTCGCGCCAGATCAGTTCCTGGAGCGCGAGCATGTCGCCGGGCAAGTGGAAGAAGCGCTCGCCGAGCCAGCGCGTCTGGAACAGGTGGTCGAATTCGGCGGCGCGCGTCAGCCATTCGATGTTGATGTCCCGCATGCGGGCCGAAGGACGCTCTGACATGGTCAATGCAACGAGTAGGAGTGACGTGAAAACGCTGGAACCGTGGCTTCACCGGTATTGGAACATCGGGCCTGCACGCATGCAGGCGCTGGCGTCGGGCCATACTAACAAAACGTATCTCGTCGAGTGCGATGCGGGACGCGCGGTGCTGCGCGTATCGTGGTCCGGCAAGCCGGTCGGACAGGTGGATCGCGAGGCGGCGATACTCGGTCATCTCGGTGATACGCGGACGGCGCCGCTGCTGCCGGCGCTACCGCGCCTGCGGCCGACCGTCGACGCGCAATCCGGCGTGCAACTGCCTGACGGAAGCTGGCTGCATCTGTTCGAGCATATCGACGGCAGCCCCGGCCTGCCGGACGAAGCGGAGGCGGGCGCGATCGACGCGATGCGTGCGCTCGCGCATCTGCATGCGGCGCTGGCGGCGATACCCGTGACCGAATCGGCGCCGCTGGCCTGGCTGTCGGCGCGGCACGCACGCGTTGCCGCGCGTGCCGCGCCGCCGTTGCCGGGAGACCTGAGCGACCGCTACGGGACGATGATCCGTCGGATCGGCGCGCATCTCGACGCTGCCGCACGCTGGCTGACGGGCACGGTGCACTGGCTGCACGGCGACTATCACGCGGGCAATCTGCTGTACCTAGGGGGCGCCGTGAACGGCGTGCTCGATTTCGACGACGTCGGGCAGGGCGCGCAGTGGCTCGAAGCGGCGTTTGCGCTGTTTGCGCTGTCGCGCGATGCGGGCCGGGACGATCGCTTCGTATTCGACGCGCGCCGCTGGGACGCCGGCCTGCGGGCCTATGCGGCGACGCGGCCCGATGCCGTGCCTGACTGGATGCATGACCGCCGCGACGCGCTGATGGCCCTGTTCTGCGCGGACCAGACGCTGATTCACCTGGAAGCCGCGCAGCGCGGCCTGTGGGTGCCGGGGCCCGGCATCGGTTTTCTCGGCGGCTGGCGGCAGTTGCTGGATGGCGCTGCGCCCTGACGCCGGCCGGATGCCACGTCAGCGCGGCCGATTCAGGAACAGGCGCACGGCTTCGACCGTGTTGGGCCGCGCCTCGCCGTGCCGCGATCCGTCGTGCATGCAGAACAGTACGTCGCGCCGCCGTGCCGTGCTGGCGTCGACATGGGCGCACATCGCGTCGAACAGCGCCTGCGGCGACGGCGCCGGCCGCTGCCAGTCGTCGAGGATCGCGGTCCAGCCGGTATGTTCGCGTTGCAGCCGTGCGAGCACGCGGGCGCGACTGTCCTGCGGCATCAGTCCATAAGGCAGGCGCAGCGGGATCGCATCCGGCGCGGGCACGCGGGCCTCGCGATAGGCATCGCGGATCAGCGCGTCGGTCGTCTCGATCTCGTCGATCAACGCGTCGTCCGACAGCGTGCCCGGCTTCGCGTGCGAACGGGTGTGATTGCCGAGCCGGTGGCCTTCGCGCGCCATGCGTGCGGCCACATCGAGCGCGCCTGCCAGATTCCGGCCGAGCAGGAAGAAGGTCGCGCGGCACGACGCGGCATGCAGGACGTCGAGCAGGAGGGGCGTCGACGGGCCGGGGCCGTCATCGAAACTGAGGCAAATGGGCATCGCAGGTGGGTGCGCCGTTCAAGGTGTACCGGGGGAACGATAGCGCAAGTCGCGGCGAGCGGCAGCCGTCGGCCGGCTACTCGCGCGGCTCGATGGCCAATGGACAGGTGCCGACCCGACGCAAGCGCGTACCGGTCCACTCGTAGAAGAACCGGGCCGCCTTCGCGTCGTTGTAGTCGCAATCGTCGTTGAAGCAGCCCGCGACGATCAGCAGCGTACTGCCGGGCCGGAAATCGACGCGTTCCTCGTCGTTGCCCATCACGCCTGCGATGGCCTGTACGCCGGGCATCGTGTACGTCGCGCCCGTGTACTTGTCGACGATCGCGAAATTCCGGCAATCCGTTCCGCAACCCCAGGTCGCGACGCGGTAGTGGCCGGCAAAGTTGGCCGGCTGCGTGAATTCGTCGCGAATGACGGTGCGGTAGAGGCGGGCTTCCCTGGTGGTCAGGCGTGGTGCCGCGGCGGGCTTGCGCGGTGCGCTTGCGGCGGGTGCCGGATAGCGCTCGAACGACGGCGAAGGGCACGCGGCGGCGGCCGTGGGCGTGGCCGCGCCGGCGGTGCCGCCGCCGCAACCCAGCGCGGCCGCTGCGCCGGCGAACAGCAGAAATCGATGGGCAAGCGTCACGCGAGTGTCCTTCATGTTCGGGATCGAGATCGGGCCGGAGGGTCCGGGCGGCCGGCGACGACGATTCTATGACGCTTCGCGCGCGCGGGCGACCCGGGGCGGGCGATCGCGCGCGGATGCAAAACCGGCATGTCCGCACGCGGCTCGCCGTCAAGCTTTGTCAAATCGTGGCGATATCACGATGCCTGACGTTTCAGGCCACCTCCGAAGGCTGTCATGCACGGGTTGATTGAGTATCCTTGGATTCGATTCGCGGTACTTACGCAGTCACAACCGGGAGGCTTCACATGAATGCACGTCTATACCGCGCGACCATTGCCGGTGCGCTGATCGGATTGCTCGCGCCGTTTTCGGTGGCGCATGCGCAGCTGGGCGATGTCCTGAAGCAGGTCGGCGGCGGGGGCGATTCGGGCGGCAGCGCGGGCGGTGCGCTCGGCAACCTCGGCGGCATCGGTGGCGCGTTGACGGGCGGTGGCGGTTCGTCGCTGATGCCGGGCAGCACCGGCAACGTCGCGGGCCTGCTGCAGTTCTGCATCCAGAACAACTATCTCGGCGGGGCATCCGGCAGTGCGTCGTCGGTGAAGGACGCGCTGATGGGCAAGCTCGGCGGCAACGCGTCGTCCGACAGCGGCTATACCAGCGGCGCGAGCGGTGTGCTCGACGCCGGCAATGGCAGCAAGCTCGACCTGAGCGGCGGCGGACTGAAGCAGCAGGTAACCAGGCAGATCTGCGACAAGGTGCTGACGCAGGCGAAATCGCTGCTGTAAGCGCGCCTCGCGGTTCGGGGTGCGGTGCGCGACGTACCGCACCCGTCAGTCTTTCAGGCTGACATTCCCGTCAACGACAGGAGCGCGATGCCGCGCCGCGCGTGCCGTCCCGATCGTCAATCGGCCAGCCGCTTGTCGGCGAGCGCCTTGCAGCAGTCTTCGTAGACCCATTGCACGAGTTTCGCCCGATAGTCGAGGTCGTCGGTATCGACGATTTCCTCGACCGCGTCGCGCGCCCACGACGCATCGACGAACCCGGCGTGCCGCTTGGCGATGTCCTGCGCGAGCGCCGCGAGCTTGGCGATCGCGAGCCAGTCGGCCTGACGGTGATGGCGGTCGAGCCAGCGGTGCGCGGCCTGGACCTGGAACGTGGCGTCCGGCCACGATTCGTTGAGGTAAAACGCGCCGAGGTTGCCGCAGGTGAGCCAGCAAAGCAGCTCGAGGCGGTCTTGCGAGCCGAGGGTATGGGGTGCGTCGGACATGGCAGCGCTCACGAAATACATGGATTCCGGGCGGCGCCGGTTGCAACGGGCCGGTGCCGATAGTAAAAACATAGCACGATGCGGGCCCGGCCGCGCACCCGGGCGGATGCTGACATGGCGGTGGCGAAACGGACGCCGCGCCGGCGCGGATGGCCGACGGAGGAATGAGGGAGCGGCGGGAACGAAAAGTGCGCGAGCGCGTGAGGAACGACACGGGAAGATGCGGCCGGGGAGCGACCGGGAAGCGACCAGAAAGCGGTCGCTTGCGCCGCGAAGTGGGCCCGTCGCCGGGCCCCCGCAGCCCGGCGCGCGGGCTGGCGGATGAGCGGATTCAGGTCGCCGTGTGCGTGGCGCGCGCGATCGAGCGGATGCTGCGCTCGACGCGGATCAGGATGATCAGCACCGCGAGCGACACGAACGAATACAGCGCGACGAGCGCGGCGACGCCGGCGAAGCGCGCGGTCTGGCCGTTCTCGGCGGCCGTTTCTTCGGCGGCCTTCTTCTCATTGTCGATCGCGGTCCGGCGTGCGTCGTAGCGCTCGGAGAAGTCGCGCATGACCGCCGACACGACGTCGGTGTATGCCTGCTCACGCGCATATTCGTCACCGTGCCCGGTGACTTTCTTCTTGACGCTGGCCGCGACGTCCGCGCGTGACAGCACCTTGTCGAGATACGCGATCTGCTGCTCGTAGTACGCGACTTCCGGATGGTCGTCGTCGCCGAGCACGCGCTGGAACGACGGCTCGTACGCGTCGCGATCGACCGCGTAGTCCGGCGACAGGGCCGCCCGGCCGTGCTTCTGCACGATGCCCGACAGTTGCGTCGACAGGCGCAGCGCGGGCGACGCGTTGTCGTCCTTCGCTGCCGCGCCGCCGGCGGCCGGCGTGGCCTTGGCGGTTGCGTCGTTCTCCCACGCGAACGATGCAGGATCGACCTGGATGGCCGAATCGACTTTCGGCGGTTTCGATAGGCGCGCATCGAGTGCGATCGCGCCGAATATGACCCCGCCGATCAGGACCGCGGTCGCGAACAACAGCACGATCACGCGCAATACCTGAAGATAGCCGCCCTCGATTTTGGTCAGGATGCTCAAGGCATTCTCATTTCTTATGATGAATGAGGCGCCGAGGCTAAAGACCTTTCCAATAGCTGTCAATCGTCACACCGGCCGGCCGAAACGCTCGCTAGAATGTCGGCTTTCCTGGAGGCGGAAAACGATGAAAATCTACGACCAGTTCTATATCGACGGCGCGTGGCGCAAGCCGGCCGGCACCGGCACGATCGACGTGATCGACTCGGGCACCGAAGCCGTGATCGGCCGGATTCCGGAAGGCGTCGCGTCCGACGCGCAGGACGCGATCCGCGCGGCGCGCGCGGCCTTCGACGCGTGGGCGGCCACGCCGGCCTCGACGCGCGCGGGCTACCTGCGCAAGCTCGTCGAGCATCTGCAGGCGCGCAGCGAGGAGCTCGCGCAGTCGATCACCGGCGAAGTCGGGATGCCGATCAAGCTGTCGCGCGCGATCCAGGTCGGCGGCCCGATCTACAACTGGAAGGCGTACGCGAAGCTTGCCGAGTCGTTCGAGTTCGAGGCACAGGTCGGCAACTCGCTCGTCGTGCGCGAGCCGGTGGGTGTCGTCGCGGCGATCACGCCATGGAACTACCCGCTCAACCAGGTGACGCTGAAGGTCGCCCCGGCGCTCGCCGCCGGCTGCACGGTCGTCCTGAAGCCGTCCGAAGTCGCACCGCTCAACGCGTTCATGCTTGCCGAAGCGATTCACGAAGCCGGGCTGCCGGCCGGCGTGTTCAACCTCGTGTGCGGCTACGGCCCGGTGGTCGGCGAGGTGCTGGCCACCGATCCGGACGTCGACATGGTGTCGTTTACGGGCTCGACGCGCGCCGGCAAGCGCGTGGCCGAGCTGGCGGCCGCGGGCGTCAAGCGCGTTGCGCTCGAGCTCGGCGGCAAGTCGGCGTCGGTGATCCTCGACGATGCCGATTTCGCGGCGGCGGTGAAGGGCACGGTCAACGCGTGCTACCTGAACGCGGGGCAGACCTGCTCGGCGCATACACGGATGCTGGTGCCGGAAGCCCGCTACGACGAAGCGCGCGCGATCGCGAAGGCCGCGGCCGAATCGTACGTCGCGGGCGACCCGCGGCAGGATGCGACGCGTCTCGGCGCGCTTGCGTCGGCCGTGCAGCAGCAGCGCGTGCAGGACTACATCCAGCGCGGGATCGACGAAGGCGCGGAGCTCGTGACGGGCGGCACGGGCCTGCCGGAAGGGCTCAGGAAGGGCTTCTTCGTGAAGCCGACCGTGTTCGGCCGCGTCGATCCGAAATCGACGATCGCGCAGGAAGAAATCTTCGGGCCGGTGCTGTCGATCATCACGTATCGCGATGAGGACGAGGCCGTGCGGATCGCGAACGATTCGCCGTACGGGCTCGGCGGCGCGGTGTGGGCCGGCAGCGACGAGCGCGCGATGGGCATCGCGCGCCGTATCCGCACCGGGCAGGTGGACATCAACGGCGGCACGTGGAACGGCGCCGCGCCGTTCGGCGGCTACAAGCAGTCGGGGCATGGCCGCGAGAACGGCGTGTACGGGCTCGAGGAATATCTCGAGTACAAGTCGATGCAGCTCAAGCCCGCGAAGCCTGCCTGAGCGCTTCGCGCCGCACGAACCGAAAACGGCACGCTGGTGCCGTTTTTTTATTGACGGTCGTCAAGGTGCGCGGCGGTGGATCGTCGATCATCGCGGTTCCGATGTTCCGACGAGGTTTCAGATGACCGTACGCACTTCCTTTCCGCCGCTGACGATCCGCGGCCGCACCTTGCTGCCTGTCGTGCAGGGCGGCATGGGCGTCGGCATTTCCGCGCACCGGCTGGCGGGCAGCGTCGCGCGCGAAGGCGCGGTCGGCACGATCGCGAGCATCGACCTGCGTCACCATCATGCGGACCTGCTCGCGCGTTGCCGCGCGCAACCCGATCGCGCGACGCTCGAGGCCGCGAACCTCGAGGCGCTCGCCCGCGAGATCCGTCTCGCGAAGACCTACAGCGAAGGACGCGGGATGATCGCGGTCAACGTGATGAAGGCCGTGAGCGCGCATGCGGACTACGTGCGGGTCGCATGCGACGAGGGCGCGGATGCGATCGTGATGGGCGCGGGCCTGCCGCTCGACCTGCCCGATCTCACGCAAGGACACGACATCGCGCTGATCCCGATCCTGTCGGACAGCCGCGGGATCGCGCTCGTGCTGAAGAAGTGGATGAAGAAGGGGCGCCTGCCCGACGCGATCGTGATCGAGCATCCGGCGCATGCGGGCGGCCATCTCGGCGTCACGCAGATCGACGACATGCACGACCGCCGTTTCGATTTCGCACGCGTGCTCGACGAGACCGCGCAGGTGATGGCATCGCTCGGTATCGCACGCGAAACGATCCCGCTGATCGTTGCGGGCGGGATCAACAGTCACGACACGGTGCGCGCGGCGCTCGAGGCCGGCGCGAACGGCGTGCAGGTCGGCACGCCGTTCGCGGTGACGGAAGAGGGCGATGCGCATCCGCACTTCAAGCGCGTGCTGGCCGACGCGACGCCCGACGACATCGTCGAATTCGTCAGCGTGACGGGGCTGCCCGCACGCGCGGTGAAAACGCCGTGGCTCGATCGTTACCTGCGCAACGAGACGCGCATCCGCAACAAGCTCGGCGCGCTGAAGCAGCGTTGCCCGACCGCGCTCGAATGCCTGAGCGTATGCGGCTTGCGCGACGGCATCGAGAAGTTCGGCCATTTCTGCATCGACACGCGGCTGGCGGCGGCGCTGCGCGGCGACGTCGCGAACGGGCTGTTCTTCCGCGGCCGCGAGGCGTTGCCGTTCGGCCGTGCGATTCGCAGCGTGCGCGACCTGCTCGACCTGCTGCTGACGGGCTGTGCGACCGAGCCTGCGGCAAACCGTCCCACGTTTACGCTGGCTTGACGGATATCAAGACGATGAAAAGACCCTACGAGGAAAATGGGAACCATTCTTTGGGGGTCCGTACCATGCATAAAACGATTCGAACTTGTGTCACCGCTGCCGCCGTTGCGGCCAGTTTCGCCGCGATGCCTTCGCTGTCGCACGCGGCCTCGCCGGGCGACGGCATCAACCAGGGCGACGTCCTGGTCCGGCTGCGTGCGATCAGCATCCAGCCGAACGAACGCGCGAGCGACACGCTGGGCGCGCTCAACGTCGGCGTGAACAACGCGATCGTGCCCGAGCTCGACTTCACGTACATGATCCGCGACTACCTCGGCGTCGAACTGATTCTCGGCACGTCGCGGCACCAGCTGACGTCGAGCCTCGGCAATCTCGGCGGCGTGGGCGTGCTGCCGCCGACGCTGCTGCTGCAGTATCACTTCAACCATGCCGGCAAGGTGCGTCCGTATTTCGGCGCGGGCGTGAACTACACGTACTTCTACAACAACGGGCTCAACGTCGGCGGGCAGGGCGTGTCGATCAACAAGAGCAGCTTCGGCCCGGCATTGCAGTTCGGCGTGGACGTGCAGTTGACGAAGAAGGTCTTCATGAACGTCGACGTGAAGAAGATCTGGATGAGCACCGATGCGACGCTCGGCGACAAGGGCATCGGCACGCTGCACATCGATCCGCTGATCGTCGGCGTGGGCGTCGGGATGAAGTTCTAGACGCGGCGGGAAAGGAACAGAAACAGAACAGAGTTGGGGTTGGCGGCATGGCGGTCTGCATGCCGCTTTTTTTTGCGCGGCGGATTTACAGCTTGTCGTACTGGAAGCGCATCGCGGTGCCTTCGCGCTGGATGCGCTCCCATACCGCGCGCTTTTCGTCGTCGCTCAGGAACACCCAGTTCGACACTTCGGCCGCCGTGCGGCCGCAGCCCTTGCAGACTTCGTCGAAGAGGGTCGAGCACACGCCGATGCAGGGGCTGTCGGGCAGGTCGTGGAGATTGGAGGCCATCGGAGGGGTTCACGCAGTTGAATCGTCAGCCGCCATTTTAATGCATCGCGGCCGGTCGGTCGGACGGGCGCGGCCGGCATGCCGTACCGGTGCAGCGGCGTGACAGTACGGCCGGGTTCGGGCGCGGCCGCCGCACGGCTCGCGTCCGGCCGGCGAACGCGGTTTCGTCGCCCCCCGTCTTTCCCGGTGGACAGCCGCCGATTACCCGATAGAATTCCCCGGGAACGTCCCGCCGCACGGGCCGCCTGACCGGCCGGCAGCGGGATATCTGTTCCGTTTGCGCGACACCGGCATGATTTTTTTGTGACGGGGCGCGAATGATGGTAGTTTTCGGGGTTTTCGAGGGGCGGCGCGCCAAAATGCGCCGCCATGACGAGGCAGACGGCAGCCGGGCAACGTGTCCGGCCGGAGGGAGAACGGGATGAAAGCAAAGGTAGTGGGCCGGTTCGCAGCGCTCGCGCTGTGCGTGGGTGCATCGGCGGCAGCGGCGAAGGATACGCAGCTCAATGTCTATAACTGGTCGGACTACATTGCGAAGGACACGATCCCGAACTTCGAGAAGCAGACGGGCGTCAAGGTCCGCTACGACAACTACGACAGCGACGATACGCTGCAGGCGAAGCTGCTGACGGGCAGCTCGGGCTACGACATCGTCGTGCCGACCAGCAACTACGCGGGCAAGCAGATCGCCGCCGGCATCTTCGCGCCGCTCGACAAGTCGAAGCTGCCGAACCTCAAGTACCTCGATCCGCAGCTGATGGCGCTCGTCGCCGGCGCGGACCCGGGCAACAAGTTTTCGGTGCCCTGGGCGTACGGCACGACCGGTCTCGCGTACAACCTGACGAAGGCGCAGCAGGCGCTCGGCAAGGTGCCGCTCGACAACTGGGACATCCTGTTCAAGCCGGAAAACATCTCGAAGCTGAAGACCTGCGGCGTGTCGGTGCTCGACGCGCCCGACCAGATGTTCGCGGCGACGCTGCACTACATCGGCAAGGATCCGATGAGCACGAACCCGGCCGACTACAAGGCCGCGATGGAAGTGCTGAAGAAGATCCGCCCGTACATCACGCAATTCAACTCGTCGGGCTACATCAACGACCTGGTCGGCGGCGACATCTGCTTCGCGTTCGGCTGGTCGGGCGACGTCGTGATCGCGAAGCATCGCGCGATCGAGGCGAAGAAGTCGTACAAGGTCGAGTACTACATTCCGAAGGGCGGCGCGCCGGTGTGGTTCGACGTGATGGCGATCCCGAAGGACGCGAAGAACAAGGAAGCCGCGCTGGAGTGGATCAACTACATCGAGGATCCGAAGGTGCACGCGGCGATCACGAACGCGGTGTACTACCCGAGCGCCAACGCCGAGGCCCGCAAGTACGTGCGGCCCGACGTCGCGAACGACCCGGCCGTCTATCCGCCGGCCGACGTCGTGAAGACGCTGTTCCTGCTCAAGCCGCTGCCGCCTGAAATCCAGCGCCTGCAGACGCGTCTGTGGACCGAGCTGAAGTCGGGCCGCTGACGCGAGCCGGCGTTCCCAGCAGTCATGAAGCCCCTGGTGCCCCCGGGGGCTTTGTTCGTTCAACGCAGGAGAGATGCAGCACATCATGAATAGCCAGTCGGGTGCGCCGGTCGCGGGCGCACCGTCCTCCGTTTCCTCCTCCGGCGCCGATGCGCGCGCCGAGAACTTTGTCCAGATCGTCGACGTCGTCAAGAAATTCGGCGACACCGAAGCCGTGCGCAGCGTCAACCTGACCGTGCGCCAGGGCGAGCTGTTCGCGCTGCTCGGCAGCTCGGGCTGCGGCAAGTCGACGTTGCTGCGGATGCTCGCGGGCCTCGAGACGGTCACGTCGGGCAAGATCCTGATCGACGGCGAGGACCTCGCGCAGATGCCGCCGTACAAGCGGCCCGTGAACATGATGTTCCAGTCGTATGCGCTGTTCCCGCACATGTCGGTCGAGTCGAACGTCGCGTTCGGCCTCAAGCAGGAAGGCACGCCGAAGGCCGAGCTGAAGGAGCGCGTGGCCGCGGCGCTCGAACTCGTGCAGATGACCAAGTACGCGAAGCGCAAGCCGCACCAGCTGTCGGGCGGCCAGCAGCAGCGCGTCGCGCTCGCGCGCTCGCTGGTCAAGCGCCCGAAGCTGCTGCTGCTCGACGAGCCGATGTCCGCGCTCGACAAGCAGATCCGCCAGCGCACGCAGATCGAGCTCGTCAACATCCTGAACAAGGTCGGCGTCACCTGCATCATGGTCACGCACGACCAGGAAGAAGCGATGACGATGGCCAATCGCCTCGCGGTGATGAGCGAAGGCCAGATCGTGCAGATCGGCTCGCCGAACGAAGTGTACGAATACCCGAACAGCCGCTTCTCGGCCGAATTCATCGGTTCGACGAACCTGTTCGAAGGCGTGACAGTCGAGGACGAACCCGACCACGTGTACATCGAATCGCCGGAGCTGCCGAGCCGGTTGTACGTGAGCCACGGGATCTCGGGCCCGCTCGGGATGCCGGTCACGGTGTCGGTGCGCCCCGAGCGGATCGCGCTCACGCGCAAGCCGCCCGAAGGCGCGTTCAACTGGGCGCGCGGCCGGATCGGCAACGTCGCGTACATGGGCGGCTATTCGCTGTATCACGTGAAGCTCGACGGCGGCAAGACGGTGATCGCGAACGTGTCGAGCCTCGCGATTTCGGAGCTCGACACGCCGTCGCTCGGCGACGAGATCTACGTGCGCTGGAGCGCGACTGCCGGCGTGGTGCTGACGTCATGACCTCGTTCAAGTCCATGCTCTCGTGGCCGGTGCGGCGCTTCAACCTGACGGGCGCCACGGCGGTCGTGGCCGGCCCGTTCACGTGGCTCGTGCTGTTCTTCCTCGTGCCGTTCGTGCTGGTCGTCAAGATCAGTTTCGCGGAGCTGCAGCTCGGCATCCCGCCGTACACGGAGCTTGCGTCGTACGCCGACGGCGTCGTGCACGTCGCGCTGAACCTGTCGCACTACGCGTTCCTGTTCACGGACAGCCTGTATTTCGCGACCTACGTGAACTCGGTGTGGGTGGCCGCGATCACGACGCTGCTGTGCCTGCTGATCGGCTATCCGATGGCGTACTACATCGCGCGCTCGAACCCGGCGACCCGCAACCTGCTGATGATGGGCGTGATGCTGCCGTTCTGGACGTCGTTCCTGATCCGCGTGTACGCGTGGATCGGCATCCTGAAGAACAACGGGCTGCTGAACAACTTCCTGATGTGGATCGGCCTCACGCATACGCCGATCGAGCTGTATCGCACCAACTACGCGGTGTACATCGGGATGGTGTATTCGTACCTGCCGTTCCTCGTGATGCCGCTGTACGCGCACCTGGTGAAGATGGACCTGCGCCTGCTCGAAGCCGCGTACGACCTCGGCGCGAAGCCGTGGAAGGCGTTCGTGCAGATCACGCTGCCGCTGTCGAAGAACGGGATCATCGCGGGCTGCCTGCTCGTGTTCATCCCGGCGGTGGGCGAGTACGTGATTCCCGAGCTGCTCGGCGGCGCGAACACGCTGATGATCGGCCGCGTGATGTGGAACGAGTTCTTCAACAACGCAGACTGGCCGATGGCGTCGGCCGTGACCTGCGCGATGGTGCTGCTGCTGCTCGTGCCGATGGCGATGTTCCAGCACTTCCAGGCGAAGGAGCAGGGAGGCCGTCGATGAAGCCGAATCGTTACCTGCAGTTCGCGGCGCTGTTTGCCGGCTTCGCGTTCCTGTACATCCCGATCATCAGCCTGATCGTCTATTCGTTCAACGAGTCGAAGCTCGTCACCGTGTGGTCGGGGTTCTCGTTCCGCTGGTACTCGGCGCTCGTCGAGGACGACGAGCTGCTGACGGCCGCGTGGCTGTCGCTGAAGATCGGCGTGCTGACCGCGTTCGCGTCGGTGATCATCGGCACCTGGGCCGGTTTCGTGCTCGCGCGGATGGGGCGTTTTCGCGGTTTCGCGCTGTTCAGCGGGATGATCAACGCGCCGCTCGTGATTCCCGAGGTGATCCAGGGGATCTCGCTGCTGCTGCTGTTCATCGAACTGGCGAAGTGGATCGGCTGGCCGGCCGAGCGCGGCATCTTCACGATCTGGCTCGGCCACGTGATGCTGTGCATCTCGTACGTCGCGATCATCGTGCAGTCGCGCGTGCGCGAGCTGAACCCGTCGCTGGAAGAGGCCGCGCTCGATCTCGGCGCGACGCCGCTGAAGGTGTTCTTCACGATCACGCTGCCGCTGATCTCGCAGGCGCTGATCGCGGGCTGGCTGCTGTCGTTCACGCTGTCGATCGACGACCTCGTGCTGTCGGCGTTCCTGTCGGGCCCGGGCTCGACGACGCTGCCGCTCGTGGTGTTCTCGCGTGTGCGCCTCGGGCTGAACCCGGAGATGAACGCACTCGCGACGCTGTTCATCGTCGCGGTGACGGCCGGCGTCGTGATCGCGAACTTCGTGATGCTGCGCCAGGAGCGCAAGCGGATGGCGGGATTCGCGACCTGACGCCTGAACGGCGTCTGCCATGAACAACGCCCGGTGCCGACGTCGAGTCGGGCCGGGCGTTTTGTCTGGTGCGACGGGAGAAAGGAATTGAAGATTTCGGAATTGCTTGGTGCAAGCCTGACTGCCGCGATCGTGGCAGGCTTGCTGATCGGCGTTTTGTCCGTCAAGGATTTCGGCGGTGTTTCGATCGTTTTTTCCGCTGCGGCTTTCAAGGTTGCATTTCCCGTGGCAATGCTGCTTTCGTATCCGGTCTATCGGGCCAGCACGCTGCTTCCTCGGAGGGCGGTATTGCCGATGCTGGTCATCGTGGGCGGTGTGGCTGGATCGACCGTTCTTGCGGTTCTGACACAGGCAGCATGGCCGGACATCGCAAGGAACGGAGAAATGGCCTTGCTGTATGCGGCAATCGGAATGATGTGTGCGGTTTCGGCGCTGGGGTATGTCGAGCGATCCGGGATTGCCGGCAGGCTGCGCAAATGGCTCAAAAGGCCGAATTGACGGCCATCCAGCATCTGTCTTGACGACGGGGCGTCGCGCCGTCGGCCGGTGGCGCCCGCGATAAAAAACGCCCGGCACCGACGTCGAGTCGGCCGGGCGTTTTGTCTGGCGGCGCTGCACGTCGATCGGCGCCGGTCGGTACGCGATTACGCGCCGAACGCCGCCTTCGCCAGCAGCCCGAGCGCGACGCACACGAGCACGGCCGCGAACCCGGCCTGCACGTGCCGTGCGGCGAGGTGCCTCGATGCGCCGCGACCGGCGGCCATGCCGAGCGCGGTCGCGACGGTGAACCACAGCGTCACGTCGAGCGGTGCGCGCGTGCCCGACACGAGCGTCGCGAACACGCCGCCGGTGCCGACCAGCGCGATCACCATCAGCGATGTCGCGACCACCCCATGCATCGACACGTTCGTGAACTTGCGCAGCATCGGCACGATCACGAAGCCGCCGCCGACGCCGAGCAGCCCCGTCATCAGGCCCGTCATCGCGCCGGTTGACGCCAGCGCCACACCGACCGGCCAGGACCACACGAGCCGGCCCGTATCGGGATTCACGCGGCCGACGCACAGCGGCGACGCGTCGGCGTCGACCGCCGCATGCCGCAGCGCCTGCCGCAACAGGCGGCCGGCGACGACCAGCATCGTCAGTGCGAACAGCGCGAGCAGCAGGCGCTGCGGCAACACGTGCGCGAGCCGTACGCCGAGCGTGGTCAGCGGCACGCCGGCCACCGCCATCAGCAGTGCCGCGCGATAGCGCACGAGCCCGCGGCGGAAGCCTTCGAGCGCGCCGAGCGCCGCGCTGCCGGCCACCGCGACGAGCGCGACAGGCGTGGCCTGCTGCATCGGCCAGCTCATGCCGACGACGAGCGCGGGCACCGCGAGGATGCCGCCGCCGGCGCCGGTCAGGCCGAGCACGGCGCCGACGAAACCGCCCAGTACGAGGGAAATCAGCATGACGTCATCGGGCTCCGGTCAACGCGCGATCGCGGGTTTCGCGAGCCATTCGCGGCCCTTGAGCATCGCCTTCCAGTAGAGCGGCGGCAGCACGCGTTCCTTGAGCAGCCACGCGAGCCGCGACGGGCGCTTGCCGTCGATCAGCCACGCGGGGAAGGTCGGCGCGACCTTGCCGCCGTACAGGAATTCGGCGAGCACGATCTTGCCGCGCTCGACGGTGAGCGGGCACGAGCCGTAGCCGTCGTATGCGGCGTCGCCGTGCGCGCGGCCGAGCGACACGAGCAGGTTGTGCGCGACGACGGGCGCCTGCTTGCGGGCGGCCGCGGCCGTTTTCGCATTGGTCGTGTTGGTGGCGTCGCCGAGCGCGTAGATGTTCGGGTACTGCCGGTGGCGCAGCGTCGCCGGATCGACGTCGATCCAGCCGACCGCATCGGCGAGCGGGCTCGACCGCACGAAATCGGGCGCCTTCTGCGGCGGCACGACGTGGATCATGTCGAACGAGCGCACCACGGTTTCCTTGCCGCCGTCGGGCAGCGCGCGCGCGAACGTCGCCCGGCGTGCCGGGCCGTCGATCGAGACGAGGTTGTGGCCGAACGACAACGCGATGTCGTAGCTTTTCACGTACTCCATCAGCGCGGGTACGTAGTCGGCGACGCCGAACAGCGCGCCGCCCGCATTCAGGAACTCGACGTTCGCGGCCTCGAGGCGGCCCGCGCGCCGCCAGTGGTCGCACGACAGGTACATCGCTTTCTGCGGTGCGCCTGCGCACTTGATCGGCATCGGCGGCTGCGTGAAGAGCGCGTTGCCGCCGCGGAACGCGCGCACGAGTTCCCACGTGTACGGCGCCAGGTCGTAACGGTAGTTGGACGTGACGCCGTTGCGGCCGAGCGTGTCGGCGAGGCCTTCGATCGCGTGCCAGTCGAGCTTGAGCCCCGGGCACACGACGAGCTTGCGATAGCCGATGCGGCGGCAGCCGTCGAGCACGACCGCGTGCGCGTCGGGCTCGAAGCCCGCGACGGCGGCCTGGATCCGGTGCACGCCGCGCGGCAGCACGTCGGTGATCCGGCGTGCGGTGGTCTCGGGGCGGAACACGCCCGCGCCGACCATCGTCCAGCCCGGCTGGTAGTAGTGGACGTCGGCCGGATCGATCACCGCGATGTCGAGCGACGCGTCGCGCGCGAGCAGGCTCGACGCGACCGCGATGCCGGCCGCGCCCGCGCCGACGATCACGATGTCGTGCCGCGCGTCGACGGCCGGTGCCGCCTGCTTGCCGCCTGGCACGACACGCGACGCGAGCGCGTGCAGGTCGTAGCCGGCCGCGGCGGCCGTCGCGACGATGTCGTTCAGCGGGCGCAGGCCGGCTTGCGACAACGCCCACAGCGTGGCCGAACGCATGCCGCTGCGGCAGTACGCGAGCACCGGGCCGTCGATCGACGCGACGAGTGCGCCGAATTGCGCGGCCTGGTCGTCGGTCACCTTGCCCGTATCGACCGGCAGGTAAAGCACGTCGATGCCGAGCGGCGCGGCGGCCGCGCGGATTTCGGTGACGGTCGGCTGGTCGGCGCCTTCGCCGTCGGGGCGATTGCAGATGATCGCGCTGATGCCGGCCGCGTGAAGCGCGGGCAGGTCGGCCGCCGCGATCTGCGGCGAGACCGACAGCGCGTCGGTCAGTTTGCGGATGGAGGTCATGTCGGGGGTCTCGGTTGAGGCGCCGGCGCTCAGATCGCGTCGAGCGGGATCTTCAGGTAGCGCACGCCGTTGTCTTCGGGCTCGGGCAGGTGGCCGGCGCGCATGTTGACCTGCACGGACGGCAGCATCAGCACGGGCATGGCGAGCGTGGCGTCGCGCGTGGTACGCATCGCGACGAAATCGTCCTCGGTCACGCCGTCCTTCACGTGCACGTTCGCGCGGCGCTGCTCGGCCACGGTCGTCACGAACTGCACGTCGCGGCCGCCCGGCTGGTAGTCGTGGCACAGGTACAGGCGCGTGTCGGGCGGCAGGCCGAGCACGCGCGCGATCGAGCGGTACAGCGTGCGCGCATCGCCGCCCGGGAAGTCGCAGCGGGCCGTGCCGTAGTCGGGCATGAACAGCGTGTCGCCGACGAATGCCGCGCGCTGCGTCGCGTCGTCGACGCAGTAGGTCATGCAGGCGGGTGTGTGGCCCGGCGTATGCAGTGCGCGGATCGTCAGCGTGCCGAGCGCGAGCGTGTCGCCGTCGTCGAGCAGCCGGTCGAACTGGCGGCCGTCCCGCGCGAAGCCGGGGCCCGCGTTGAACAGCGTGCCGAACACGTGCTGCACGCGGCGCACGTGCGAACCGATCGCGATCCGGCCGCCGACGTGTTCCTTCAGGTACGGCGCGGCCGACAGGTGGTCGGCGTGCACGTGGGTTTCCAGCAGCCAGTGCACGTCCGCGCCGAGTTCGGCGACGCGGGCGATCAGCCGGTCGGCGCTGGCGGTGCGCGTGCGCCCGGATGTCGGGTCGTAGTCGAGCACGCTGTCGATCAGCGCGCATGCGCGGCTCGCGGTATCGAGCACGAGATAGCTGACGGTGTGGGTCGCCGGGTCGAAAAAGCCTTCGACCGACAGCGTGGTGGCATCGCTCACGGGGTGTCCTTGATCGGGTTCTGCATCTGCAATCTCGATCTGTAACTCAAGAAGCGTGCCAGTCTGCGCCGGGGCACCGGCCGACCTGCCAGGGATTTGATTCGACTCGGGTTTTCGGCGCAGGAGCGGCGAAGCACGGGCGTCGCCGGCGTTCGGTTGCTGCTGCCGACTGCCACTTCTGGCAGTGTCGTGGCAGAATTGGCAGTCCGCCTGGCAGTGCACCTGCCAGTTCGTCAGGCATCTCCTTCACCGAGCGTCCGCATGAATCCGCACGACACCATCCCGATCGTCCCCGCGCCGCGCCCCGACGTCATGCCCGACGTGCGCGCGCTCGTCGCGTATCTCGAGCAGGATCCGCAGCCGATGATCGTCGTCGATCCCGATTACCGCATCCTCGCGGCGAACGATGCGTACCGACGCCAGTTCGGCGTCGCGGGCGTCGAGCACGTGGGCCGGCACTGCTTCCAGGTGTCGCATCACTACGACGTGCCGTGCGACCAGGCCGGCGAGCATTGCCCGATGAAGCAGGCGCTCGAGTCGCGCGGGCTGAATCGCGTGCTGCACATCCATCACACGCCGCGCGGCCCCGAACACGTCGACGTCGAATTGCGGCCGATCTTCGATGCGCACGGCAACGTGATCGCGTACGTCGAGCGGCTGACCACGGTGCGCAGCGCATCCGCGCAGCCGAGTGCGGAAGGGCTCGTCGGCGGCGCCGACGCGTTCAATGCGGCGCTCGGCGCACTGCAGCGCGTGGCGCCGTCGATGCTGCCGGTGCTGCTGCTCGGCGAATCGGGCACCGGCAAGGAATTGTTCGCCCGCGCGTTGCACGAGGCGAGCGATCGCGCGATGGGGCCGTTCGTCGTCGTCGATTGCTCGGGGATCGCCGAGACGCTGTTCGAGAGCGAACTGTTCGGTTACGAGAAGGGCGCGTTCACGGGCGCGAACCAGCGCAAGCCGGGCCTCGTCGAGACCGCGCAGGGCGGCACGCTGTTTCTCGACGAGATCGGCGACGTCCCGCTGCCGATGCAGGTGAAGCTGCTGCGCCTGATCGAGTCGGGCACGTTCCGCCGCGTCGGCGGCGTCGAGGCGCTGCGCGCGGACTTCCGGCTGGTCGCGGCGACGCACAAGCCGCTGCGCGAGATGATCGACGACGGCCGGTTCCGGCAGGATCTCTACTACCGGATCAACGCGTTTCCGATTCCGCTGCCGGCGTTGCGCGAGCGGCGCGGGGACGTCGCGCTGCTGGCCGAATCGATCCTGCGGCGAATCGCGAACGCGCGTGCCGGCGCGGGCGAGACGGGCGCACGGCCGTTTGTCCTGACCGAACGCGCGCGCGCGTGTCTCGATGCCTATGCGTGGCCGGGCAATATCCGCGAGCTGCGCAACGTGCTCGAACGCGCGTGCCTGTTCGCGGACGACGGGACGATCCGGGTCGAACACCTGCCGGCCGAGCTGGTCGCCGCATCGGCGGCGCCGCAGGACCGCGCGGCCGATGCGCGCGGCGTGTCGGACGCGGAGCTCGTGCGCATCGCGCGCACGTTCGACGGCACGCGCAAGGCGCTCGCCGAGCAGGTCGGGATGAGCGAGCGGACGTTGTACCGGCGGATGAAGGCGCTCGGGCTCGGGGCGCGCGAGCGCTGAACGGGCAGGCGGCTGGCAGAGGCACGCGGCTGTGTCGATAATGGCGCGTTCGATCCTGCTTTCACCTCGCCGATGAAGAGACGCTTCCTTTCGCCTTGCCTGTTTCTTGCCGCCACTGCGCTGTGCAACCTGGCGCAGGCCGCCACCGAATACACGTGGACCGATGCGGCCGGCGCACATGCGGTGACGCTCGCACGCACCGCGTCCGGCGACGACCTCGAGCTCAAGGTCGCCGCGACGCTCGACGGCCGGCCCGACTGGACCGTGCGCGACTACGTGAAGGCATGCCCGGTCGACGTGATTCTCGACGTCGTGCCCGCGTCGATCGAGATGCGCGACCTGCTCGGCAACGGCCGCAAGCAGTTTCTGTTCGCGTACAGGATCGGCTGCCGCGGCGACGTCAGCGCCGACCAGGTCAAGTACTTCCTGATCGACCAGGGCACGAAGTACGTGCTGCGCGGCGAGGAAACCGTCACGGTCAACGGTAAGTTCATGGACGGCGGCGCGGCGCCCGTGCCGAATGCGGACCTGAAAGCCCGACCCGCGTTTCTGCGCTACATGACGAAGCACTGGCACGCGATCAGCGCGCGCGACTACCGATAGGCGCGTGCCCGGCGATCGTGACGGCGCGTGCGACACGCGCCTGTTGGGGGTGAGTCGAACCTGTCGAACAATAAGAAATCATAGTGCAACGGCAATAAATTATCGTTTTACGATAATTTTAATCGTACAATCGACGCTCGTTCATTCGTCGTCGAGGACACGTCATGCATTCCGATCGCATCGCCCGTATCAGCCAGCAGATGGCCACCGTCACGCTGTGGTTCATCGTCGGCATGCTGGTGCTCAACGCCGCGTGCTGGGCGTTCCCGTCGCTGAACGCGGCGTCGGGGCCCGGCCTCGTATTCGGCCTCACCGATTCGGTGATCTCGAACCTGCGCGTGGATGTCGCCGCGTTCCCGTGGTGGCAGAAGGCGGTCGGCATCCTGCTGTCGAGCGTGCCGCTGATCGCGCTCGCGAACGGCCTGCGTCATCTGCGTGCGCTGTTCCGCACCTACGCGCGCCGCGACTATTTCTCCGCGCAGGCGGCCGGCCATCTCGGCAAGACGGGGCGTGCGATCGGGATGTGGGTGCTGCTGAGCCTGCTGTGCGAACCGCTCCTGAGCGTGTGGGCGACGCTGCGCGAACCGGTCGGCCATCGCGTGGTCAGCATCGGGTTCAGCCTGCCGTACGTGGTCGCGCTGTTCACCGCGGCCTGCATCGCGGTCATCGCGCACATCCTCCGGCAGGCGAGCGAACTCGATGCCGAACATCGGCAGTTCGTCTGAGGCGCGCCATGTCGATCGTGGTCAAGCTCGATGTGATGCTCGCGACGCGCAAGGTCCGCTCGAAGGATCTCGCGGCGGCGGTCGGCATCACCGAACAGAATCTGTCGCTGCTCAAGCAAGGGAAGGTCAAGGGCATCCGTTTCGCGACGCTCGAGGCGATCTGCCGTTATCTCGACTGCCAGCCCGGCGACCTGCTCGCGTTCAGCGATGACGGTGTCGGCGAGCCGGACTGACGCATCGCCATCGCGGCTTGCCGGCGTGGCGGGGCGGCGCCGGCCGCGCATCGTCGCGCTGGCTGTCGTCGCGTCCGTATCGATTCACCTGCTCGGATGGTTCGTGCTGCAGCGGACGTCGACGCTGGCCGGCCCGAACGCCGGGGCGCGGCCCCGGCTCGCGCTGCGCGTCGAACTGATTCCCGCGCGGCCGGTGCCCGCGGCGGGCACGCATGACGCCGGGCGAACCGGGCCCGCCGCGAGTGGGCGCGGTGCGGAGGGCGCCGTGTCATCGACGAAACGATCCGCCGCGGTTGCGGTGTCGCGCATGACGAAGCGGGCGTCTTCGAATACGGGGGGCGTTTCGCGTCGGCAAGGTGAAACGCCTGCCGGCGCAATCGTGACCCGACGTGAACCCCATTTCGAGAACGCACCAGGCCCCGATCTCGACTGGCGCCGCGATCTGGACGCGATCGGCTCGCGGCATGCGGCGGCGCGCAGTCCGGCGCAGGCGGCGGTCGGGGCATTGGGCGCGTCGTCCGGCGGCGTGGCCGCGCGCCGTGACACCGTCGATGCGAGGCTGGCCGACGGCATGTCGAATGCCCGCGCACCGACTGCCGGCACGCGTATTCACGCGCGGGCCTGCTGGCGTTGCCGATGCTCGCGCTGGATGCGGTGCGCGACACGGGCTGCAAATGGTGAAGCGGGCGGCACGCGGGAAACCCGCCTGCCGCCCGCACGTTCATGCGCTCAACGCGTTCAGCGCGCGGGCGCAAGCTGCGCCATCGCCTCCCGCACGAAACCGATCAGCGTGTCGTCGACCCACGTATCCTGCGTCAGTGCAGGCTCGTTCATCATCGCCGCGCGGAATTTCGCATGCGTGGCCGGATCGTGGCCGGCATAGCTGCAGAACAGCTCGAGCCAGCGCTGCGCGAGCGCGCGGCCTTCCGGCGAAGCAGGTCGGGCGCCCGCATCGATCGCGTCGCGCACGTCGCCCATCAGTTGCGGCCATTCCATCGCGCGTTCGCCGTAGTGCGCGCGCATGAAGCGGATCTCGTCCGGCGCGAGGTACTTCTCGAAGATCCGCATCTTGTTTTCGGACGATGCACGCAGCACATAGTCGCGCAGCGCGGTCGAAATGCCGATCTTCGACTGCATCGCCGGTTCTTGCTCGTGCATCAGGTTCAGCTTCGCCAGCAGCCGCGGGTCGTTGTTCGTGTCGCGCACGAGCAACTTCATCCAGCGATTGGCGAGCGCACGGGGGCGTTCGTCCTCGGCGGGTACGCCCGCGTCGTGCAGCGCGCGCACTTCGTCGACGAGTGCGATCCATTCGGCGTCGCCCGCCTGGCTTTTCTGGTACATCGGCAGGCGCGCGAGTTCTTCCTCGGAAAAATATTTGTCGTACACGGTCATCAACTCCAGTGTGGTGAGCCAATCGGCCAGCTCCGGCTCCGTGCCCGCGGCGAGCTGCGCATGCAGGCTCACGAGGCGCTCGCGCAGCTGCGCGGTCTGCGCGAGCTGACGGTCGAGCAGCGCGATCTGCTTCGCGACGAGATCGACGAGCGGAGTGCCGGGCCGGTTCAGGTGATCGCCGATTTCGGTGAGCGACAGGCCGAAGCGACGCAGCGCCTGGATCTGGTGGAGCCGGGCGATGTCGTGGCGGTCGTACAGCCGGTAGCCGTTGTCGGCGCGCGCCGAAGGCGTCAGCAGACCGATCGCGTGATAGTGATGAAGCGTGCGGACGGTCAGCCCGCTGCGTTTCGCCAGTTCTCCCACTTTCAGTCGCATTCGTTCCTCCGTTCGGTACGCACACTGGAGTCTCGAACGTTACGCTACGTGAGGGTCAAGCGGAAGATGGGGAGGCGTGCGCGCGGGGATTCCGCGCGCACGCGATGGCGGGCCGGCTTATTGCGGCGAAGGTGGCGTGTAGGTGGCGGCGGTATCGGCGCGCGCTTGCTGGCCGGTCGCGCCGTCGGCGGCTGTGTCGCTGACCTTGCCGGACGGCCCGCCCTTGTCGACCGGCGGCGTGCCCATCGCCTGGTAGAGCCGCGCGGTATCCGCGAACCGCGCGCCGGTCGCGCGGATCTCGTCGAGCCGTGCATTGCGATACTGCAGCTCGCTGGCGCGCGCGGCCGACGGCGGCAGCGCGCCGAGCCGCACGCGGGCCGCCGCGTCGTCGTACGCGCCGCGCGCGGACAGCGCGGCGCGCGACGACGCGTCGAGCGCTTCCGCATCGTGCTCGAGCGCCGCGAGCGAATCGGCGACGTTCTGGAACGCGCCGAGCACGGCCTGCTTGTACTGGTCGACGGCGGCCTCGTAAGTCGCCTTCGCCGCGCGGCGCTGGGCGAGCAGCGCGCCGCCATGGAAGATCGGCTGGCTCAGCGACGCGCCGACGTTCCAGATCGCGCCGGCGCCCGACAGCATCGCCGGCCAGCTGAAGCCGCCTTTGCCCATCGCGGCCGACAGCGACAGCTGCGGGAACATCTGCGCGGTCGCGAGGCCGACTTCGGCCGCGGCCGCCTTCAGCCCCGCGTCGGCGGCCTGGATGTCCGGGCGGCTTTGCAGCAGGTCCGACGGCACGACGACGGGCACCTGTTCGGGCAGGTGCAGATCGGCGAGCGTGAGATCGGCCGGCGGCCGGTCGGGCGTGCGGCCGACCAGCACCGCGAGCGCATGGCGGGCCGAGTCGCGCTGCTGGCGCAGCGCGGGCAGGCTCGCCGCGAACGTGTCGGCGCTTTGCCGCGCGTTCAGCGCGTCGCTGCGCGAGGCGGAACCGAGTGCGTAGCGGCGTTCGGCATCGTGCGCCTGGTCGTTGGCGAGGGCGACGAGCCGCTCGGTCGTGTCGATCTGCGCATTCAGCACCGACACCGTGATCGACGCGGTGACGATGTTCGCGGCCAGCGCGCGCCGCGCGGATTCGAGCTGGAACGCGCTGACGTCGACGCGTCGCGCCAGCGCGCGGTTCGCGAAACGCGACGCGCCGAACAGGTCGATCGTGTAGCTCGCCTGCAACTGGCCGACGAACGTGTCGTACAGCAGCGTCGGCGCGCCGAGCGCGGGAATCGGCACGCCGAGCGCGCGCTGGCGCGCGGCCTGGCCGCTCGCGTCGATCGACGGCAGCATCGAGCTGCCGATCTGCCCGCGCAGCTGTTCGCGTGCGGCATCCAGCGAGTGCGATGCCGCACTGAGCGTCGGGCTGTTGCGCAGCCCTTCGTCGACGAGCGCGTTCAGCGCATCGGAGCGGTACTGCTTCCACCAGTCGGGCACCGGCTGCGCGCCGACCTCGAACTGCTGCGCGACGCCTTGCGCGGACACGGTCTGCTGCACTTGCGGCGTGGTGCCGTAGTGCGCGGGCGAGGGCATCGCGGGCGGCTCGCCGCTCGGCGCGAACCAGGCGCAGCCCGCGAGCGGGCCGGCGAGGCTCGCCACGGCGAGTGCCCGCACGGCTTTCGTTTTCAGGTTCATCGATCGATCCATGGTCAGGCTCCCGACGGCGCGGCCGGCGCGGTGCCGCCGGACGGCGGGCCGTTCTGCGGGTCGCGTTCGTCGCGCTTCACGCGGAACCACGTCGCATACAGCGCGGGCAGGTAGAACAGCGTCAGCACGGTCGCGCTCGTGATGCCGCCCATCAGCGCGGTCGCCATCGGCCCGAAGAAGTTCGAGCGCAACAGCGGGATCAGCGCGAGCACGGCGGCCGCGGCCGTCAGCGTGATCGGGCGGAACCGCCGCACGGTCGCGCCGATGATCGCGTCGACGCGGCCGTGGCCGGCGGCGATGTCCTGTTCGATCTGGTCGACGAGGATCACCGAGTTGCGCATGATGATCCCGAACATCGCGATCACGCCGAGCATCGCGACGAAGCCGAACGGCTGGCCGAACATCAGCAGCGTGGCGACCACGCCGATCAGCCCGAGCGGCGCGGTCAGCACGACCATCAGCACGCGCGAGAAGCTCTGCAGCTGGATCATCAGCAGCGTGAACACCGCGATCGCCATCAGCGGCATCTGCGCATTGATCGATTTCTGCGCCTTCGCGCTTTCCTCGACCGAGCCGCCGATGTTGATCTGGTAGCCGACCGGCAACTGCGCGCGCAATGCGTTCAGCTTCGCGTCGACCGCATGCGTGACGTCGATGCCCTGCGCACCGGCGCGTACGTCCGACTGCACGGTGATGGTCGGCTGGCGGTCGCGCTCCCACACGACGCCGTATTCGAGCGTCGGCTTGAAGCGGCCGAGCGAGCCGAGCGGCACCGGGCCGTTCGGGGTCGGCAGCGCGAGGCCGGCGAGCTTCGCGGGGTCGACGCGATCGGCCTTCGGCGCGCGCAGGTCGACCGCGATCAGCTTGTCGCGTTCGCGGTACTGCGTGACGGTCGTGCCGGACAGCGTCATCGCGAGGAAGCTCGAGACGTCCTGCGACGTGACGTTCAGTTCGCGCGCCTTCTTCTGGTCGATCTCGAAGCGCACCGAGCGCTCGGCCGGCTCGTCCCAGTCGAACTGCACGTTGACCGTGCGCGCGTCGCCGCGCATCGTCGCCGCGACCTTCTCGGCGATCGAGCGGACCGTCGCGATGCTGTCGCCGCTCACGCGGAACTGCACCGGGTAGCCGACCGGCGGGCCGTTCTCGAGCCGCGACAGCCGCCAGCGCACGGCCGGGAACTGCTCGCGCAGCGTGGTTTCGAGCCAGGTCGCGAGCTTCTCGCGATCCTTCACCGATTTCGCGGTGATCACGAACTGCGCGAAGTTCGGCAACTGAAGCTGCTGGTCGAGCGGCAGGTAGAAGCGCGGCGCGCCGCTGCCGACGAAGCTCACCGAATGATCGATCTCGGGGCGCTTGTCGATCACTTTCTCGAGGCGCTCGGTCTCGCGCAGCGTCGCCGCGAACGACGCGCCTTCGGGCAGCCGCAGGTCGACGAGCAGCTCGGGGCGATCGGAACTCGGGAAGAACTGCTGCGGCACGAGCGAAAAGCCCATCATTGCCACGACGAACAGGGCGCCCGTGATCAGCAGCACGACGAAGCGCCGCTCGATGCACCAGTCGATCCAGCCGCGCAGGCGGCGGTAGAAGCGCGTGTCGTAGATGTCGTGCTCGTGATCGTCGGGCAGGTGCGCCTCGTGCGCGTGCCGCTTGCGCTCGGGCAGCATGTGGTAGCCGAGCAGCGGAATCAGCACGACGGCCGCGAACCACGACGCGATCAGCGCGATGGCCGACACCTCGAAGATCGAGCGCGTGTATTCGCCGGTGCTCGATTTCGCGAGCGCGATCGGCAGGAAGCCCGACACGGTGACGAGCGTGCCGGTCAGCATCGGGAACGCGGTGCTCGTATAGGCGAACGCGGCGGCGCGTGCGCGGGTGTAGCCCTGTTCGAGCTTCACGGCCATCATCTCGACCGCGATGATCGCGTCGTCGACGAGCAGCCCGAGCGCGAGCACGAGCGTGCCGAGCGACACCTTGTGCAGCCCGATGTCGAACAGGTACATGAAGAGGGCGGTGACCGCGAGCACGACCGGAATCGAGATCACGACCACCATCCCGGTGCGCAGGCCGAGCGACACGAGGCTCACGACCAGCACGATCGCGACCGCTTCGGCGACGGCTTCGAGGAAATCGTCGACCGAATGCGCGACCGCGTGCGGCATGCTCGACACCTCGACCAGCTTGAGGCCGGCCGGCAGTTGCGCCTGCAGGTCCTTCGATTCGGCGTCGAGCGCCTTGCCGAGCCGGATCACGTCGCCGCCCGGCTGCATCGTCACGCCGATGCCGAGCACGGCCTTGCCGGCCGCGCCTGAGCCGCCCGCGCGCATCTGCGTGACGACCGGGTCGTCGTAGCCGCGCTTCACGGTCGCGAGGTCGCCGAGCCGGAACGTGCGGCCGTTGATGCGGATCAGCGTATCGGCGATCGCATCGACGTTGTCGAACTGGCCGCTCGGGCGCACGAACACGCGATCGTCGGCGGTCGTCAGCACGCCGGCCGACGAGATGTCGTTCTGCGCGTTGATGGCCTGGCCGAGCTGCTGCGGCGAGATGCCGAGGCGCGTGAGCTGCGCGTTGTTCACCTCGATGAAGATGCGCTGGTCGGGGTCGCCGAAATAGTCGACCTTGCCGACGCCCGGCACGCGCAGCAGCACGGTGCGCAACTGATCGGCGTAGTCGTGCAGTTGCGCGGGCGTGAAGCCGTCGCCCTCGAGCGTCCAGATATTCGTGTAGACGTCGCCGAATTCGTCGTTGAAGAACGGGCCCTGCACGCCGGGCGGCAGCGTATAGCCGATGTCGCCGACCTTCTTGCGGATCTGGTACCAGGTCTCGGGCACGTCCTTCACGGGCGCCGAATCCTTCATCGTGAAGAAGATCAGCGATTCGCCGGGGCGCGAATAGCTGCGCAGGAAGTCGATGGCCGGCGTTTCCTGCAGCTTGCGGCCGATCCGGTCGGTCACCTGTTCCTGCACCTGCCGCGCGGTCGCGCCGGGCCAGAACGTGCGGATCACCATCACGCGGAACGTGAACGGCGGGTCTTCGGACTGCGCGAGCCGCGTGTACGCGAGGATGCCCGCGAGCGTCGCGAGCGCGATCAGGTAGACGACCAGCGCCTGGTGGCGCAGCGCCCACGCGGAGAGATTGAAGCGGCCTTCTTCGTACGAAACGCTCACGATGCGAAGTCCTCCGGATGCAGCGGCGCGATCGCGCGTACCTTCTCGCCCGCGCTGACCGTGTGCACGCCCTGCAACACGACGCGCTCGCCGGGCTGCAGCCCGTGCGACACCGTCACCGTGCGCTCGTTGAAGCGCGCGACGTCGACGCGGCGCAGCTCGAGCGTGTCGTCCTTCGTGCGCACGACCCACACGGCCGGCTGCGCGCCGTCGTGGAACAGCGCGGTCGCGGGCAGCGTGATCGACGGCGCGTCGCCGGCGGCCGGTGCGCCGTCGAACGCGACGCTGGCCGTCATCCCGAGCCGGATCGCCGGATCGGGCGCGGCGAGCGTGAGCTTCACGCGATACGTGCGGCTTTGCGGATCGGCGGCCGGCGCGATTTCGCGCACCTTCGCCGCGAACTGGCGACCGGGCAGCGACGGCAGCGTGACGCTGGCCGCGTGGCCGGGCGTGAGCGATGCAAGCGCGGCTTCGGGCACGTCGCTGACGACGTCGACGTCGCCGGACCACGCGAGCTGGTAGACGGGCTGGCCGGCCGACACGTTCTGGCCGGTGTCGGCCTGTTCGGCGGTGATGTAGCCCGCGTGATCGGCGACGAGCGTCGCGTAGCGAAGCTGGTTCCGGGCGAGCGCGAGCTGCTGCTGCGCCTGGTCGCGCTGCGCGAGTGCCGACGTATAGCTGTTCTCGGTCTGTTCGAGCTGGGCGGTCGCGATCAGGTTTTCGCGCGCCTGTGCGCGGTCGCGGTCGAGCTGCTGCTTCGCGAACGCGAGGCTGTGCGTCGCGGCGTCGAGTTGCGCCTGTGCGCTCGCGGCGTTCTTCTCGACGTCGGACGGATCGAGCAGCGCGACGACCTGGCCGACCTTGACCGTATCGCCGAGGCGCACCTTGCGCTCGATGATCTTGCCGGCGATGCGGAACGACAGAGGGGTGGCATAACGCGGCTGGATCTCGCCGGGGAGCGTGCGGGCGACCGCGGCGTCGTCGGCATGGGCGGGCAGTGCGACGACGGGGCGCGGGGCGGGCGGCGCGGATTCTTTTGGATGACAGGCGGCGAGGACGAGCGCGGTGCCGATCAGCAGCACGGCGCGGGAACCGGAGCGATTCACGAAACCCCCAAGTGAGGTGAGAGCGAGAGCGGAACGAAGCCGGCAAGCGCGGCGCGCGCTTGCCCCGAGCGGCGCCGACAGGGGCGCGCGGACAGCATTTTCAGAAACTGTGGCGAATTCTAATACACACCTGTATCTGAGTGCAAAGATGAATTTGAAAGGGAATCGATGCTAGACTGCGCGCCATGAAACCACAGCGCTTAACCCGCGAGCAGAGCAGGGATCAGACGCGCGAACGTCTGCTGAATGCCGCGCATCGCATTTTTCTGAAGAAAGGTTTTGTGGCCGCGAGCGTCGAGGACATCGCGGCCGCGGCCGGCTATACGCGCGGCGCGTTCTACTCGAATTTCCGCAGCAAGTCGGAACTCCTGCTGGAGTTGCTGGAGCGCAACCATGCGCAGGTGCAGGCCGATTTCCAGGCGATCTTCGACGAGGGCGGGTCGCGCGAACAGATGGAATCGATGACGCTCGCGCATTACCGCACGCTGTTCGCCGACGACGAATTCTCGTTGCTGTGGGGCGAGGCGAAGCTGCAGGCCGCGCGCGATGCGAAGTTCCGCGTGCGCTTCAACCAGTTCCTGCACGCCAAGCGCGTGCAGATGGCCGAATTCATCCGGCGCTTCTCCGAGCGCTCCGGCACGCCGCTGCTGTTGCCGGCGGAGACGCTCGCGTTCGGGCTGATGTGCCTGTGCGACGGCGTGCAGTCGTATTACGCGGCCGATCCGCAGCACGTGCCGGCCGAGGTGGCCGAGTCGGTGCTCGCGGGATTCTTCGCGCGTGTCGTGCTCGGGCGTGCGCCGGACTGACGCGGCAGCGGATTCGTCGTGCCGCGTGCGATGCGCGGCAAAGGCGGGGTGCGATGAAGCATGCGGCATGCGCCGCGCCTCATCGCGTCGTGCGAATCAGCGCTCCCCGGTCATCCGCCGGTACGCGTCGAGCAGGGACGTCTTGTAGACGACGCCCGCGAGCGTCGGCTCGGTTTCGCTTTCGATCACCGGCAGGCGTTCGCCCTGGAACGCCATGAAGCGTTCGAGCGCGGTGGCGAGCGGCATGTCGGGCGTGAGGAGCGGAAACGGCGTGTGCGCGTAATGCGCGGCCGTCTTGTCGGTCGTGTCGCGCTTGTCGAGCAGGTCCGACGTGATGTCCTTCAGCGCGACCGCGCCGCGAAAGCGCCCGGCATCATCGGTGACGTACAGGTACTTCACCGGATATTCGAGAAACACGCGCGTCATGTCGGCGACGCTCGCCGTGAGCGGCACGACCGTCTGCGCGGGCTGGATCAGCTCGCGCATCTGCGTGGTGCGCAGGCGCAGCTTCTCCTGCGCGTCCTGGTAATGGTGCTGCGTGATTTCGTACATCGACGTCGTGCCGGTCGCGCGCGCGACGAAATACGCGAATACGCACGACACCAGCAGCGGCAACACGACCTGATAGCTCAGCGTCATCTCGAAGATCATCAGGATCGCCATCAGCGGCGCCTGCGTGGCGCCCGCCATGAACGCGCCCATCCCGACGATCGCGTACGCGAAGTAAGCCGACGTATGGCCGGGCCACAGCGCTTCCATCGCGAGCCCGAACAGCGAACCGAACACCGCGCCGACGAACAGCGTCGGCGTGAACACGCCGCCGATCGCACCCGAGCCGACCGTGGCGGAGGTTGCGATGACCTTGAACACGAGCACCGCGACCAGCGCTTGCCAGGTCCACGGCGAATGCAGGATCTGGTTGACGACGCTATAGCCGTTGCCCCATACGTCGGGCGTCCACACCGAGATCACGCCGACGACGAGACCGCCGAGCGCGAGCCGCACCGGCAGCGGCACCGGCAGCCGCTTGAAATGGTGCTTCGACGCGTCGAGCAGGTGCAGGAACTGCGGCGCGAGCACGCCGCACAGCGCGCCGAGCACGACGAACAGCAGCACCTCGGGGCCGGTGACGGCCGGAAACACCGGCATCTCGTACGGCGGCCGATAACCGGCGAATTCGCGCATCACGATGTTCGCGACGACCGACGCGACGACCATCGGGCCGAAGCTCTCCATCGCGATCGTGCCGAGCACGATTTCCGACACGAAGAATGCGCCGGCGATCGGCGCGTTGTAGGCGGACGTGATGCCGGCGGCCGCCCCGCAGGCGACCAGCAGGCGCAGGCGCGGCGGGTCGAAGTGCACGAAGCGGCCGACGAGCGACGCGGCGAGCGCCGCGAGCTGCACCATCGGGCCTTCGCGGCCGATCGAGCCGCCGCTGCCGATCGTCAGCAGCGACGACACGCTGCGCCACAGGCTCTGGCGTACCGGCACGACCCCGTTGCCGAGCGCGACCGATTCCATGTAGTCGGTATTGCCCGCCTTCTTGTCGCCGCGCGTCGCAAGCAGCAGCACGCAGCCGGCGAGGAAGCCGCCCGCGGCCGGCATCCAGAATCGCACGTACCACGGCAGGCGCTTCGCCATCTGCACGAAGCTGCCGCTTTGTCCGGAGATCAGGTGCTGCATCAGGTCGATGCCTTCGCGGAACGCCATCGTCGCAAAGGCGCCGCCGACGCCGACGATGGCCGACCAGATCAGCATCGTATGGGCGTCCGACAGGCGGAACAGCGTTTGGGCGCGAGTGCGCAGCTTCAGCAGGAACGAGAGCACGGCTGAAAGAGGGCGATGGAAAACGACGCGAAGCATAGCACTGCGCCGCGCCCGCGGGACCTTCCCGGCGGGCGCGGCGCGCGACGTGTCACTGGCGGGCAACTCAGCCAAGCCAGTGCTGCACGGCCCAGGTGATCCCGTAGCCGCCGGCGATCAGCCACACGTACAGGATCAGGCCGGTCATCAGCGCGCGCGGGCCGGCCGCCCGGATCTGCGCCACGCGGGTTTCGATGCCGAGCGCGGTCATGGCCATCGTCAGTGCGAAAGTGTCGAGCACGTTCAGCGTGTGCGTGACGTCCGTCGGCAGCACGTTCAGCGAGTTGACGATCACGAAGCCGAGGAACCCGAGCGCGAACCAGGGCACGGCCACCTTGCGCTTGCCTTGCGCGCCGCCGGCGGTGGCGCGGGCCGAGCGGGCGAGCCACCAGCCGAGCACCAGCAACACCGGCACCAGCAGCATCACGCGCGTCATCTTGACGATCGTCGCGATGTGCGCGACCTGCGGGCTGATGTCGCTCGCCGCGCCGACCACCTGCGCGACCTCGTGGATCGTGCCGCCGAAGAACAGGCCCAGGCCGGCCGGGTCGAGGTTCAGCAGACCGGCGTGATAGGCGATCGGGTACAGGAACATCGACAGCGTGCCGAACAGCACGACGCTGCCCACGGCCATCGCGCTCTGGTGCGGCTTCGACTGCAGCGTCGACTCGAACGCGAGCACGGCGGCCGCGCCGCAGATCGCGCTGCCGGCGGCGGTCAGCAGCGCGGAATCGCGGTCGAGCTTCATCAGCTTCATGCCGGCCCAGGTGCCGATCGCGAGCGTGCTGACGACGACGAGGACCGACACCGTGAGGCCCGGCAGCCCGACCTGCGCGATTTCCTGCAGGCTCACGCGCAACCCGAAGAACGCGACCGCGATGCGCAGCAGCTTGCGCGCGGAGAAGTTGACGCCGGCCGCCCAGCTCGCCGGCATGCCGTCGCGCAGCGCGTTGCCGTACAGCGCACCGGCGACGATGCCGACGATCAGCGGCGACAGGCCGAGCCCCGCGATCGCGGGAAGCTGGGACAGGCTCGTGACGGCGGCGGCGAACAGCGCGACGAACAGCACGCCGTTCAACTGGCCGCGCATCGACGGCGCGGCGGGGCTGAGATGGGGAATCGGGGCAGTGGACATGGAAGCACCGTGATGGAGCGTGTTGCGATGCTGTAATCCTAATTTTGTTATATCGATATGAAAAATTGTGATTTGTGACGTAAACTATCCGGAAAGCCGATAATTTATCCCCATGACCCCGGATCAACTGATAACGTTCGCAGCCGTCGCCGAACACCTGAACATCAGCCACGCCGCCGTGGCGCTGCATCTGTCGCAGCCGGCCGTGTCGGGCCAGTTGCGGCTGCTGCAGGACGAATTCGGCGAGCCGCTGTACCAGCGCGAAGGCCGCGGCATCCGCCTGACCCCGATCGGCGAACAGCTCGCGCAGTACGCGAAAGCGCAGCGCGACACGTTCGCGCAGGCGCGCGCGTTTCGCGACGCGGTGCGCGGCCTGGAAGCCGGCACGCTGCGCATCGGCGCGAGCACGACACCCGCGAGCTACCTGTTGCCTTACCTGATCGCGGCGTTCCAGCCGCGCGCTCCGCGCGTGGCGATCCACACGATGAGCGGCAACACGGCCGACGTGGTCGCGGCGCTGCCGTCGCTCGACATCGCGATGATCGAAGGGCCGCCCGGCGAGGCGCTGCCGCCGGGCACCGCGGTGCACGCGTGGCGCGAGGACGAGATCGTGGCGATCGTGCCGACCGGGCATCCGCTGGCCGCGCCCGAATACGCGCCGGGCGTCACGCTCGACGCGCTGGCGGCCCATCCGCTCGTCCTGCGCGAGGCGGGCTCCGCCGTGCGGCAACTCGTCGAGCGCGCGTTCGCGCAAGGCGCGGCGCCGATGCGTGTCGCATTCGAGATCGCGGGTGTCGAGGCCGTGAAGGAAGCCGTGCGTGCCGGGATGGGCGTCGGGTTCGTGTCCGCGATGTCGCTGCGTCATGACGATGCCGCGCTCGTCCTGCGCTCGCTCGCGCCCGCGCCGCTCACGCGTCATTTCTCCATCCTCGTGCCGCACGGCGGCGCGCCGTCGCGGGTCGCCGCACAATTCCTCGAAATGAGCCTCGCGCACGATATCGCCTGAACCTCGCCGGAACGGCCGAAGCCGGCCCGGGCATGCGTGATGCGTACCGTCGGAACGTGCGTTCGCGCCATGCCCCAACTTAGGGATTTCCTCTATGGCGTGGGTTCGAGGCGAAGCGCACCATCCGTCTCAAGCAAATGGAACCGGTTCCATTCCGGGGAAAAGAGGGCAGAATGACAGACATCGTGATCGTGGCGAGCGCATTCGGGATGGACCGCGTGCGTCAGGAGGGCCACAGCGCATTCGTCGCGACCGCGGCGGCGTCGGGTGCGACGGGTTTCGAGGTGCGGCGCGAACTGTTCGCGTCGGAAGCGGACGCTGCGCCCGGCGCGCTCGCCGCGCTGGGTGCGCTACTGGCCGGCCACGGGCTGTGGTCGGTCTATTCGACGCCGGCCAACCTGTACACGGAAACGGGCGCGCTCGATGCGGATGCATTGCGCGGCGCGCTTGCGGAAGCCGACGCGCTCGGCGCGCGCTTCGTGAAATTCCAGCTCGGCGGCTTCGCCGGCGACGCGCACGCGGCCGACATCGTCGCGCTGTCGCGCGGCGCGAAGGCCCGCGTGGTGGTCGAGAACGGCCAGCTTCCGGTCGGCGGAGCGCTCGCGCAGTTCCGCGGCCTGTTCGATGCGTTGGCCGCCGCGGGCATGCCCGATGCGCTCGGGATGACGTTCGACATCGGCAACTGGCAGTGGCCGGGCGAAGCGCCGCTTGATTGCGCACAAGTGCTCGCGTCCCATGTGGAATACATTCACTGCAAGGCCGTCGAGGGCGAGGGCGCGCGCCGTTTCGCCGCCGCGCCGGCGCCGAACGACCCGCTCGTGACCGGCGTGCTCGCGGCGCTGCCGCAGCAGGCGCCGCGCGGCATCGAGTTTCCGTTCGACGCGGCCGACCTGGCGGGCGATGCATGCCGGCGAGTCGCGTGGCTCGCAACCGCGTGACGGCGGAAGGATCCTGGAGAGTTCATTCATGAAAGCAGCACTCGATGTCGTGACCTACGGCGAAGCGATGGCGATGTTCGTCGCGACCGAGCCCGGTCATCTCGCGCATGCGACGCAATTCGCGAAGCGGATCGCGGGCGCCGACCTGAACGTCGCGATTGGCCTGTCGCGGCTCGGCTTCCGGGTGGGCTGGATGAGCCGCGTCGGCCGCGATTCGTTCGGCGGCTACGTGCTCGACACGCTGGCGCGCGAGGGCATCGACGCATCGTGCGTGACCGTCGATCCGCGCTACCCGACCGGCTTTCAGCTCAAGTCGCGCAACGACGACGGCAGCGACCCGACCGTCGAGTATTTCCGCAAGGGTTCGGCCGCGAGCCACCTGTCGTGCGACGACTACGTGGCCGACTACGTGCTCGGCGCGCGCCACCTGCACCTGACGGGCGTCGCGCCGGCGATCTCCGCGACGTCGTGCGAGCTTGCGTTCAAGCTGGCGCGCGAAATGCGCGCGGCCGGCAAGACGATCTCGTTCGACCCGAACCTGCGCCCGACGCTGTGGCCGTCCGCCGACGTGATGGCGAAGACGCTGAACGCGCTCGCGTCGCTCGCCGACTGGGTGCTGCCGGGCATCGCCGAAGGGCGGCAGTTGACCGGGCACGACACGCCGGCCGATATCGCGGGCTTCTATCTCGCGCAAGGCGCGCGCGGGGTGGTGATCAAGCTCGGTGCCGAAGGGGCGTATTACCGGACGGCTGACGGCCGTGACGGAACGGTGGCGGGCGAGCGTGTGCGGAACGTCGTCGACACGGTCGGCGCCGGTGACGGCTTCGCGGTCGGCGTGGTCAGCGCGCTGCTGGAAGGGAAGACGATCGAGCAGGCCGTGGCGCGCGGCAACCGCATCGGCGCGCTTGCGATCCAGGTGATCGGCGACTCGGAAGGGCTGCCGACCCGTGCCGCGCTCGATCGATTCGAAAACGTCACCAATCACGCCGATCGCTTAGAGGAAACCTTCACCGCGCAATGAGAGGCCGGACACGGCACAATCCGCGGACTCATTTAGTCGTGCATGTATGGGATCGGAGTAAGCGTTAAAGCACTAACTCTGGTCGACCGCGAAGCATGGGATCGGAGTAAGCGCTGAAGTGCGAGCTCTGATCGACCGCGAAGCATGGGACCAGAGTAAGCGCTAAAGCACTAACTCTGATCGACCGCGAAGCATGGGATCGGAGTAAGCGCTAAAGCGCTAACTCCGATCGACACAGGAGACATTCTGATGGCCAATACACTCGCTGCCCGCCGCTGGTGGACGATCATGCCGATCGTCTTCATCACCTACAGCCTCGCCTACCTCGACCGCGCGAACTACGGGTTCGCCGCCGCAGCCGGCATCAACCAGGACCTCGGGATCAGCAAGGGCCTGTCGTCGCTGATCGGCGCGCTGTTCTTCCTCGGCTACTTCTTCTTCCAGATCCCCGGCGCAATCTATGCGGAACGCCGCAGCGTGAAGAAGCTCGTGTTCGTCAGCCTCATCCTGTGGGGCGCCTGCGCGGCACTCACGGGCGTGGTCAGCAACATCCCGTCGCTGATGGCGATCCGCTTCGTACTCGGCGTCGTCGAGGCGGCCGTGATGCCCGCGATGCTGATCTACATCAGCAACTGGTTCACGAAGAACGAACGCTCGCGCGCGAACACGTTCCTGATCCTCGGCAACCCGGTCACCGTGCTGTGGATGTCGATCGTCTCGGGCTATCTCGTGCACGAATTCGGCTGGCGCCACATGTTCATCGCCGAAGGCGTGCCGGCCGTCCTCTGGGCCGTGTGCTGGTGGTTCCTCGTGCAGGACAAGCCGGCCGATTCGCCGTGGCTCAACGCGCAGGAAAAACGCGACCTCGACGCCGCGCTCGCGGCCGAGCAGGCAGCGATCAAACCCGTGCGCAACTATGGCGAGGCATTCCGCTCGCCGGCCGTGATCAAGCTGTGCGCACAGTATTTCTGCTGGAGCATCGGCGTGTACGGCTTCGTGCTATGGCTGCCGTCGATCGTCAAGAACGGCTCCGACCTCGGGATGGTCGCGACCGGCTGGCTGTCCGCGCTACCGTATCTCGCCGCGACGATCGCGATGCTCGCCGCGTCGTGGGCGTCCGACAAGGTCGGTTCGCGCCGTGGCTTCGTGTGGCCGTTCCTGCTGATCGGCGCGGCCGCGTTCGCCGCATCGTACGCCCTCGGCTCGTCGCATTTCTGGATCTCGTATGCGCTGCTGGTCGTGGCCGGTGCCGCCATGTACGCGCCGTACGGCCCGTTCTTCGCGATCGTCCCGGAACTGCTGCCGAAGAACGTGGCCGGCGGCGCGATGGCGCTGATCAACAGCATGGGCGCGCTCGGCTCGTTCGTCGGCTCGTACTTCGTCGGCTACCTGAACGGTGCGACCGGCTCGCCCGTCGCGTCGTACGCGTTCATGAGCGCCGCGCTCGTCGCCGCGGTGATCCTCACGCTGTCCGTCAAACCCCAGGCGCCCGATACGCATCCGCTCGCGGCGCCGCTGCAAGGAAAATGAATCAGATGAAGCCCCGTATCGTCGCGTACAAGCCGCTGCCCGATGACGTCCTCGCGTACCTGCGCGAGCATGCGGACGTCGTGCAGGCCGACGGCGCCGCAGCCCTCGCCGATGCGCTCGGCGACGCGGACGGCGCGATCGGCGCGAGCCTGAAGGTCACGCCGGACATGCTCGACCGCGCACCGCGGCTGAAGGCGTGGTCGACGATTTCGGTCGGCTACGACAACTTCGACGTCGCGGATCTCACGCGGCGCGGGATCGTGCTCGCGCATACGCCGGACGTGCTGACCGAATCGACCGCCGATACGGTGTTCTCGCTGATCCTCGCGTCCGCGCGACGCGTGGTCGAGCTGGCCGAGTGGGTGAAGGCAGGCCACTGGCATCGCAGCATCGGCCCCGACCTGTACGGTACCGACGTGCAGGGCAAGACGCTCGGCATCGTCGGGCTCGGGCGGATCGGCGGCGCGGTCGCGCGCCGCGCGGCGCTCGGCTTCCGGATGCAGGTGCTGTATGCGAACCGGTCCGCGCATGCGGAAGCCGAAACGCAGTACGGCGCACGGCGCGTGACGCTCGACGAACTGCTCGCGCAAGCGGATTTCGTGTGCCTGCAAGTGCCGCTGTCACCCGAAACGCACCACCTGATCGGCGCGGCCGAATTCGCGAAGATGAAACGCGGCGCGATACTGATCAATGCATCGCGCGGGCCGGTGGTCGACGAAGCCGCGCTGATCGATGCGCTGCGCGCGGGTACGATCCGCGGCGCGGGGCTCGATGTGTTCGAGAAGGAACCGCTGGCCGCGGATTCGCCGCTGCTGCAGATGAAGAATGTCGTCGCGCTGCCGCATATCGGCTCGGCGACGCACGAGACGCGCCACGCGATGGCGCGCTGCGCCGCGGAAAACCTGGTCGGCGCGCTGGCCGGCACGCTGCGCACGAATCTCGTCAATCCGGATGCGCTCGCACGCGCCTGAGCCGCGGCGGGTAACGGGCCGACCGCGAGCGGGTGCCCGCCCGGCGGCCGGGCGGCTTCGTTAGAGTCGATGGTCTTGGTGCCGGAGGGCTGGCTGCGTTATGATCCCCGCGCGTCGTATCGACGGCACGGCAGCGCTGCCGGCGGCGTCTCGCGACGGGTATCCGCGCCAGGTCCGGTGCGGCCGACTGCTTGTGCACGTGACCGGGGCGGGTGCCGACGCGCCGGCGCTGATCGACCGCGAAGCATGGGATCCGCGTAAGCGGTGAAGGGCGGACGCTGATCGACCGCGAAGCATGGGATCCGCGTAAGCGCTGAAGCGCTAACGCGGATCGACAGGAGATTCCACCGGGTGGCTTACGTTTCCAACAACAAAGATCCGTCTGCTCACGACGCGGCGCGGATCGAACGTCGCGAGGCACGACAGTGACCGATTCGCAACCAACCACAACGCGTCCGGCGACGATCAGCGATGTCGCGCGCGAAGCCGGCACCGGCAAAACCAGCGTGTCGCGCTACCTGAACGGCGAGACGCACGTGCTGTCCACCGATCTGCGCCAGCGGATCGAAGCGGCAATCGCGCGGCTCAACTACCGGCCGAACCAGATGGCGCGCGGGCTCAAGCGCGGCCGCAACCGGCTGCTCGGCATGCTCGCAGCCGACCTGACCAATCCCTATACCGTCGAAGTGCTGCAAGGCGTCGAGGCGGCCTGCCAGGCGCTCGGCTACATGCCGCTGATCTGTCACGCGGCAAACGAAGTCGAGATGGAGCGCCGTTTCCTGCAGCTGCTCACGACCTACCGCGTCGAAGGGCTGATCGTCAACGCGCTCGGCGCCGATGAGGACGTGCTGCGCCCGCTGCGCGGGGCCGGCATCCCGGCCGTGCTCGTCGACCGGACCGTCGAGGGCTTCGAGGCCGACCTGATCGGCCTCGACAACGCCGACGCGATCGAGACGGCACTCGCGCACCTGATCGAACACGGTTTCGACGCAATCCATTTCGTCGTGCAGCCGTTCGAGCGCGTCAGCTCGCGGCGCCTGCGCGAGGCCGCATTCCGCGCGGCACTCGGCGCGCGCGGGCTGACGGTGCCGTCGACGGTCGTGCTCGACCTGAACGAGCCCGATGCGACCGCGGCGGCGTTCGCCGACATCGATGCCCGCATCGACGACGCGGCACGGCGCGGCGTGCGCGCGGCGCTGTTCGCCGCGAACGCGCCGGTCGCGCTCGCGATCGCGCGCCACCTGCGCGCGCGCTTCGGCGCCGCATGGCAGCAGAAGGCGGCGCTGCTGTCGATCGACGATCCGGAATGGGCCGAGTTGATCGGTATCACGACGATCCGGCAGCCGACCTACGAAATCGGCTACAAGGCCGTCGAATTCGTGCACGAGCGGATCGACGGCGCAGCGGGCGACGTACGCGTCTCGCTGTTGCCCGGCGAGCTGGTTGTGCGCGCGTCGACCGCAAGCTGAGTATCATTCGGGGCACGCAGCGCGTCAGGTGCGCTGCCCCGAACAAGGAAATACATGACTGTCGCCCCCGTCACGCTGGCGGTGCTGATCGCCGCCACGCTGATCATCGCGCTCCTGCCGCTCGTCCTCTTCCGTATCCTGCGCAAGCCGCTTGCGCTGAACCGCCGCGACACGATCGTCGGCGTGGCCGTCTTCACGCTGTTCGCGATGATCCTCGAACGCGCATTCCACGGGCTCGTGCTGAGCCAGACGCCGCCCGACGGCTGGCTCACGCAGCCGCTCGCGTTCGTCGCGTACAGCGCGCTTGCGACCGCCGTGTTCGAGGAAGCCGGCCGTTATCTCGGGATGCGTTTCCTGAACCGCCGCTACGGCGCGTCGGCCGGCGACAGCCGCGGAATCGGCTACGGGATCGGCCACGGCGGCGCCGAAGCGTGGTTCGTCGGCGTACTCGTGTGGGGCCAGTGGTCGTATCTCGCGTGGCTCGCGAGCCGCGGCCAGCTCGAGACCCAGCTCGCCGACCTGCCGGGCGATACCGTCGTGCGGCTGCACGTGATGCTCGCGACGCTGTCGGCACAGTCGATCCTGCTGTTGCTGCTCGAACGCTGCGCGGCGTTCGTGCTGCAGCTTGCGCTGTCGGTGCTGGTCTGGCGCGGCGTGCGCGCCGGCCGCGCGGGCGTGTTGCCGCTCGCGATCGTGCTGCATGCGCTGGCAGCCGCGCCGGCGCTGCTGTACCAGGTGCGCGTGCTGCCGGCCGGCTGGGTCGAGGCCGCGTATTTCGTGCTGGCCGCGCTTCTGGTCGTCGTGCTGGTGAAGGCGTGCCGGCCGCCGCAATCGGCAGCCTGACGGGAGAGACGGGATGGACGACTATCTGATCGAATGCCAGAGCGCGGAATTCGAAGCGCTCGCACGCGTGATCTGCGATCTCTTTCCGGAGCAGACGCGGTTCGCCGAAAGCAGCGACGCGCGCGGGCGGTTCTTGTCCGTGCACTGGCTCGCGATGCGTTTCGGCGCGACGCCGAAGCGGATGACGCTCGATATCCGCATCGTGCCGGCGGCACTCGCTCGCTATCTGGCGCTCAAGCCGATGCAGCGCGCGCGCAGCCATGCGGTGCTGCATGCGTATACGGAAGCGATGCTCGGGTCGCTCGAGGAGCGCCACGCGGCCGGCGAGGCCGTCGAGCGGGACGCCGAACTCGAGCTCGACGAAGACTTTGCGTGATCGTTCGCGCCGGCGCGATGCCGGCACGACGCGTCACGCGTCGCGGTAGACCTGCGCGAAGCGCTGCGCCTGCACGACACCGTAGTCGCCGGGCGCGTATTGCATCACCCAGTCGCCGGCGACGCCGCGCAGCGTGTCGCCGTTTTCCGAGCGGGCGATCGTGAACGGCTCGTCCATCCGGCGGGCGAGCACGACGGCCGGCCGGTTCCGGTAGGCGCCCGGTGCGCCGTGTGCGAGTGCCGGATCGGCGGGCAGGTATTTGGCGTCGAAGCGCGCGCGCGACACGACCCAGCGGTCGCCGGTGGAGCCCGTGATCAGCGCGTCGCCCGCCACATAGCGGTTCGGGCCTTCGAGGCTCATCAGTTCGCCGTCGGCGTCCGCGAAGGAAACGGCGACGGTTTCGTCCTTGACGACGCGACGGGCCTGCGGATCGGTACGCAGGTCGATGTGCTTGAGTTCGAGCATGGCGGGGAAGTGCGGGAAAAGCCGGGAGCTTATCCCGAATCCGGCGCGCCGTGTGACGCGCCGGTCGCCTGTAGCGGTGCCGTTCGGCCCGGACGGGCCGTGTGCGGTGCCGGCGGAGCCGGCAGGGCGGGCGTCAGGGCTGCGCGGGTGCGCTGGCAGCCGGCGCGGCTGCCGCCTTGCCTTCCTTGCCCTTTGTCTTGCCCTTGCCACGATGCTCGCCGCCGTGGTGCAGCCAGCTGCGGAACGTCGTGTCGGCCAGTGCCTTCTGGTCGGCCGGGAAACTCTCGTAGAGCGGTGCGAAGGCGTCGGCGAGCTTCTTCGCGCCGTCCGCGTTCGCCTGCGACAGTTCCGCATACTGCTTCATGTCGTCGAGTGCGGAGACGTCGTGCTTGGCCATTCGTTCACGATAGAGGCGGCCCATCGTGTCGCCGTTGCCGCGCATCGTGTCGGCGAACGTCTTCCACTGCGGCTCCTGCGCCGACGTGATCTTCAACTGGTCGTGCAGGTACTTGATGCGCTGCTCGACGCGGGCTTCATGGCGCGCCTCGCGCTGCTCGGCGGTCGGGGCCGAAGCCGCGGCTGCGGTCGTCGTGGCCTGAGCGGGCGCTTGCGGCTGCGCCGGGGTTTGCGCGAACGCGCTGGCTGCAACGGCGAGCGTAGCGAGGGTGAGCGAGATTTTCTTCATGGTTGGCTCTCCGGGGTGGTGTCTGGCGAGCGGGCGCGGCGGCAATTGCCGCAAGCACGCATCTCGCATCGCCAGCTATTAGTAGCACGTTGAGTGCGGCGCAGCAGTGAATGCGACACTTGCTTACATCCGATACGAATCGAAATTGAAAGGTTCGAATCGGTTCCGGGCGATGCCGTTTGGGCGGGCCGGCGTTCGGCGCTATCATCGCGTCACCTTCCACTTTGCCGGCACGTCGTGCCCCGGCCCAGCCTCATGCGTCCACCCCGCCTCGACCAACTCGACGATCTCGACCGGCAACTCGTCGCGCTGCTGCAGGCCGATGCGCGTGCCAGCGTCGCGGATCTCGCGCGCCAGCTCGACGTCGCGCGCACGACGGTCGTCGCACGCATCGCGCGGCTCGAACGTACCAACGTGATCGCCGGCTACAGCGTCCGGCTCGGGCAGGACGTGCTCGACGCGAGCATTTACGCGTATGTCGGCATCATCCTTACGCCGAAGTTCGGCAAGGACGTGTTGCGCAAGCTCGACCGGATGCCCGAGGTGCAACTGCTGTGCGCGGTGAGCGGCGAGTACGACTACGTCGCATGGCTGCGCGCCGATTCGCCCGAACGGCTCAACGACCTGCTCGACCAGATCGGCACGCTCGAAGGCGTCGAGCGCACGACGACGTCGATCATCCTGTCGCGCAAGATCGATCGCGGGACGATCGGCGGCTGACGTTCAGGCGCGGTGTTCGTTGCACCGCGCTTGTTGCGCTGCCGTATCGGCCCGACATAGAGCCGCTCGCATTGCGGTGTGACGATCGTGTCGATAGACAGCGTGCGTTCAACGCGATGCCGCACGATGAAGATCGCCGCGAGCGCGCCGCGTTGATCGTCGCGCTCGCGTGGAGGCTGACGTTCACTTCGACGATGAGCAGGTCGGCGATTCGCGTACCGACGATGTTGACCAGCACCACCGTTGGCTGGCAGATCCACGGCACCTCGCAGTGCGTACGCAACTGCATCCACAACGCAATCGCGAGCCGCGACGCCATCGCGATGCGCGCGACGATCCGGCCGGGCCCCACGTTGAGCGCGAGATAGTCCGCGCCGGTTTCGCCGACCGTGGTCGACATGATCTTGCCGATCCGGAGCGACAGCGCGACGTCGGGCACCTTGGTCAGCCAGTGCCGCGTGCGTTCGGCGGGCAGGGATTGCATGCGATGCCTCCTCGGCAATCGTGTAGTCGGCATGCAGTCCGGCTCGCGAGACTTTGGCCAGTCACGGCAGGCCCGCGACGGGTGAAAAAACCCCGTTTCGACGTTTCGACGAAATATGTCGTCGTAACGTCGAAATTATCGGTCGTTTCGCATCATTCTTCGTCTTGGAACTGATTTTGCGCGTCCCTAAACTGTGTTCATGGCTCAACGCCGTCCACTACATCACACCCATCATCAGGAGATAAGCGCATGAAAATCGCCATCGTCGGCGCAGGTCTGATCGGCCACACCATTGCTCACATGCTGCGTGAAACGGGCGACTACGAAGTCGTCGCGTTCGACCGCGATGCGGATGCGCTCGCGAAGCTGTCGCGCGAAGGCATCGCGACGCAACGGGTCGATTCGGCCGACGCAAACGCGATTCGCGAAGCAGTGAAGGGTTTCGATGCACTCGTCAATGCGCTGCCTTATTACCTCGCGGTCAACGTTGCCGCCGCCGCGAAGGCAGCCGGCGTCCACTACTTCGACCTGACCGAAGACGTGCGCGCGACCCACGCGATCCGCGAGCTGGCCGAAGGCTCCGACCGTGCGTTCATGCCGCAGTGCGGCCTCGCACCGGGCTTCATCGGTCTCGCCGCGCATGAACTGGTGAACGGCTTCAGCGAAGTGCGCGACGTGAAGATGCGCGTCGGCGCCTTGCCCGAGTATCCGACCAACGCGCTGAAGTACAACCTGACGTGGAGCGTTGACGGCCTGATCAACGAATACTGCCAGCCGTGCGAAGCGATCCGCGACGGCCGCAAGCAGTGGGTGCAGCCGCTCGAAGGCCTCGAGCACTTCTCGCTCGACGGTACCGAATACGAAGCGTTCAACACGTCGGGCGGCCTCGGCACGCTGTGCGAGACGCTGTCGGGCAAGGTCGAGACGCTCGACTACAAGTCGGTGCGCTACCCGGGCCACCGCGATCTCGTGCAGTTCCTGCTCGAGGACCTGCGCCTGTCGACCGATCGCGACACGCTGAAGTCGATCATGCGCCGCGCGGTGCCGTCGACGAAGCAGGACGTCGTGCTCGTGTTCATCACCGTGACGGGCGTGAAGGACGGCCAGCTGGTGCAGGACGTGTTCACGCGCAAGATCTTCGCGAAGGACGTGTGCGGGATGCACATGAGCGCGATCCAGATCACGACGGCCGGCGCGATGTGCGCGGTGCTGGATCTGTTCCGCGAGAAGAAGCTGCCGCAAAGCGGTTTCATCCCGCAGGAAAAGGTGTCGCTGAAGGCGTTCCTGTCGAACCGCTTCGGCAAGCTGTACGAAGGCGGCACGATGGAGCGCGTGCACGCGGTGGCCTGACCGTCCGCCAGCCTCCGGCACGAGGGCCGTACGACGCCGGGAGCGCAGCAGCGCTTCCGGCGTTGTTTTTTGCGGGAACGAACAGGAGGGGCGATCAGGCCGGCAGCGGCGGGACGATCGTTGCCGCAGGCGGAGGCGGCGCGATGCGGTACAGCAGCGTATCGATGTCGGCGTCGGATGGCGCGGTGTTGTCGAACATCACGATGCCGTCGCATTCGTGGCCGGTCGGCACGAAGCGGCGCTGCCGGTATTCGTCCCAGTGCGCGAGCTTGTAGGCATCGTTCGGGTTGCCGCGCGCGACGATTCGCTGGTGCGCGACGTCTTCCGACGTGTAGACCCAGACGACCGTCAGCGTGACGTCGGGGGAGATGCCGAGCCATGCGCGGTCGAGAATGCGGCGATCGCGCACTTCGCGCGACAGCGGGCCGACGACGAGCGCGCCGATGCCCAGCGCGAGATTTTCACGGGCCGTGTCGAGCAGGCCCTGGTATTCGGGATCGCGCAGGTGCTTCAGGTAGAGCGGGCTGTCGCGGTCGTTCGGATCCTCGGTGAGCGCACCCATTGCGGCCGAGCTGTAGCGGCCATACAGCGTGTCCTTGTCGAGCAGGCAGAAGGCCTCGCCGGTCGCGCGCATCAGCGGCCCGATGAGCCGCTTCGCGAGCGTGGTCTTGCCGGTGCCGGCGTGACCGCAGAAGAACACCAGGTGCGTCACGAAGCCTTGCCTCCCGGCTGCGGGCTCGGCGCACCGTTGCGCTTGTCGCCGCGCGAGAACACTTCCGCCTCGAGCCACATCGCGTTGATGATGCCGAAGCCGAGCGCCACGCCGATGCCGAGAATCCACGAGAAATACCACATGGGTCTGTCTCCTTGACGGTTGGGCCGCAGTGTCCTGGTGCGCGTGCTGCGGCGCACGCAGCCCGATCATGACCAATATCGTCGTGCCGCGCAAGCCGGGCCGCCCGCGCAGCAAACCGGTAAACTGATGCGCAAACCGCAACATCAGAGACACCATGCTGATCAACTGTGCTGCATACCAGGACGGCCGCAAGCTGGCCGACATCGATATCGACGCCATCAGCGACTACGTGTCGAAGCCCGAATGCTTCGTGTGGGTCGCGCTGAAGGATCCGACACCCGAGGAAATCGACCTGATGGGCGAGGAGTTCGGGCTGCACGAGCTCGCACTCGAGGATGCCCGCAAGGGGCACCAGCGGCCGAAGATCGAGGAGTACGGCGATTCGCTGTTCGCGGTGCTGCATACGGTCGAGCTCGATGACGACGGCGAATTCAAGGTGGGCGAGCTGAACGTGTTCGTCGGCCCGAACTACGTGCTGTCGATCCGCAATCACACCGAGCAGGATTTCCGCGACGTGCGCAAGCGCTGCGAGCACGAGCCGCATCTGCTGCGGGAAGGCTCGGCGTTCGTGTTCTACGCGCTGATGGACCAGGTCGTCGACCGCTATTTCCCGATCCTCGAAACGCTCGGCACCGAGCTCGAGGAACTCGAGGATCGGATCTTCGCGAAGGCCACGCCCGCGTCGTCGCGCGCGATCATCGAGGATCTCTATTCGCTGAAGCGCCGGCTCGTGACGCTGTACCAGCACACGGCGCCGCTGATCGAGCCGCTCGCGAAACTCACCGGCGGACGCGTGCCGCAGGTCTGCAGCGGGATGGCGGCTTATTTCCGCGACGTGTACGACCATCTGCAGAGGATCGTGAAGACGATCGAAGGGCGCCGCGAGATGGTCGTCACGGCGATCCAGGTCAACCTCGGGATGATTTCGCTGGCCGAGAACGAAGTGACGAAACGGCTCGGTTCGTTCGCCGCGCTGTTCGCGATACCGACGATGATCGCCGGCATCTACGGGATGAACTTCGCGAACATGCCCGAGTTGCACCTGAAATACGGTTTCTACGGCTGTATCGCGGTGATGGTCGTCGCCGACTTCGCGCTGTGGTGGCGATTCAAGCGGGCAGGGTGGCTGTAGTCCTGCGTCGCGCCTAGCGCGGCGCGTGCTTGCCGATAACGACGCGCCACGGACGCACACGCCACGATTTCACGAGGCCGTTCTGCACATACGGATCGGCGCGCGCGAACGACTCGGCCGCCTCCGGCGAATCGCCCTCGAACACGAGCACGGCCTGGTCGGCCGGGTCCGACAGCGCGCCGGCGAGCACGAGTTCGCCGCGCTCGGTCGCGGCCTGTGCAAGCGCGAGATGTTCGGCGCGGAACGGTTCGCGCCGCGACAGGTAATCGTCGACGAGTTCGTAGATCAGCTGGTAATGCATGCGTGGCTCCGGGAAGGGGGCGGCGGCGCGGTCGTCGTGTCGGCGCGGCTGCCGGTCGGTCTGTTGCGGCCAGTATAGGACAGCCGGGTGGCCGGCGCGTCGCCACCGGGAGCGTAATCCTGTTCTCGAGATTGCAACTAACGGTCAGCCAACTCAGCGACCTGAAATCCTGCCCGCGGTCGCGCCTTTGATCCCACCGCTTTTTCTTCGTGTTTCGCAGGTCCGGGAGACGCGGTTCGCATCGACGATGCGGTCACGTCTGCAGGGCAGGCCCTGGCGGAAGCTCGATGTATGCGCCGCGGCCGCACCGGCGGCCCGCGCCTACGCCTTGTATCCGATCGTGCGCAGCAGATCCTTGCGCCAGCGCACGTCGTCGTCGTTTTCGACGCCGAGCGGCGGAAAGCCGTCGACAACACCGGCGATCCCGCGCCCCTGCGCGCTTTCCGCGACGATCACGTCGGTCGGGTTCGCGGTCGCGCAGTAGATCCGGCAGACCTCCGGCACGGCCTTGATCGCATTGAGCACGTTGACCGGATAGAAACCGTCGCCGAGGAACACGATGAACGCGTGACCGGCGCCGATCGCAAGGGCGTTGCGGCACGCGAGCTCGACGAGTTCCGCATTGGTGCCGGAGCGGCGCACGAGACGTTTGCCCGATGCCTCGCAGAACGCGAGCCCGAAACGAATGCCCGGCACGGTGCCGACCAGCGTCTCGTGGATGTCCTCGACGGACTTGATGAAATGCGACTGGCCGAGGATGAAATTCACGGCCTCGGGTTTGTCGATGGTGACGGTTTCGAATTGCAGCATGGCGGACCTCGTCTGGCGATGCGGCGCGCGCGCCGCAATGGGCTCTCCAAGCTTAGTACGCGGCGGCTGGCGTCGAAAGCGACGCGTCCTATCCTTGGTTGTGTAGGGCGCGCGAGCGCGAATGCAACGGAGGGGAGCATGGACGTGCGACACGGCTTCGTCGACTGCGTGGGACGCACGCCGTTGATCCGGCTGGCGAAGCTCAGCGCGGAAACGGGCTGCGAAATCCTGGGCAAGGCGGAATTCATGAATCCGGGCGGTTCGGTGAAGGATCGCGCGGCGCTCTACATCATCCGCGACGCCGAGCAGCGCGGCGCGCTGAAGCCGGGCGGCACCGTCGTCGAGGGCACGGCGGGCAACACGGGCATCGGTCTTGCGCACATCTGCGCGGCGCGCGGTTATCGCTGCGTGATCGTGATTCCCGACACGCAATCGCCGGACAAGATGGCGATCCTGCGCACGCTCGGCGCCGACGTGCGCCCGGTGCCGGCGGCGCCGTATCGCGACCCGAACAATTATCAGAAGATTGCCGGGCGGCTCGCGGACGAACTCGACAATGCGGTATGGGCCAACCAGTTCGACAACGTCGTCAACCGGCAGGCGCACTACGAGACGACCGGACCGGAAATCTGGCGCGATACGGCGGGCACGGTCGATGCGTTCGTCTGCGCAACCGGCACGGGCGGCACGCTGGCGGGCGTGAGCCGCTACCTGAAGGAGCAGAATCCTGAGGTCCGGATCGTGCTGGCCGATCCGCACGGAAGCGGGCTCTACGGTTACGTGAAAACGGGCGACCTCGGTGCCGAAGGCAGCTCGATCACCGAAGGCATCGGCTCGACGCGCGTCACCGCGAATCTGGCCGGCGCACCGATCGACGACGCCGTGAGGATCGACGATTCGCAGTGCGTGACGATGGTCTACCGGCTGCTGCGCGAAGAAGGGCTGTACGTCGGCGGATCGAGCGGAATCAACGTCGCGGCGGCGGTCTGGCTGGCCCGCAGGATGGGCCCGGGGCATACGATCGTGACTTTGCTGTGCGATCGCGGCGACATCTATCGTGCTCGGCTCTTCAACCGCGAATGGCTGCGCGAAAAGGGGCTGGAATCGGGGTTGGAACCAGAACGGGCACCCGAATGAGGAAGGGGTGAGGCGGCGTTTCCATTGACTCGAATGCGACCTATGCTGAACAAATCCGGAGCGAACGCCGTTCGCCCGATTCGCCCAGACGAGGTGTGCCATGCCAGTATCAGCCACCCTGCAGGATTGCCTGCGCCAGAAGTCATCGCGGTACGAAGTGGTGTACCACCCCTATAGCCATACGAGCATGGAGACGGCCGCCGCCGCGCATATCCCCGGCGATCGCCTCGCGAAAACCGTGCTCCTCGAAGACGACGAAGGCTACGTCGCAGCCGTATTGCCGACCACGCACGCCGTGCGCCTGTCGGATCTCTGGGTGAAGACGGGACGCCATCTCGTGCTCGCCCGCGAGGTCGAACTGCGCGAGCTGTTCAAGGATTGCGACATGGGTGCGCTGCCGCCGGTCTGCATGGCGTACGGCATGAAGACGTTTCTCGAGGAACGACTCGCACAGCAGCCGGAAGTCTATTTCGAGGCCGGCGACCACGAAGCACTGATCCACATGATGCAGGATGAATTCCTGACGCTGATGGAGACGGCCGAGCGTGCGCATTTCTCGCACAAGATGCAGGGCATGCAGTCCTGACGCTTGCGGTGCACGGGCATTTGTCGGTGCGAGTGTGACAGGGTTGCAGGTCTTGTCAGCGGGATGGCCGTCGGATAGTTAATTCGCCATCCGAATTTTTTGGCGGCGTATTTACGGCGGCCGACCAATCCTTAATTTAAGTCGCATTCCAGATTAACTGTTCTGGTACCTCTGGTTCGACATCTCCGGTGCGCCGTCCTTGAGGAAACGATCCCGGCCAGTTCGAGGCGGTCGACTGGCATGTCCGTCGACATGCGGGCGATGACGAGGCGGGGGATGCATCCTCGAGGTTACTTTCCGAATGCCCTTTTTTGGTGCTATGCAGGAGATATGCCGATATTTATGTTGAAGCGGATCAATATCCGTTTTCGCATATACCCATACAATTCAATTACCAAATTAATAATAAAAGTTGTATTTGTGCTTACCGGAATATTATTTGAATATCCCCTCCAAACTTTGTATTCGGGTATCAAATAAAGTTTGACGGCAAAATTTTTTCCTTGCTATCTTCTGCACCCAAGTGAACGGCGCCAATGACATCACCGCGTAACGAACGGCGAATCGTCATACGAAACATGCGGCGCCGCCCGCTCAGCTGACAATTGCCTGAACGTGCAGGCGCGTGGTTTTCCGGTGCAACACCGGGCCGCGCCGGCCGGAACGATTCCTTGAAAAAGAGTGTATTGGAATTCGAATGCAATTCTTTCAATTCGGATTGCAAATTGAATTTGAAATGAAATGTTCGGGTAGATGCGATGGCGATGCCGACCTGGTTTCGCCGCCGGCAGCAATCCGAAACTGGGCGAATCGCTTGGGGGATGGATGGTGGGCATGAAAGTCGAAGAAAGTCTGGTTACGTCGAACAGCGGACTGGCTACGCTGGGCCGTCCGCGAGAGTTCGGCAAGAAGCAACAGAATCCGGTACGCCGGTTCGGCGGCGTCGGAATCGTCCTGGTGCTGCATGCAGTGCTGATCTACGCGTTGCTCAACGGCCTGGCGACGAAAGTCGTGCAGGTGATCCAGCACCCGATCGAAACCCGCATCATCGAGCCGGTCAAGCCGCCGCCGCCACCGCCGATGCCCGTGGTCAAACTCCCGCCGCCGAAGTTCGCGCCGCCGCCGCCCCCGTTCGTCCCGCCGCCGGAAGTGCCGGTGCAGGCGCCGCCGCAGGCGACGATCACGCACCAGTCGGCCCCGGTACCCTCCGCGCCGGCCGTGCAGGCACCGGTCGTGGCGCCCCCGGCGCCGGCCAAGCCCGTCAGCCATGACGTGGGTGTCGTCTGCCCGAATTCGGACGCGCTTCGCGCGTCGATCCAGTATCCGAAGGAAGCGCAGGAAAACAACATCACGGGTGACGTAACGATCGAATTCGTCGTGGATGCGGAAGGGAACATCACGAACGAGCGCGTGGCGCAGTCGGCAGATCCGGTCCTCGATCGCGCTGCCTACAACACCGTAAAACGATTCAAGTGCGTCGCGCAGGGCCAGTCGGTGCGGGTCCAGGTACCGTTCTCGTTCAATCTGAATTGATGCAGTGGGCGGCCCGGCGCGAACCGGGTCGGGAAAAACCATCACGAACTGCCGTATTAAGTTCACCGAAATAACTGGAGTGGGGTATGACGAAGCGTTCACTGGCCGCGTTGGCGGCAAGCATCCTGATGTCCGTCGTCGCAGTCGACGGGTTCGTTGCGCCGCAGCTCGCCCATGCGCAGGCAAGCGGCGCGGCCGGCACGGCGGCACAGGCCGCGGCGCCGTCAGCCGCACCGGCCACGGCTCCGGCCGCCGCCGAACCGGCTCCGCCGCCCGCGCCGGCCACGACGGAAGCGGTCGAGAACCCGTACGGGCTCGGCGCGCTATGGAAGAACGGCGACTTCGTCGCCCGTTTCGTGCTGATCCTGCTGGTGATCATGTCGATGGGGAGCTGGTACATCATGATCACGAAGTTCCTGGAACAGTTGCGCGCCAACCGCCGCGCGAAACTGGCAGATGCGCAGCTCTGGTCCGCACCGTCGCTGGCCGAGGGCGCCAAGCTCCTCGACGAGGCGTCACCGTTCCGGTTCATCGCCGAAACGGCGATCGAGGCCGGCGAGCATCATGAAGATGCGCTGCTGGAAGCCGTGGACCGCAACACGTGGATCGACGTATCGGTCGAGCGCTCGATCACGAACGTGTCGAACCGGATGCAGGACGGGCTCGCATTCCTGGCCACGGTGGGCTCCACGGCGCCGTTCGTCGGGCTGTTCGGCACGGTCTGGGGGATTTATCACGCGCTGACCGCCATCGGCATCGCAGGCCAGGCGTCGATCGACAAGGTCGCGGGCCCGGTGGGCGAGGCGCTCATCATGACCGCGATCGGCCTCGCCGTCGCGGTGCCCGCGGTGCTCGGCTACAACTTCCTGGTCCGGCGCAACAAGTCGGTGATGGAGCGGGTTCGCAACTTCGGCGCGCAACTGCACACGGTGCTGCTGGCCGGCAATCGGCGCCCGGTACGCGCGGCGTCCTCGTCGCCGGCCGCGGCGTCGCTCGCGAACTGACCGGCCGACGGAGACGCGCGATGGCCATGAACGTCGGGCAGGACGATAGCGACGAGGTGATCGCCAACATCAACACGACGCCGCTCGTCGACGTGATGCTGGTGTTGCTGATCATCTTCCTGATCACGATCCCGGTCGTGACGCACACGATCCAGCTTCAGTTGCCGAAGGAGACGGTGCAACCGCTGCAGACGACGCCGAAGAGCATCGAGATCGCGGTGAACCGCGATGGCGACTTCTTCTGGGGCGAACAGCTGGTGGATGCGCAGACACTGCTCGCGAAGCTGAAGGACGTGTCGCAGCAGCAGCCGCAGCCGAGCGTCCACGTGCGCGGCGACCAGAACACGCGTTACGAGTTCATCGGCCGGGTGGTCACGATGTGCGAGCGCGCGGGGATTGCGAAACTGTCGTTCATTACGGAGTCGCCCGCGCGCGGCGGCTAGTCGTGGACGGGAATCTTGGTGAGATGGCGGGCTGGCGGTTGGGGGTGATGCACTGACGCTGGTCGGCCTTGGGGCATGGGGTCGGCGTAGGTGCTGAAGCATTAATGCTGATTGATTGCGAAGCATGAGGGCGGCGTAGGCGCTAAAGCACCAACGCTGATCGACCGCGAAGCATGGGATCAGCGTAAGTGCTAAAGCACCAACGCTGATCGACCGCGAAGCATGGGATCAGCGTAAGTGCTAAAGCACCAACGCTGATCGACCGCGAAGCATGGGATCAGCGTAAGTGCTAAAGCACTAACGCTGATCGACAGGAGTCGACGATGGGAATGAATGTGCCTTCGGGCGGAAGCAATGCCGAACCGGAAGTGATGGTCGATATCAACACCACGCCGCTGATCGATGTGATGCTGGTGTTGCTGATCATGCTGATCATCACGATCCCGATTCAGATGCATTCGGTGAAGATGGACCTGCCGGTGGGTAACCCGCCGCCGCTGGCCACGCCGCCGGAAATCGTGCAGATCGACATCGATTTCGACGGCACGACGACGTGGAACGGCGCACCGGTGCCGGACCGCACGGCGCTCGAGGCGAAACTGACCCAGGTGGCGGCGGAACCCGTGCAGGCGGAAATCCACCTGCGCCCCAACAAGCTGGTGCCGTACAAGGACGTGGCCGCCGTGCTCGCGTCCGCGCAACGCGTGGGCGCGACCAAGATCGGCCTGATCGGTAACGAACAGTTCATGCAATGACGACACGGACGAGCCGATGAACCAGCGACGATGGAAACGGATGATGGCGGTGGCGGCGCTCGGCGCGGCAGGCTTGCTCGGACGCCCGGCATTACCGGCGGACGCGCTGCGGCCGGACGTGGCAAAGCCATTGGCGGCCGCACAGGACCTGTACCGGGCGCACAAGTATCGCGATGCACTGGGCAAGATCGCCCAGGCGGCGGCCGTGCCGAACCGGACGCCGTACGAAACCTACATGGTGGAGGAGATGCGCGGCGCGGCCGCGATGGCGGCAGGCGACTTGAGCACGGCCGCGCAGGCCTACGAGGCCGTGCTGAACTCGGGGCGGCTGTCGGGCGAGGACGAGCAGCGGACCACGGCGGCACTGGCCGGCATCTACTTCCAGCAGAAGAACTACCCGCTGGCGATCCGGATTGCACAGCGCTACCTGAAGGCAGGCGGATCCGATCCGGAAATGCGCACGCTGCTCACGCAGTCGTACTACCTGTCAAACGATTGCACACCGCTCGTGAGCCAGTTGAAAGCGAGCACCGACGCGCAGGCGAACGGCGGACACGCGCCGGATGAAGGGCAGTTGCAGATGCTTGCGACCTGCGCGCAGAAAGTGAAGGACGGCAACGCGTATCGCGGTGCGCTCGGGCTGCTGGTGGCTTACCACCCGAGCCCCGCGTACTGGGACGAAATGGTCACGGCGATTCGCGGCAACCCGGGGTATCTGCCGTCACTCGATCTCGACATCTACCGGTTGCGCCGGGCGACGGGCTCGCTCGCGACAGCCGACGCGTACATGGAGATGACGCAACTTGCGCTGGTGGCAGGGTCGCCCGCCGAAGGCAAGCAGGTGATCGACCAGGGGTTCGCGTCCGGCGTACTCGGCAAGGACGCACAGGCGGATCGCGAGAAGCGGCTGCAGGCGCTCGCGGCAAAGCGCGCGCAATCGGGCGGGGAAGCCGCGACGCCGGCTGCGCCGATCGACGCGGGTATGAACCTCGTCTTCGCAGGCAAGGCGCAGCAGGGCCTGCCGATGATGGAGCAGGCGATCGCGAAGGGCGGGCTCGAGCATCCGGACGCGGCGCGACTGCGGCTCGGCGAGGCGTATTACGTGGCCGGTCAGAAGGCGCGTGCGGTCCAGGTGCTGCGCACGGTCAAGGGCACCGACGGTTCCGCCGACCTCGCACGGCTCTGGACCGTGGTGGCATCCCGCTAACGCAACGCACGGGCACGACGGCCCGCGGCGCGGGAGCGGGCGTGGTCGGTGAGCGGAAATCGGTGCGCCGATCAGACGGCACCGATGCATGAGGGCAGGTCAGCCGAGGGAAAAGGGGTAGCCTTGTTGATTAGTAAGCCGAATGAAATGTGCGGGATCGGCACGGCCGAGCGATGCGGGTGCCGTGCCGCACCACGCGTGGCGTGCACGCCGCGACAGCGTGCAGTCGGGTATCGCGCCGGGCCGGTCGCGTCATGGCATCGGTCGAGGCTTGACGACATCAAACCGATTTCGACTGCGAGGGTCCGTCTTTCCATGGTTTTGCCCCCTGATGAGTCGGTGCTCGTCGCCGTGTCGCTAGGCAACAAGATCCGGGCGCTGCGCCAGCGCCTGAAACTCACACTCGACGAAACGTCGACGATCGCCGGCATTTCGAAGCCGTTCCTGTCGCAGGTCGAGCGTGGGCGGGCGACGCCGTCGATCACGTCGCTGGTCCGGATCGCAAAGGCGCTGGGCGTGACGATGCAGTACTTCATCGACACGCCGACGGAGGCGCGCTCGGTATGCCGCGGCAATGCGCTGCAGTATTTCCAGTTCACCAACTCGGCCAGCCGGTTCGCCCGGCTGACGAATCTGGTGGACGGCCGCAAGCTCGACGCGATCCTCGTCAGGATGCCGGCGGGGCAGTTGTCGTCCGAGATGACGACGCACGCGGGCGAGGAGTTCGTCTATGTGTTGCGCGGGCAGGTGGCGCTGACGCTCGAGGATTGCACGTTCACGCTGAACGAGGGCGATACCGCGCATTACGAATCGACGATGCCGCATGCGTGGCGCAACACCGCCGACGAAGAGGCGGTGATCGTCTGGGTCGGCACGCCCAGGCTGTTCTAGCAAGGGCGGCCGGTACGGCGGGCCGTCAGAAAGGAGAGGTACCCGATCGGTAGCGGATGCCGGTCGAATCGGCAGGAAGCAAGTAATGCGCTCAATGTAGGTGTTTAGTATGGCGAATCAAAATAGAAAACGACGGTGATGCTGAATGGTGCTGGTGCCCCGAAGCCGTGCCGTTCGAGTCGTGGCGGTAGAAAACGTGGCAATCGAAGGCGTGGCAATCGCGGGTTCCGTTACACGGGCACCCAGGACGCGCAAGGAATTCACAAGGTTCCGGCGCGCAGCAGGTGGGGTCTTACTACGAGCGAGAGGGAACAAGATGAAGCAGAGAGTTTTGGCGTTGGCCATCAAGAGGATAGTCTGGGCGGAGCTGGCGCTGACGGCGGCATTGGCGCCGCCGGCGTTTGCCCAGAGCCAGCCGGCGCCGGGCGCCGTCGCGATCGCGGATGCGGTCGCGAACGGCGCGCCCGTGACCGTTGCACAGGCGGGCGGCACGCCGGATGCCGCCGCTGCCACGGGCGCCGCGGCGCCCGACGCGGCAGCGAGCGCGGCAACGGAGGCCACGCCCGCCGCATCCGGCGCGAACGGGCAGGGCAAGGTCGCGCAGATCAAGCGCTTCGAAGTGACGGGTTCGCTGATCCGGCAGGCCGACAAGACCGGTTTCCAGCAGGTGCAGACGATCACGCCGAAGGAAATCCAGGCCAGCGGCGCGGTGACCGTCACCGACTTCCTGCGCGATGCGGCGGCCAACTCGGCGAACAGCTGGGGTGAAGGGCAATCGGGCAACTTCGCGGCCGGCGCGGCCGGTATCGCGCTGCGCGGCCTGTCCGAGAAGTACACGCTCGTGATGGTCGACGGCCAGCGCGTCGCACCTTACGCATTCTTCTCGAACAGCGTCGACTCGTTCTTCGACCTCAACACGATCCCGCTCAACGATATCGAGCGGATCGAAATCGTGAAGACGGGCGCCGTGTCGCAGTATGGTTCGGACGCGATCGGCGGGGTTGTCAACATCATCACGAAACACAATTTCCGCGGCCTGCAGCTCGACGGCAGCCTCGGCAGCGCGATCAATGCCGGCAACGGCGACGGCACGACGAAGTTCGGCGTGCTCGGCGGCTTCGGCGACCTGAACGCCGACCGCTTCAACGTGACGGCCGCGCTCAGCTACTACAAGTCGAACGGCTTCACGCTGGCCGATCGCGATTCGACGCGCAACCAGGACTTCACGGGCAAGCCGGGCGGCTTCTCGCTGCTCGCGCCGTCGTACTGGAACATGCCCGGCGGCGTCGCGCAGGCGCTGAGCGGGGGCTGCCCGTTCGGCGGCTCGGTCCATCAGGCCGCGTCGAATTCGCTGTCGTCCGGATCGCCGGGCACGATCTGCGCGTACAACACGGCTGAAAGCACGTCGATCCTGCCGATGACCGAGCGCCTGAACGCGAAGCTCCATGGGGACTTCAAGATCGACGACAAGACGACCGCGTTCGCGGATTTCCTCGAGAGCTACAACACGACCACGACCAACGACGGCCTGTGGAACAACGTGATCGGCAACCCGCAGAACCCGGCGCTCGTCTGGAATCCGCAGACGAAGCTGCTGTCGCCGTTCAACTACACGGTACCGGTCAGCAACCCGTACAACACGACGGGCGCGGCCACGCCGCTCACCTACGCGTTTCCGAACACGGTCGCGCAGAAGACCTGGGCGAACTACTGGCGTGCGGCCGCCGGCATCAAGGGGTCGTTCACGCTGCCGTACGGCGACTGGGACTGGGCGACGTCGGTCAGCCACTCGCAGAGCACGGTGTCGAACGTGTTCACGAACCAGCTGAACGTCAACGCGCTGAACAACATCTACCAGAACGGCACGCTGAACTTTGCGAACCCGGCGGCGACGCCGAACGCGTTCAACGGGCTGTTCCAGGAAGCGAACAACCTCGGCATCTCGAAGCTCGACACGATCGACGCGACGCTGTCGACGCCGAACCTGTTCCATCTGCCGGCCGGCGACGTCGGGATCGGTTTCGGCGCGCAGTTCACGCATCAGAGCGAAGTGCTGACGCCGGGCTCCGAATACCTGAGCGGGGCGGTCGTTACCCCGGACCTCGAGACGGTGAACGGCCAGCGCAACGTCGCGGCCGTCTATTACCAGATCAACGTGCCGATCCTCGAGAACCTGACGTTCAGCCAGGCCGGCCGCTACGACCACTACACGGACGTGGGCGGTGCCTTCTCGCCGCGCTTCGCGTTGCGCTACCAGCCGATCAAGGCCCTCACGCTGTATACGTCGTACAACCGCGGCTTCCGCGCGCCGACCTTCGTCGAGGACAGCAAGTCGCAGACGCTCGGCATCCAGGTCGATCCGGCCACCGGCCAGAACTACACGTCGATCACCGTCGGCAACCCGAACCTCGCGCCGGAACGCACGCGCAACTTCAACATCGGCTTCCAGGTGTCGCCGAGCCGCTACACGGATCTCGGCTTCGACTGGTACAAGATCCGCATCGACAACGTGATCGGCCAGGGCGCGCCGTCGCAGGTCGTGACCGATCCGACGACGGGCCAGCTGCTGTACAAGATGATTCCGTACCAGAACCTCGGTTACCTCGACACGAACGGCTTCGAAGGCACGTTCCGCCAGGGCCTGCCGCTCAAGGGCTGGGGCACGGTCACGCTGTCGGGCGACTGGGCGTACATCAACAGCTACAAGATCGGCTTCCCGGGCGGCACGCCGGTCAACGGCGCGGGCAACAACTTCACGATCACGCAGCCGTTCGGCGGCAGCTTCCCGCGCTGGCGCGGCAACACGACGCTGGACTGGAACTACCGGAAGTTCGATGCGGCGCTGACGTGGCAGTTCACGGGCCCGTACGCGCAGAACCTGCTGCCGGCGCCCGCGCCGTCGAAGGTCGGCTCGTACAGCCAGTTCAACCTGATGATGACGTACACGGGCTTCAAGAACTGGACGATCTACGGCGGCATCAACAACCTCTTCAACCGCACGCCGCCGTACGACCCGATCTTCGCGAACGGCACGCTGGACCAGAGCGGGTACGACACGTCGGTGTATTCGTACATCGGCCGGTTCGCGCAGGTCGGCGCGACGTACAAGTTCTGACGGCGACCGCAATGCGCTGACAGGCTTTGGACAGGCCGCTCCACGTCCACTACCCCCTTTTCGGGGCGGCCTTTTTTCGCCTGGCGCCACGACGTCCCGCAACCGGGCCGCGCGGCGGCGCAGTTGATCCGATCGTGTACAGCACGAACCCCCACGCGGGACGCGGCCGGCATGCGGCGTCCGGCACAGGCATCGACCGTGCGCAGGCAGCGCGCCCGCACGCTTCCGGACAGACTGACCATGAGACTGTTGAATGGGCGACGGGCACGCGTGCCGCGCCACTCGCACCTGAAGCGCCTGAAGCGCACGCATGCGCGGATGCGTGCCGCCACGCGCGTCGCGCTGCTTGCGTGCGCCGCGTGGTTCGTGTCGGGCGGCGTCATGCCGCAGGCCGCGCTCGCCGTGCCGGCGATCTCGCAATACGACCATCCGAAGTATCCGCCGGGCTTCATGCATTTCGACTACGCGAATCCGGACGCGCCGGACAGCGGCACGCTCGATTTCGAAAACTACGACGAAGCGCAAAGCTACGATTCGCTGAACCCGTTTCTCGTGCGCGGCTCGCCTGCGCCGGACATCAAGAACCTGATGTTCGACACGCTGATGCAGCGCAGCTGGGACGAGCTCGCATCCGAATACGCGCTGATCGCCGACGACGTCGAGGTCGCGCCCGACGGACTCTCGGCCACGTTCCACCTCGATCCGGCCGCACGCTTCTCGAACGGCGACCCGGTCACCGCGGCCGACGTCAGGTATTCGTTCGATACGCTGACGAGCCCGCAGGCCTCGCCGCTGTACAACGCGCAGTTCTCGATCATCAGGCGTGCGGTGGTCGTCGACGGCCACACGGTGCGCTTCGAGTTCAAGCACGCGGAGCGCGACGCCGCGCTGATCGCGGGCGACCTGCCGGTGTTCTCGCCGAAGTGGGGGCAGCGTGCGGACGGCACGCGGCCGCCGTTCGACCAGATCGCAACGGTGCCGCCGATCGCGAGCGGCCCGTACCTGATCGAGCAACGCAAGAACGACAAGCAGATCGTCTATGTGCGCAACCCGCACTACTGGGCGGCGAACCTGCCGTCGCGACGCGGCATGTTCCGCTTCGCGCGCGTGTCGTTCAAGCTGTACCTGGATCAGTACACGGCGCTCGAGGCGTTCAAGGCCGGCGACATCGACGCGCGCATGGAATACAGCGCGACGCAGTGGGCGCGCAAGTACGTCGGCAAGAACTTCCGCAACGGCATGCTCGAGCGCGGCGAGTTTCCTGACGGCCCCGCGCAGATGCAGGGCTTCCTGATCAACATGCGCAAGCCGATGTTCCGGGACGTGCGGGTGCGGCACGCGCTCGCGCTGGCGTTCGACTTCGACTGGATGAGCCGGATGATGTTCTACGGGCAGTATCGCCGTACCAACAGCTTCTGGGAGGCGAGCCCGTTCGCGGCAACCGGCATGCCGAGCGAGAAGGAGCGCGCGTTGCTCGAACCGTTCCGCTCGACGCTGCCACCGGAGGTGTTCGGCCCGATGGTTCGGCAACCGTCGACGCTGCCGCCCGACTCGTTGCGTGCGAACCTGAAGCAGGCGCGCGACCTGCTCGCGCAGGCGGGCTGGCGTTACCGCGACGGCGCGCTGCGCGACGCGAACGGCACGCCGATGACGATCGAGATCATCGACGACCAGCCCGGCATGGACCGCCTGATCCTGCCGTACACGCAGGCGCTCGCGATGCTCGGCATCCACGCGTACCTGCGCGAGATCGACAGCGCGGTCTACCTGAAGCGGCTCGACAACTTCGAGTACGACATGACGACGTACATCTACCTGCCCGTGACGATCCCGGGTGCGGAGCTGACGCGCCGCTTCGGCAGCGCGGCTGCGTCGCAGCCGGGCTCCGAGAACTATCCGGGCGTGAAGTCGAAGGCGGTCGACGCGCTGATCCGCGCGGCGCTCGCGGCCGACACGCTCGACGATCTCGAGACGGCCACGCACGCGCTCGACCGTGTGCTGATCAACCTGTACGCGCTGATCCCGCAGTATTACCTGCCGAATGCGCGGATCGCGTACAAGGCGACGCTCGGCCACCCGGCGATCGTGCCGGACTCCTATCAGTACGAAGACTGGATCATCGACTACTGGTACGTGAAGCATCCGGCGGCGAAACCCGCGCCGGCGGCCTGACGGGGGAACGACGATGCTCGCATACATACTCAGGCGGTTGCTGCTGATGGTCCCGACGCTGATCGGGGTGGTGACGATCACGTTCGCGGTCACGCAGTTCGTGCCGGGCGGGCCGGTCGAACAGGTGCTCGCGCAGTTGCGCCACGGCAGTGCGCGCGGCGGGGAGGCGGGCGGCGGAGGCGGCGGCTACCACGGCAGCCAGGGCGTCGACCCGCAGCAGATCGAACAGATCCGCAAGCAGTTCGGCTTCGACAGGCCGCCGCTCGAACGCTACGTGCTGATGCTGAAGAGTTATGCGACGTTCGACCTCGGCCAGTCCTATTTCGCGCATCGCAGTGTGTGGGCGGTCATTCGCTCGAAGCTGCCGGTGTCGATCACGCTCGGGATGTGGACGGTGATCCTCACGTACCTGGTGTCGGTGCCGCTCGGCATCGCGAAGGCGGTGCGCAACGGGTCGCGGTTCGACACCGTGACGAGCGTGCTGGTGCTGGCCGGCTACGCGGTGCCGGGCTTCGTGCTCGGTGTGCTGCTGCTGATGCTGTTCGGCGGCGGCACGTTCTGGCAGGTGTTCCCGATGCGCGGGCTCACGTCCGACAACTTCGACGACCTGACGCTGATCGGAAAGGCGCTCGACTATCTGTGGCACATCGTGATGCCGGTGACGGCGTCGGTCGTCGGCAACTTCGCGATCGTCACGATCCTCACCAAGAACACGTTCCTCGAGGAGATCGGCCGGCAATATGTGCTGACCGCCCGCGCGAAGGGCGCGCCCGAGCGCGACGTGCTGTGGAAGCACGTGCTGCGCAACGCGGCGATCCCGCTGCTGACCGGGCTGCCGGCCGCGTTCGTCGGCGCATTCCTGAACGGCAACCTGCTGATCGAGACGCTGTTCTCGCTCGACGGCATGGGGCAACTGTCGTACGACTCGGTGATCCGCCGCGACTATCCGGTCGTGCTCGGTTCGCTGTTCCTGTTCACGCTGATCGGCCTGCTGACCAAACTCATCGCGGATATCTGCTATGTCCTCGTCGACCCCCGTATCCAGTTCAACCGCCTGGACCACTGACCAGGCATGCGCCGCGTGCGCGGCCTCGCCGTCGCCGTGGCGGCGCACGTGGTTGCGTTTTCGCGCGCAGCCGCTCGGCTACTGGAGCCTCGTGATCTTCACGGTGCTGTTCGTGCTCAGCCTGGGCGCGAACCTGCTGTCGAACGACCGGCCGCTGATCGTGCGCTACGACGGGCACTATTACTTCCCGATCGTGAAGGACTATCCGGAGACCGCGTTCGGCGGCGATTTTCCCGCGATGACGAACTATCTCGACCCGTACATCCGCACGAAACTCGAGTCGCACGGCAATTTCGCGCTTTATCCGCCAAACCGCTATCGCTACGACACGATCGACTATTTCGCGTCGCGGCCGTATCCGGCGCCGCCGTCGGCCAGCAACTGGCTCGGCACCGACCAGTTCGGGCGCGACGTGCTCGCGCGGCTGCTGTACGGGTTCCGGCTGTCGGTGCTGATGGCGTTCGCGCTGACGGTATCGGGCGTGCTGGTCGGCGTGCTGACCGGCGCGCTGCAAGGCTTCTACGGCGGCCGTACCGACCTGGTCGGCCAGCGCCTGATCGAGATCTGGAGCGCGCTGCCCGACCTGTACCTGCTGATCATCTTCGCGTCGATCTTCACGCCGTCGCTGTGGCTGCTGTTCGTGCTGTTGTCGATGTTCGGCTGGCTCGTGCTGTCCGACTACGTCCGCGCCGAATTCCTGCGCAACCGCGCGCTCGACTACGTGAAAGCGGCACGCACGATGGGGCTGACGAACGCGCAGATCATCTGGCGCCACGTGCTGCCGAACAGCCTCACGCCGGTGATCACGTTCCTGCCGTTCCGGATGAGCGCGGCGATCCTGTCGCTGACGAGCCTCGACTTCCTCGGGCTCGGCGTGCCGCCGCCGACGCCGAGCCTCGGCGAGCTGCTGCAGGAGGGGAAGAACAACCTGGATGCGTGGTGGATCTCGATCGCGGCGTTCGCGGCGCTGGTGGTGACGCTGCTGCTGCTCACCTTCATGGGCGATGCGCTGCGCAACGCGCTCGACACGCGCACGCGCGGCTCGGCATTCGGCGGAGGGCGATGATGACGAGACCGTTGCTGCAGATCGACGGGTTTTCCGCGCATTTCGGCGCGAACGCGGCCGTCCAGGACCTGAGCCTGTCGATCGGCCGCGGCGAGCGCGTGGCGCTCGTCGGCGAGTCGGGGTCGGGCAAGAGCGTGACCGCGCTGTCGATCCTGCGGCTCGCGCAGCAGGCGACGCTGTCGGGGCGGATGCTGTTCGACGGCGAGGACCTGCTCGCGAAGACCGAGCAGCAGATGCGCGGGATCCGCGGCGCCGATATCGCGATGGTGTTCCAGGAGCCGATGACGGCGCTCAATCCGCTGTATACGATCGGCAAGCAGATCGCCGAGAGCCTGCGGCTGCACGAGGGGCTGCGCCCGGGTGAAGCGCGCGAGCGCGGGATCGCGCTGCTTCGGCGCACCGGGATTCCCGAGCCGGAGCGGCGTATCGACAGCTTTCCGCACCAGCTGTCGGGCGGGCAGCGGCAACGCGCGATGATCGCGATGGCGCTGGCGTGCCGGCCGCGGCTGCTGCTCGCGGACGAGCCGACCACCGCGCTCGACGTGACGGTGCGCCAGCAGATCGTCGACCTGCTGATCGAGTTGCAGGAGCGGGAGGCCGCCGAGCGCGGGATGGCCGTGCTGCTGATCACGCACGACCTGAACCTCGTGCGGCGCTTCGCGCAGCGTGTGGCCGTGATGGAGAAGGGCGTGCTGGTGGAGACCGGCACGACCGCCGGGCTGTTCGCGGCGCCGCAGCATCCGTACACGCGCCGGCTGCTCGACAGCGCGCCGCAACGGGCGGTCGAGCCGGTCGCCGCCGGCGCGCAGACGATCCTCGACGTGCGGCAACTTGCCGTCGACTACCGCATCGCGGCAAAGGGCTGGCGCTCGGTGCTCGGCAAGACGACGTTCCGCGCCGTGCACGACGTGCAGTTGAGCCTGAAGCGCGGCGAAACGCTCGGGATCGTCGGCGAGTCGGGTTCGGGGAAATCGACGCTCGCGTCGGCGGTGCTCGGCTTGCAGCGGCCGGCGTCGGGCGGGATCGAGATCGACGGCATGCCGCTCGCGTCGCTGCGCACGACGCAGGGCCGGCGCACGCTGTACGGGCGCATGCAGGTGGTGTTCCAGGATCCGTTCGGCTCGCTGTCGCCGCGCATGACGGTCGAGCAGATCGTCGGCGAAGGGCTGGGCGTGCACCGGCCGCAGGTGACCGGCGACGCGCGGCGGGCGCGGATCGCCGCGCTGCTGCAGGAGGTCGGGCTGCCTGCCGAGGCGATGCTGCGCTATCCGCACGAGTTTTCCGGCGGGCAGCGGCAGCGGATCGCGATCGCGCGGGCGCTGGCGGTGGAGCCGGAACTGCTGGTGCTCGACGAGCCGACGAGCGCGCTCGACGTGTCGATCCAGAAGCAGGTGCTGAATCTGCTGACGAATCTGCAAAAGAAGTACAAACTCAGCTACCTGTTCATCACGCACGATCTGGCGGTGATGCGCGCGATGGCCCACCGGGTCATCGTGATGAAGGCGGGGCGCGTGGTCGAGGAGGGCGAGACGCTCGACGTGCTGCACGCGCCATCCCATCCGTATACGCGGGCGCTGCTCGCGTCGTCCATGCCGGCGCCGGCGCGCGGCCCGCAGCAGAGGCAAGAGAGAACCGATGATTGACGAGAACCGGGCGCCGGGCGCCCGAGCCGTACAGGCGGCGCAGACGTTGCGCAGCGACGCCGATTTCTGGTCGCTGCGCATCGTCGACGAGACGATCGACGAACATGCGGTGCGCAACGACGTCGCGCAGCCGTTCTCGCGCACGCGCGAGCGCGGCGCGATGCTGATGGCCCGGGCCGGCACGGGCGCCGGTTATGCGGCGACGCCCGACCTGTCCCCGGCCGGGCTGCAGGCGGCGCTCGACATCGCGACCGCGCGGGCACGGGCAAGCGCGCCGTGGGCGCTGGTCGATCATCGCCAGGCCGCGCGCCCGCAGACGAGCGGCACGTATGCGTCGCCCGATGTCGACGCGGCACTGCCGTCGCGCGCGGAATGGATCGAGCGTCTCGCGCACGAATGCGCGGCGGCGAACCTCGGCGCGCGCATCGTCGAGCGCGCGGCGAGCGTGATGATCGTCGACACCGAACAGTGTTACCTGACGAGCGACGGCGTCCGGATCGACCAGCGGTTCCGCTTCCTGATGCCCGAGCTGCACGCCGTCGCCCACGGCGACGGCGACACGCAGACGCGCTCGCTCGGTCAATCGGGCACGCTGGCGCAGGGCGGCCTCGACGTGCTGGCGCGCTACGGCTTCGACGGCGCCGGCGCGCGCGTCGCCGACGAGGCGCTGCAGCTGCTGGCCGCACCGAACTGCCCGACCGGCCGGCGCGACCTGTTGCTGATGCCCGACCAGATGATGCTGCAGATCCACGAGTCGATCGGCCATCCGCTCGAACTCGACCGGATCCTCGGCGACGAACGCAACTTCGCCGGATCGAGCTTCGTCAGGCCGGAGATGGTCGGCCACTATCAGTACGGCTCGCCGCTGCTGAACGTCACGTTCGATCCCGAGCCGGTCGCCGAAGCCGCGTCCTACGCGTTCGACGACGACGGCACGCCGGCGCGCAAGCAGTACCTGATCCGCAACGGCGTGCTCGAACGGCTGCTCGGCGGGGCGCTGTCGCAGCAGCGTGCGGGCCTGCCGGGTGTGGCCAATTCGCGCGCGTCGAGCTGGAACCGCGCGCCGATCGACCGGATGGCGAACCTGAACGTCGAACCCGGCGACCAGTCGCTCGATGCGCTGGTCGCGGGCACCGAGCACGGGATCCTGATGCGCACCAACACGTCCTGGTCGATCGACGACCACCGCAACAAATTCCAGTTCGGTTGCGAATTCGGGCAACTGATCGAGAACGGCCGGCTCACGCAGGTCGTCAAGCGCCCGAACTACCGCGGCATCTCCGCACAGTTCTGGCGCAGCCTGCGCGCGGTAGGCGATGCGGGCACGTTCGGCATCTACGGCACGCCTTATTGCGGGAAGGGCGAGCCCGCGCAGATCATCCGGGTCGGCCACGCCGCGCCGGCCTGCGTGTTCGCCGGCGTCGACGTATTCGGAGGCGCGTGATGACGGGATTCGAACCGATGGCACGCCGCGCCGGAATCGACTGGCATGCGCATTTCACCCGGCTCGCCGACGAGGCGCAACGGCTGAAGGCGCCGGCCGAAACCGTCCTGCTCGGTTTCTCGAGCGAAACGTCCGACTTCGTCCGCTTCAACGGCGGCAGGATTCGCCAGACCGGTCGCGTCACGCAGGGGCGATTGTCCGTGCGGCTCGTCGACGGGGCGCGGCAGGCGCATTCGGCGCTGACCGTCTGCGGCGATCCGGCGGCCGACCTGCCCGAACTGGCCGCGGCGCTGGCCGTGCTGCGCGACGGCCTGCGCGATGCGCCGGACGATCCGCACCTGCTGTTCGATACCTCGTCGTGGCTGCAGGAAACGCACCGCACCGGGCGCCTGCCGGATGCGGACGGGCTCGCGCGCGTCGTCGCCGAATGCGCGCGCGGTCTCGACTTCGTCGGCTTTTACGCGGGTGGCACGCTGGCGCGCGGCTTTGCGTCGTCGACCGGCAGCCGCGGCTGGTACGAGGTCGAGAACTTCAACTTCAGCTGGTCGCTGTACGACCCGAGCGGACGGGCGATCAAGACCGCCTATGCGGGCGACGACTGGAGCGATGCGGCGTTCGCCGCCCGCGTCGAGGCGGCCGCCGCGCGGCTGCCCGTGCTCGGCCGCACGCCGAAGGCGCTTGCGCCCGGACGCTACCGCGCGTATTTCGCGCCGGACGCCGTTCACGAGATGACGAGCCTGCTCGGCTGGAGCGGCTTTTCGGCGCGTGCGCTGGCGAGCGCCCGCAGCCCGCTGCATCGCCTGTACGCCGGCGAGGTCGCGCTCGATCCGCGCGTGTCGATCACCGAGGATTTCTCGCTGGGCATCGCGCCGGCGTTCAACGCGGACGGCTACCGGCGCGACAGCGTGCCGCTCGTCGTCGGCGGGCGGGGGGAAGGGCAGCTCGTGAGCGCACGCACCGCGCGCGAGCACGGGCGTGTGCCGAACGGGGCGGACAACGGCGAATCGCCGCAGTCGCTGACGATCGCGGGCGGCACGCTCGCGGATGCCGACGTGCTGGCCGCGCTCGACACGGGGCTCTACGTCGGCAACCTCTGGTACCTGAACTTCTCGGACCCGATCGCCTGCCGGATGACGGGGATGACGCGCTTCGCGACGTTCTGGGTCGAAGGCGGGCGCATCGTCGCGCCGGTCGACGCGATGCGGTTCGACGACAGTTTCTACCGGCTGTTCGGATCGGAGCTCGAGCAACTCGGCGCGGCGCCCACGCTGCTCGCGAACGACGACACGTACGGCGAGCGTGCCACCGGAGGCGCGCAACTGCCGGGGCTGCTCGCGCGCGCGTTCGAACTCACGCTGTAGCGCGGCTGCCGATACTCGCCGATGCCGTCATTCTTCATCGACCGTCCCGTCTTTGCGTGGATCGTCGCGCTCGCGATCGTCGTCGCGGGCGTGCTGGCCATTCCGCAGTTGCCGATCGCGCAGTATCCGCGCCTGGCGCCGCCGCGGGTCGTGGTCACCGCGTCTTATCCGGGCGCGTCGACCGAGACGGTCGATGCCGACGTCGGCAGCGTCATCGAGGAAAGCCTCGACGGCGCCGACGGGCTGCTGTACTACGAGACGAGCAGCGACGGTCACGGCAACCTCGAGATCGACGTGACGTTCTCGCCCGGCACCGATCCGGACATCGCGCTCGTCGACGTCAACAACCGGTTGAAGCAGGTCGAGCCGCGGCTGCCGCAGCAGGTCGTCCAGCAGGGGATCGGCGTGTTCAAGGCGGCGAACACGTTCCTGATGCTCGTCACGCTGACGTCGACCGACGGCACGCGCGATTCCGCGCAGCTCGGCGATTACCTGAACCGCTACGTGCTGCGCGAGCTGAAGCGTGCGCCGGGTGTCGGCGCGGCCGAGCTGTGGGATGCCGACGAGGCGCTGCGGGTCTGGCTCGATCCCGTGAAGTTGCGCGAATACGATCTCGGCGCCGACGACGTGATCGCGGCGATCGGCGCGCAGAACGCGACGGTCACGGCCGGCGCGATCGGCGACGCGCCGTTCGTGCATGGCCAGCAGCTGACCGCGACGGTCGTGGTCAAGGGGCAGCTTGCGTCGCCCGAGGAGTTCGGCCGGATCGTGCTGAAGTCGAAGCAGGACGGTTCGGCCGTGCGCGTCGCCGACGTCGCGCGCGTCGAGATCGGCCGCGACGACTATTCGTTTTATTCGCGGCTGAACGGCCGGCCGGCCGCGACGGTCGGCATCCAGCTCGGCCCGCGCGGCAACGCGCTCGAAACGTCGAATGCGATCCGCGCACGGCTCGCCGAGTTGTCGCGGACGCTGCCGCCGGGCGTCGCGGTCGAGATTCCTTTCGACGGCGCGCATTTCGTCAAGATCGCGATCCACGAAGTCGTGCTGACGCTCGTCGAGGCCGTCGTGCTGGTGTTCTGCGTGATGTGGCTGTTCCTGCGCGACCTGCGCTACACGCTGGTGCCGACCGTCGTGATTCCGGTCACGCTGATGGGCGCGTTCGTCGCGATGTGGGCGTTCGGTCTGTCGATCAACGTGTTCACGATGTTCGGCCTCGTGCTGGCGATCGGCATCCTGGTCGACGATGCGATCGTCGTCGTCGAGAGCGTGCATCGCGTGATGGAGGAGGGCGTGTCGCCGCGCGACGCCACACGCCGGGCCATGAAGCGGATCGGCGGGGCGATCGTCGGCGTGACCGCGGTGCTGACCGCCGTATTCGTGCCGATGGCGTTTTTCCCCGGCAGTGTCGGCGGCATCTACCGGCAGTTCGCGGTGGCGATGATCGCGTCGATGCTGGTGTCGTCGTTCATGGCGCTGTCGCTCACGCCCGCGCTGTGCGCGAACCTGCTGAAGCCGGTCGCGCGACACGGCGGCGGAACCGGCCGGGCGAGGCGACGCGGCATCGGCGCGCGTCTGGCCGACCGGTTCGGCGTGGCCTTCGCGCGCGCCGAATCCGGCTATCGCCGCGTCGCGGTGTTTGCCGTGCGCCGCACCGGGATGGTCGTGGCCGTCTATGCGGCACTCGTGATCGCGTGCGGGCTGCTGTACTGGATGATGCCGGGCGGCTTCCTGCCCACCGAGGACCAGGGGCAACTGCAGGTGATGATCCAGTTGCCGGCGGGCGCCACGCAGGCGCGTACGCTCGCGGTCGTCGAGCGTGTCGAGGCGATCCTGCGCGGGGAGCCGGCGATAGCGAACGTGACGAGCGTGATCGGCTGGAGTTTCGCGGGCAGCGGGCAGAACGTCGGGATGGCGTTCGTGGAACTGAAGGACTGGGCGCAGCGCGACGTCGACGCGATGGCGTTGCGCGACCGGCTCAACGCGCGTTTCGGCGCGATCCTCGACGGCGACGTCGAGGCGGCGCTGCCGCCTTCGGTGCGCGGTATCGGGCATTCCGACGGATTCACGTTCCGGCTCGAGGATCGCGGCGGGGGCGGGCTCGACGCGCTGAAGGCGGCCCGCGCGCAGCTTGCCGAGCGTGCGAAGGCGGATCCGCTGCTCTCGGCCGTGCATTTCGAAGACCTGCCGGACGCGCCGCGTATCGAGCTCGATGTCGATCGCGCGAAGGCGTATGCGCTCGGCGTGCCGTTCGAGCGGATCGCCGGGCTCCTGGGCGGCACGTTCGGCTCGAACTACATCAACGACTTTCCGGCGTCGGGCCGGATGCGGCGGGTGATCATCGAGGCCGACCCGGTCGCGCGCGCGACCGATGCGCAACTGATGGCGCTGACCGTCCCGAACCGCACCGGCGACATGGTGCCGCTTTCGGCGATTGCCGCGCCGCACTGGACGATCGGCCCGGTGATGCTGAACCGGTACAACGGCTATCCGTCGCTCGACATCAGCGGCCGGGCGGCGACCGGCACGAGTTCGGGCGCGGCGATGGCGGAGATGGAGCGGCTGGCCGGTGCGCTGCCGGCCGGGATCGGTTTCGACTGGGTCGATGCGGCGCGCGAGGAGCAGGTTGCCGCGCGGCAGACGCCGCTGCTCGTCGGGTTGTCGGTGCTCGCGGTCTTCATGGCGCTGGCCGCGCTGTACGAAAGCTGGACGATTCCGCTGTCGGTGCTGACGATCGTGCCGCTCGGCATGATCGGCGCGATCGCCGCGGCACTCGTGCGCGGCATGCCGAACGACGTGTACTTCAAGGTCGGGATGATTACCGTGGTCGGGCTGGCGGCGAAGAACGCGATCCTGATCGTGCAGTACGCGCGCGACCTGGCCGGTCATGGCGTGCCGCTGCGGCAGGCGGTGGTCGATGCGGCCGCTGCGCGATTCCGGCCGATCGTGATGACGTCGATGGCGTTCCTGCTCGGTGTCGTGCCGCTCGTGCTGGCGACGGGCGCCGGGGCGGAAAGCCGGCGATCGATCGGCACGGGCGCGTTCGGGGGTGTGCTGGCGGCGACGGTGTTCGGGCTCGTGTTCGCGCCGGTGGCGTTTCGTGTCGTGGCGTCGGCCGGGCGACGCGGCCGGCGTGCGGCGGTGGCGACGCGCGACGATCGTCAGGCTGAGGTGGTGGGGGAGTGACGCAGTCACGCAGTGCCGGCAGGTGGTTTTCGTGCGTTGCGTTGATTGAATGCGATCGTCGTGCGGACGTCTCGCAGACGGCGCGATGCTCAATTCGAATTCAAGGAGACGGATTCAAACCATGTCCTACGTTCTGTATTACTCGCCCGGTGCGGCAAGCATGGCCGTGCATTGGATGCTGATCACCGCGATTGGCGCGATACTGAGGCGGGACGGCTTTACGGTTCGGCAGACCAGCGTGGATAATCAGATTATTATTTACACGAACCGCAATAATCGATCCGCCACAATGGCTCGATTCCCGAATTTCTCGCAAGGATCAACGGAAATTGTAAGGTTCGCATTCTCGGGTCGGCCACGAGGGCACCGTAACAAAGCTTGACGATCTGAGTCACGCAGTCCGTCTAGAATGGCTTTGCTAAATCGGCATATAGTCTAATAGCGGGATTCCGATTGATTTGGAAAGCGCTGGGAAATTTCCGATCGACGCCATGAGGACGCTGGATCATCAGCACCCGGTTTATGTCCTGACGACGCCGGCACCAATGGATGTCTTGTCCGTATTGTTGGGCGATTAGTCGGATTTCGGTCCAGCGGTTCGCTGTTTCCTGTCGCCATTCGATGCGCTATTGGAGATGGTGTTCCTGCTGCGACACGATGCAAAGGTAGTCGAAGGCGTCTTGCTGTCGAGTCGCCTGCCGCGGCGCGTTCTCTATTCAGGCAGGTCTCGACCGTGGCCGCTCACAGTGCCTCTCGCGTGGCTTGCCCACGAGAACCGGCTCGTCGTGCATCACGATGGCCATCTCTTCAGGGTTGCTCGAGACCAGGCTGCACGATGGCGCCAGCACCAAACGGCGGTAGCAATTGAAGCAGCGACGTGGTCGACGCTCGATCGACTGCACCAGTCCGCAGGCCTCTTTGCCTGGCAAGAGACGCGGCAGATCGCTCGACGCTGTCGATGTGATCGTTGTACCTCCCGGCGATGCCGAGCAGTTGGCGCTGTACAACCCGGAAGCCGGGTGCTGGCACTTCGTGCCGCGAGTCGAGACCGTTTGAACAAAAATTGACGGAAGGCCACGTTGTGGCCGCCCGGGCATGAACATAAAACTGAGAGGGCCGAAGTGAGCATCAGCGACACACTTAGTAGCTTCGCGTCGGGCGCGGTCGACTGGAACCGACGTCCGGTCGCTTTGAATTTCGGGCGGCTGCAAGGGACGTTGGGGCGCTTGCTTGCGCTTCAGCACGCAAACGTTCACGAAGGGCTGATGACCGGCATCCACGGCCATCTCACGTGCGTATCGACACGACACGACCTACCGCCCAAGCTGTTTATCGGCGTGCCTGTCTCATTGCGACTGGTAACCGACCGCGGCCAGCTGCAGATGATCAACGCGATCGTTGAGAACGTGCAAGTCGGACAAAGCGATGGCGAGCTGTGCGTTTACCAGCTGACCGTTTGTGATGCGTTGTCACTGATGAACAAACGGACGAACTCGCGCGTCTTCCGCAAGCAGAGCGTCGTTGACGTCCTCACGGTGATGTTCAACGAATGGCGCCAGCGTAGCCCGGCACTCGCGCGAGCCTTCGAATTCGACCTGTCATTCCTGAATCGCGATCGCTATCCGGCCCGGGAATTGACGCGCCAGGTGAACGAGCCGGACGCAGCGTTTGTGCGGCGCTTGTTGCGTCGAGAAGGGATTTCGGTCTTCGTCAAGGCAGGGCCCGCCAAGGGCGGCTCGACCTCCGAAGATGACACCCCTGTTCACACTTTGGTCTGTTGCGACAATCCTGACTCGTTGCAGGAAGCACCGGCCGGAACGGTGCGTCTACACCCACGCGACGCTGGAACCGAAGAGCGCGATACGGTCACGCTGTTCGCGCTGCATGCGCGCCTGGTGCCGGGCGCAGCGAGTCGACCATCATGGGACTACAAGAAGGCGCGTATTGACGAGTCGACCGTGGCGGGCGAAGTCGACCAGGGCGATGCCGGTAACGATCTGGCGACGCTCCTGACCGACGTGGCGATCGATGTCCCGCACGCAGGCGACTCATGGGACGACCACGATCGCCTTACGCGCTCGCGTATGCTGGCGCACCAATTCGAAGCTGAACAGTACGATGGCGCGAGCGGGATCCGCGATCTCGCCGTCGGCACCTGGATCACGCTGACGGGTGACCCCGACCTGGACATGCTGTCGGCCGACAAGCGGCAGTTCGTCGTCACGTCGATTCGTCACGACGTCTCGAACAATCTCCCGAAGGGGCTGACCGAACGCGTGCAGCAGCTCTTTGCTGCGAGCAAGAACCTCGTATCGCCTTCGCCGGCCCAACTGGCCCCGTCGTCCGCTGAATCGGATACGCGCTACGAAAATACCTTTACGTGCGTGCGCCGCGGCGTCCCGATTACGCCGGCATACGATCCCAGAATTGACCTGCCACCCGTCCATTTGCTGACCGGGGTCATCGTCACGCGCGACGGCGATGAGGTTGTGACCGACGAGCTCGGGCGGGTCTACGTGAGGATCCAAGGCCTGGATCCTGCCGATCATTCTCATGCGCAAGGGGCCGGCACGAACGATAACGCAGGCGACAGCGCGCCGATCCGGGTGGCGTCGAGCCTCGCGGGCACGCAGTTCGGTGCGTCGTTTCTGCCTCGCATCGGTATGGAGGTCCTGCTCGGCGCGATCGGGGGCGATCCAGACCGGTTGGTGATCATCGCTGTCCTCGGCAACGGGGCGAACCCGCCGGCGGCGTTCACGCACACCGGTTCGCTGCCAGGCAACCGATATGTGTCGGGTATCAAGACGAAGGAAATCAAGGGACAGCGTTACAACCAGTTGCGGCTCGACGACACGCCGGGAGAAATTTCCAGCCAACTTGCGAGCGAGCACGCTCATTCCCAACTGAATTTGGGTTTCCTCACGCAACCGCGCCAGGACGGGCAAGGGAAGGGCCGCGGCGAGGGTGCGGAGCTGCGCACCGATGCGGCCGCAGCGCTGCGCGCCGCGCAAGGGATCTTGCTAACAACATATGCCCGCTCGCAGGCAAGCGGCGGGCAGCTTGATCGTGACGAGCTGCTGCAACTGCTCGGCGAGTGCACCGAGTTGTTCAAGTCGCTGGGCGACTATGCCGGTGAACATGGAGGGCAAGCGACAGACACTGCCGGCCAGCAGGCTGTCGCCGCCGCGTTCAAGAGCTGGACGCCCGCCGGCGGAGCATCTAACACCGGAGCTGGAGCGGGCACCGGGAGCGGCTCACAGGCGCTGATGGCTTTCGGCGCGCAGGCCGGATCGGTTGCTATCACCCCGAAAACCCACGTGACGTACGCGGGCGAAAACATCGATCAGGTCGCTCAGCAGCACGTCCAGGTGACCAGCGGCCAGCGCATCAACCTGCACGGCGGTCGCGGCGTCGCGATGTTCGCTCACAGCGATGGTGTGTCGGCGATCGCGAACCAGGGCAAGGTTACGCTGCAAAGCCAGAACGACGATACGCAGATCGATTCGGCGAAGAACATCCAGTTCACAGCGGCCGACGGAAAGATCACCGGCATGGCGAACGACCAGGTGGTCTTTACGACATCCGGTGGTGCCTACCTGAAACTTCACGGCAGCGACATCGAGCTTGGGTGCCCGGGAAAGTTCACCGTGAAGTCCGCCGGGCATTCATGGCAGGGACCTGCCAGCATGAGCACGGACATGCCGAAGTTCGACCATGCGGCGCTCGGGCGCGTGCCGAAGCTGGTGCGGGCATCCGACGGGAACCCGATCGAAGGATACGTGGGTGAGGTCCACAAAGCGTCGGGCGAGATCGTGAACGGCCAGACGGACAGCGCAGGCACGATGGCTCCGATCGACCACAACCAGTTCGAACAAGTGGTCGTGAAGTTTTTCAAGAAAGACGCATAACTGAGAGACAGGGTACGGGTCATGCCAACAACACAACGCACTCCAGCAGCCACTACCAAGGGTACGATGCTGCCGAACAAGAAGAAGGAACTCGTTGCGGTCAAACCAATGCCGCTCCCTGGCGTCGTGATCTTCGTTCACGGCGTCAACTCCGAGGGCGAGTGGTTCGGCCCGGCCGAAGAGGGTCTCTGCAAGGGATTGAACCGGCGCCTTGGGCGGCTCGACGATCAGATGATGTTCAAAGGACCGGAAGGTGGACAACTCACCCCAGCCAAGTACGTCAAGTTCCTGACGAACGACGGCTTCATCAACCCGAAGATGACGCCGCAAACCTACGTGCAGCCCGACCCGTCGTGGTCGCCGGTCATCCACTTCCGTTGGGGACACAAGGCGAACAAAGAAGAACTGCAGGAGTTTGGCGGCAACATTTTCCTGAACGAACAAAACTACTGGGGGGGAGGCCCGTTTGCAAATGGGTGTACAACTCTTCCGGATTTGTGGAACGTCGGGGTGAACGATCGACTATTCCTGTGGCTACAGGTTCAGGATTTGAACCCCGTTGATGCCCGCATGGTGTACTCGACGCCAAACCGGCAATACGGAGTCATGGCTGCGCTGCGTCTCGCGAAACTGATCGAGTCGATCAGGAAAAAGCAAGCGGACTGTCCGATCACCGTCGTTTGTCATAGTCAAGGGAACATAGTCGGGCTCACAGCCGCGTTTCTCGGCGACCAATTGCCGGAGGTAAAGGATGGCCAGGGGAAATCTGGCCGTTGTGTCGCCGACGCCTATGTATTGGCAAACGCGCCGTACAGCTTGGTTGACAGCAACTTGCCCGATAACTGGACTCAACGCGGCGCAAAGGATGCAGAGGGTCGACGCGGCCGCGAGACATGGGAAGCGCGGGTCCGCACGCTGTCGAACTTCTTCGACATCATTCGGGCACGGTTCAGCCTAGAACCGACGCCAGAAGATATCGATCCGGAAATGTCCAATATGTCCACGTCGTCAAAAGGCAAACCGTATAAGGCAGCGGACGATCGACAGGCGCACGGCCTTCAGGTATGGGGAAAGACCTCCATGGGGCCGACAGGTTACGGAAACACGTATCGCACATTTGGCCGCGTCACGCTCTACTGCTGCCCGCATGATCAAGTCATCTCGGCGACAACGGTCCAGGGGATCGGCTGGCGTGGCTTGAGCGAGTACGAGATAGAGGTTACGGGCGGTGCTGATTGCTTCACGCAGCGAGTCTTCGCTTCGGGCTACCTGGTCGGCCAGAAGCCCGGGGGATTTTACGATTACACGAAGAATGACTGGCGCTACAAGAAAGGAAAGACGAAAGGGTTTTGGTATCCCCCATCTCCCGAGGCACGATTCTCGCTCATCAAGTCGTTAAAGAACCGAACGACTCTTCACGACATGTGGGGAATCTGGAAGATGCAAAGCATCGGAACGGCCGTAAACATATTCCGGCCGGCGGTCAATGCGACACCATCAGAATGGTGGGCAATCCCGATCGACGCGCCCAAGCTGGATCACCCGTTCACCCCAGTAGCAATGAAGTTTGGCAGTCCGATCGCACCCGTCCATGACGGCCCCGCAGCAACGAGCCAATTTAATGAGGGTAATGACCCGGTTGCGGCCGCACGCGACAGAAACAAGGCTTCTGCTAACAAAAAGCCGGGGGACGCGATCGACAACTACAAGGGCGCGGCACCGATTGGGAATGAGGATAGCGAAGCAGATATGCGGTACGAATTGCATGCGGTCGTGCGACAGACCGTCCGCCAACGTGAGCAAGGAAATGGCTCGCTCATTGACGCGTATGGAAACGTAACCTCCGAGCAACCCGGCTTCAATGCTGACGGCAAGGCGAAGGAGTATTCGACGTCCACCGTGACAACCTATCTCGGTGCGACGGAGAAGAACAATCCGACGAACCATTCGACGATCATGACGAACGCCATGCACGCGGAGCACGCGCTCGCCTACGATGTGGCAATCGGTGTGTGCAAACTGACACCCGAAGATTGGAAGGATTTGCGCATTGAAGCTGACTGGCGCTTCGGTGAAGGCATGGACAAATCGAATCCACACCGGAAGTACGCGTCGTACTTCTCGAAAGGGAAGATGAGTGGTCTGTTTCTATCAGACTGGGTTAAGGCCGATGCAGATGCACATATGCCGAAGAAAATCCAGGACGAACGAGATGGTGGGTGGTTCCTCAGTGCGACGCACGCCCTATGAGTACCGCTCTCTCGACTTGGCCGCGACGTGTAGGCGTCGCTATCGCGATTCTCGTCTTGTCGGTCGCGGTAGCGGCGACGTGGACGTATCATGCTCAGCAGGCTGCGCCGCAGCCGCTTTCGGTTGAGGAATGGATGAAACGATTGATTGTGTTGCCGCTCCTGGTTTTGGTTGCCGTGCTGGCGCTCTGGGCGGGAATTCGGAAATCCAGCGGTGAAAAGGTCGCTTTGGCCACGACTGGGGCAGCTGCCAGCGTTGCAATGGCAGCACCTGCACCCAATCAGCCGTTCCGCGCTCAAGTCGTCGGCCTGGCGTGGCTCAATCCGTTAGAACGACGTGACTATCCGACCGAATGGCAATTGCTTTGGACGATGGGCCTCGTCGGGCCCAATGAGCACGACGACATGGTGAAGGAGGATCCGAAGAGTTTCACGACTGTTCAACCGGTCGCGGGTGTTGCGTATGGAAACGATGGGCGCGAGACGTTTGACGGATTCTACGAAAAATATGTCGACAAACTTCTCAGCTTGTTTGCTGAGATTTATGTGATGAGCCCGGCGTACTTTTACAACGTGCATTCGAAGGACCGAAAAGGCTGGCGAGAACTCGCAGGTACGCATATCGAGTTTGCAATCCCCGAGAAGCGACTCGATCCGGAAGAGTCACGTAAATATCTCGTCGACCAGTTTGTCGACTATTACGAGATCGGGAATAAGTCCGCACCGAGTCTGTGGAACAGTGACACTCCGCCAGATGTCCACATCACGCCAGGTGGTCCAAATGCGGGCTTCACGTCGCTGAATCGTGCGCTTGAGTACCTGCAAGCACACCCCGATAAAAGCGTATGGGTGATGAACTGGGACGCGCCGAGTTTCCCACCGAAGGACAACCAGATGAACGAGAACATGGTGCTGCTCGTTCTGACCGGGCCGGACTTTGCGACGGGGCGAGAGCCGCTCGCGTGGATCGGGCGAGCCGCAGTCGGCAACGTGAACGACTTCGAAAAGAAGTCCGGGACGACCCGCGCAGTCCAGGCGTGGAAATCGACCATTGAGCAAGCTGCCCACAATGCTGGGGTGGCGACGGCTGATCTTCATTACGTGGTCCACGACGCCGGCAAGGGCAGCGACGCCGCATCCGCTCGCCTGGGTACGTTGTCCCAGACGTTGACCGAAGTGCTGCCGGAATATGACTACAAGAAACAGACGTTCAACACGCCGGCGCTCCTCGGTGAGATGGGCGCAGGTACCGCGTTGACGGACGTAGCACCGGCGATCGGTCGCGCAAACCATATCGGCGGCAATACGCTCGTGGCAGGCACGACAGACCTCGAACACCCGACGGCGGTCGTCGTGGTGCCGCCGGCGAAGCTGAATCCCGTCGATCCAAAGAAACCGTGGTTCCGCGCGGCCGGAGAGGGTAGTGCCTATCTGCCTTGGTGGGGGAAGCGCCACGATGTCGATTACAGTCGATCCGGGCAAGGCTACAGCTTCTGAGCACGCGAATGATGCGATAGATCGGGTGCGGCGTGCGGTCCACTGATTCGCGCGTCGTTTGCTTTCGTTGTGGGGAATTTTTATGGAATCGGGAGCGTATAGACCCTCTCGCCGTCAGCAGCTCATGGGGTGGGGCGTTGGGCTGGTTGCCGCTGGGATTTGCCTTTCCGCTGCCTTATTTGTTCTTCTGATCATTGGCGCATTCGACCAGTGGCATATTCAAAGCGATGCACAGTTGACGTTTGTCTTCTCGGTGCCCGTTTTAATGGTATTCGTCGGACTCGTCCTGTTCGTCGTGGGCGTGGTCAACGCATTCAGAGCGCGCAAATGAACCGAATTGGCCACCGCGCGTGGATTGTCATAACGATGGAAGTGCGATGTGATTGTGCGGCGGGATCTATGACGAACACGAACCTGGATCAGAGGCTTTCATGCGCGGTGTAATTCGGGTTGGAGACGTACACAGTCACGGCGGGCGCGTTGAGTCCGGTGCTGCGAACAGCGAGGTGATGGGTCGGCCAGTCGCACGAATCGGCGACCGCTGCACCTGTCCGATCCACGGCGAGTGCGTAATTGTGGAAGGCGATTCCGATTTCAACGTGGAGGGTAGCTTCGCCTCGTTCGACGGTCACAAGACGTCATGCGGCGCGGTGCTGATCACGTCGCTTCCGACGTCCGGGCGATCCTAGCTTCTCGCACGAGCGCGCACGCGCTGATCAGCGTGGTATCGCTCGATAGGTCTCACCTAGGCGTTCTATCGAATACCGACGCGGCCTCCGTACTCCGGCCTTGGACTATCGCGCCGCGCTGTAGCGTACCATCACGGTGCCGAGGCTCATCACGGCGAGGCACGTGACATAAACGCCCATAGAATTAGTCAGAACTCAATTTTACATAATCAGCATTATCGGTATGACTGGTTGTAGTGGCTAGATTGAAATGTCCGCTTTTGGCTACATAGAAATGTCCGCTTTCGTGCCGCGTAAGCTGTTCGGCCGCCGGGTGTCCGGCGCCGGAGGCTGCGATGGCTGCAACGGAGCGGATCACGATGACGATGCGCGAGCTGGACAGGTTCAAGGTCATTCAGGACGTCGCGGACGGCAAGCTCAAGCCTTGGCGTGCAGCGGAACGGCTGGAATTGACGACGCGGCAGATTCGCCGGCTGGTCGCCCGGCTTCGGGAATACGGCGCGGCGGGTTTGGTATCGGGACACCGATCGAAGCCCGGCAATCGTCGGCTGGACCCAGGAGCCGCCGACCGGGCGCTGTCGATCATCCGCGATCGCTACGCCGATTTTGGGCCGACGCTGGCCTGCGAGAAGCTCTGGGAATGTCACGGCATTCGGCTGGCCAAGGAGACGGTTAGGAAGCTGATGACGGAGGCAGGTTTATGGGTGCCGCGCCGGCAGCGACCGCCGAAGATTTATCAGCCTCGAGCGCGCCGGGCGTGCCTGGGCGAACTGATCCAGATCGACGGCAGCGACCATCGGTGGTTCGAGGAACGGGCGCCAGCCTGCACGCTGCTGGTGTATGTGGACGACGCGACGAGCCGGCTGATGATGCTGCACTTCACGCAGACGGAATCGACCTTCAGCTACTTCGAAGCGACACGCGCGTACATCGAACGGCACGGCAAACCTGGGGCGTTCTACAGCGACAAGGCCAGCGTGTTCCGCAACGTGAAGCCAGGCAAGACTGGCAATCGCGTGACGCCGTTCGGCCGGGCGATGTACGAGTTGAACATTGACACGTTCTGCGCGAACAGCAGTTCAGCCAAGGGGCGAGTCGAGCGAGCACACCTGACGTTGCAGGACCGATTGGTCAAGGAGATGCGATTGCGCGGCATCAACACGGTAGCCGACGCCAACGCTTACGCGCCCTCCTTCATGGCCGCCTACAACGCACGCTTCGCGAAGCCGCCGAAGAGCGACTTTAATGCGCACCGACCACTGCGGCCTGACGAAAGCCTGGACCTGGTGCTGACGTGGCGCGAGCCGCGGAAGGTAACGAAGTCGCTGACGGTGCAGTACGACCGAGTGATGTACTTGCTGGAGGACACGCCGGCCAACCGGAAGCTGATCGACCGGCAGATCGAGGTGTGGGAGTACCCGGATGGACGGATCGAACTCCGGGCTGACGACCGTGTGTTGGACTGCAGACAGTACGACCGACTGTCTGAAATCGATCAAGGTGCCGTCGTCGAACACAAGCGCTTGAGTCACGTGCTGCAGATCGCGCAAGCGCTTCAGGCGCAACGCGATAACAGTCGAATCGGCAAGGCCCCATCTCGAACGCATCGTGGCGACTCGACGCGAACCAACCGAAACGAAGCCGAACCGGGTAAGAAGAAGCAACGCAAGATCACGCAGGCCGACGTCGAGCATGTGATCGTGAATCTGGCGCAACGTCGGCAAACCGCCAAGCCAGCAGACAAACCAGGCCGTCGGTCTGCAAAAGCTGAGGAAGCGAAGGTAAGCGCCCTGCCCGTTCAGGCGCCGACCTTCGACTCTGCGTAACGGTTAAAGCGAAGAAAGAAACGCAGCAAAACCAACCTCAAAACCGGACATTTCTATTTAGCTGGCGCCACGACATCTTGAAATGGCTACGACATGTGTGTAGGTCCCAAGTTCAGATGCCGCGTTTCCGCTAAAGGTTGATCGCCTGCACCCTTGGGAGCGCCGGCGATGAACGCGACTGGGACGATCACCATGACGATGCGCGAGCCGGATCGATATTGACGACCCGACAGGTCCACCGACTGGTCGCCCGGCTTCGGGAACATGGCGCGGCATGTTTGGTATCGGGACACCGAGCGAAGCCCGGCAATAAGTGAGCAATACCAACGGGATCGAGTCGAGCGCTTCCCATGGATCGGCGCTTCTTCGCGAGAAGATGATGACCGACCGCCAGAACGAGTCGCTCCGTGAACAGCTGCTCCGATTCGATATCGTCCCGCGACGCGGGATGAAATGCGATGCCGGGCTCAGACCAGCGCGCTCCGATCGAGATGCGCGCACACCGCGACGCGTGCACTCGAACGCACCCTGCGAAGATCCACGCCCGCCCACTCCTGCCGCGACACCCCGCCCGGCAACTACCACTACTGCCAGTACCTCCGCTGTCCGTGCCCCCTTACTCTTGTCGGCATCGCTGGCGCGCCGTCCGAGGCCGCGCCGCTTCGACCGGAGACACGACAGATGCCATTTGACTGGACGCAGGAACAGCATGCGACGCTCGCGCGCTTTCGCGACATCGGCACGGAGATCGCCGCGGCGGAACGCGACGCTCGCGCGCCTGCCGGATTCGATGCAGCCGGCTGGACCCGGCTCGGCCAGGAAGGACTGTGGGACATGATCGTGCCGGAGACCTACGGCGGCGACGGTCACGGTTGGTGGCACTTTTCCGCGGCGCTGGAGGGGCTTGCATCGACGATCCGCCGCCCGGCGCTGCTGCTGTCGGTGATCGCGCAGGCCGGCATGGTGCGCGCGCTCGAACGCTACGGCACGGCAACCCAGCAGGACCGCTATTTCGGCGCGATCCTGCGCGGCGAACTGAGCGCGACGGCGATCGCCGAACCGGGCACCGGCACCGACGTGCGCAGCATTGCGACGAAGCTGGTCGAGCACGGCGACGGCTACCGGCTGACCGGCAGCAAATTCAACATCGCGCACGCGCCGCTCGCGCGCTTCATCCTCGTCGTCACGCGTGTCGAAACGCTCGGCCGGCGCAATACGGCGCTCGTGATCGTCGACCGCGACCAGCCGGGCATGACCGTCGCGGCGCCCGACAGCAAGCTCGGCCTCGACGACCTGCCCACCGGCGCGCTGCATTTCGACGATTGCCCGATCGCGCGTGGCCAGCTGCTGGGCGAACCGGGCGCCGGGCTCGGCAACCTGATCGACATCATTTCGCTCGGCCGTCTCTACTACGGCCTCGTCGCCGCGCAGGTGACGGCGCCGTACCTGCGCGACGCAATCGCCTATTGCCGCGACCGGCGCAGCTTCGACAGCACGATCGACGCGCACCAGTACGTGCAGCGTCGCCTGGTCGACCTGCAGATCGGCATCGAGCGCGGCACGTGGCTCGCGCGCGGCGCGCTCGCGCAGTTGCTGACGGATCACCCCCAAGCGCTGATGTCCTGCTCGATCGCGAAGCTGGTCGGCGCGCAGGATCTCGTCGACGGCGCGCTTGGCCTCGTGCGGCTGTACGGCAGCCTCGGCTACCAGGCCGGGCCGGTGGCCGCATTCGCGTCGGACGCGCTGGGTTTCATGAGCGTCGGCGGAACCGAGGAAATGCATCGCAAGAACATCTTCAACCAGATGATGCGCGCCGGCTGAACGCCCGCCATCGACATGCGTACGACGCACCCTACAGGAATCCAAGCATGACAACGACCCACCGACGCCCTTCCCGCCTGCGCCGCTCCTGGCTGTTCCTCGCCGGCGCCGATCACGATGCGCTCGTCGACGGCGCCGCGAGCGGCGCGGACGTATTGATCCAGGAACTCGAGACCTTTACGCCGCCGGACCGGCGTCCGGCCGCGCGCGAACTCAGCGAGCGCGTGCTCGCGGGCTGGCGCGATGCCGGCATCCTCGCGTCCGTGCGCGTGAACCCGCTCGACGCGGGCGGCATCGACGACCTGCGCGCGGCGATGCGCGGCCGGCCGGACATCGTGATGATGTCGTACGTCGCGACGCCCGAGCAGGTCGTCGCGCTCGACGAAGCCGTCACGCGCTTCGAGCGCGAATACGATATCGCGCCCGGCTCGACGGAACTGGTGCCGAACATCGAGTCGACGCTCGGGCTCGTGAACACGATGGCGATCGCGCGTTCGAGCCCGCGCGTGTCGGCCGTGCTCGTCGCGACCGAGGACATGGTGGCCGACATGGGGGCCGAGCGCACCCGCGCGGGCCGCGAACTCGACTATGTGCGCTCGCGCTTTCGCGTCGAATGCGCGGCCGTCGGCGTCACCGCGATCGACTGCCCGTACAGCTATGCCGACAACGAAGGCGCGGAGCTCGACATGCGCGTGTCGCGCGGCCTCGGATACCAGGCCAAGGCGATCGTCAACGCGCAGTTCGTGCCGGTCGTCAATCGCGTGCTGACGCCGACGGCCGACGAAGTCGCCCTCGCCCGCCGCGTGATCGACGCGTTCGACACCGCCCGGCGCGCGTCCGGCGGCCGCCGCGTGGCCGCGGCCGTCGTCGACGGTTTCCTCGCGGAAGTCCCCGACTATCTCGCCGCGCACCGGCTGATCGCCCGCGCGACGCAATTCGGCATTGCCTGAGCCCGCCATGGATACGATCGCCACGCGCCTGAAGGCGCTGAAAACCCTCGCGCATGCGGCGCCGCACGTTCCGGCCGAGAACTGGCCCGACACGCCGCAAGCGCAATTCGAACGCTGGCTCGACGAGGCCGTTGTCGCAGGCGCCGTCGAACCGCAGGTGATGACGCTGTCGACGGTCCGCCCGGACGGGCGGCCCGACGCACGCTCCGTCGTACTGCTGAACGTCGACGCACGCGGCTGGCATTTCGCGGCGAGCACGCGCAGCCCCAAGGGGCGCCAGATCGAAAACCGGCCGTTCGCCGCGCTGACGTTCTATTGGCCGGTGATCGCGAGCCAGGTCCGCCTGAGCGGCCCGGTCGAGCGGCTGCCGGCCGCCGAAGGCCGCGCCGATTTCGCGGGCCGCCCGGAGCGGTCGCGAGCGAGCATCCTGGCCGGCCGGCAAAGCGAACGGCTCGACGATCCCGCCGACCTGACGCGCGCGATCGACGCGCAGCTCGCACGGCTGGCCGCCGACCCCGCACTCGTGTCGGAGGACTGGCACCTGTACACGCTCGCGCCGGACGAAGCCGAATTCTGGCGTGCCGACAGCGCACGCCGTTTTGCGCGGCAGGCGTACCGTCGTGACGGTCAGTGCTGGGAACGGTGTGCGCTATGGCCTTGAAATCCGCCGCGCTCCCGTCGCGACCGGGCGGCACCCTGCACGACGGCATGAATGACCGGATGCACGAAGACACGCGCCTCATGCACGCGGGCCGCGACAGCGCGGCCTGGCACGGCTTCGTCAATCCGCCTGTCTACCATGCGTCGACCGTGCTCAGCCCGACGGTGTCCGATCTGCTGAATCGCACGCAGCCGTATATCTACGGCCGCCGCGGCACGCCGACGACCGACGCGCTCGAGCGGGCTGTGACGAGCCTCGAAGGCGGTGCCGGTGCGGTGCTGTGTCCGTCGGGCTTGTCCGCGTGCACGCTGGCGCTGCTGTCGTGCCTGAAGCCCGGCGATCACCTGCTGATGACCGCATCGGTCTACGGCCCGGTACGCCATGCGTGCGAAGGCGTGCTTGCACGGCTCGGCGTCGAGACGACCTGGTACGACGGCAGCACGCCCGTCTCAGCCGCATTCCGTGCGAATACGCGCGCGCTGTATGTCGAAGTGCCGGGTTCCTATACGTTCGACATGCACGATATCCCGGCGCTCGTCCGGCTCGCGCACGCACACGGCGCGCTGGTCGTCGCGGACAACAGCTGGGCCACGCCGCTCTTCTTTCAACCGCATGCGTTCGGCATCGACCTGTCGATCCAGGCCGGCACCAAGTACCTGGTCGGGCATTCCGATGCGATGCTCGGCACCGTGTCGGCCACCGAACGCGCGTGGCCCGCACTGAAGCAACTGCATGGCGATCTCGGACTGTGCGCAGGCCCCGACGACGTCTATCTCGCGCTGCGCGGGTTGCGCACGCTTGGCGTGCGGCTGCGGCAGCACCAGCGCAATGCGCTGGCGGTCGCGAGCTGGCTCGCGACGCGCCCCGAAGTGCAGCGCGTGCTGTATCCGGCCCTCCCCGGCGACGACGGACATGCGCTGTGGCGCCGCGATTTCCGCGGCGCATCGGGGCTGTTCTCGGTCGTGCTGCAGCCGGCGCCGGCGCACGCGGTCGAAGCGTTTCTCGACCACCTCGCGCTGTTCGGGCTCGGTTATTCGTGGGGCGGCTACGAGAGTCTCGCGCTGCCGTTCGAGCTGGACGCGCACGGCCTTGCCGCGCGCTGGCCGGCCGGCAGCCGCGGCGTGCGCGTGCATGTCGGGCTCGAGGACCCGGACGACCTGATCGCCGATCTCGCGGCCGGTCTCGATCGTTATGCGGCGTGCGCGCGGCAGGCCGCCGCCTGCGAGGATGCCGCGCGATGCTGACCGTCTGGGGCCGCCGCACGTCGTTCAACGTGCAGAAGGTGTTGTGGCTCATCGGCGAGCTGGGCGTGCCGTACCGGCACATCGCGGCAGGCGGTGAACACGGTTCGCTGCAGACGCCCGCGTTCGCGGCGCTGAATCCGACCTGCCGGATTCCGGTGATCGACTGGGATGGCGACGTCGTGTGGGAGTCGCACACGATCCTGCGCTATCTCGCCGCGCGGGTGCCGAACAATCCGTTCTGGTGCCGCGACGCGTTCGCCCGTTCGCGCGCGGAGCGCTGGATGGACTGGTCGCAGACCGCGCTCGAACCCGACGTGATGACCGGGCTGTTCTGGGCGCTCGTGCGAACGCCGCCGGAGCGGCGCGACGATGCGCTCGTGCGCGACAAGGCCGCACGCAGCGCGACGCATTTCCAGCTGCTCGACCGGCTGCTGTCGACCCAGCCCTTCCTGGGCGGTGCGACGCCGGGCCTGGCCGACATTCCGGCCGGCGCGACGCTGTTCCGCTATTTCTCGCTCGACGTCGAGCGGCCGCCGTTGCCGCACGTCGAGGCCTGGTATGCCCGCCTGAGCCGACGCCCCGCCTATCGCGAACAGGTCATGGTGTCGTTCGACGCGTTGCGCGGTCAGCCGGGCTGACTCTGCGCGTGACGACTCACACGGCCTCGCGGTTTCACGAACTCACGACCCTCTCGACACGACATGACGCACTCCGCCCTTCGTCCGATCCTGATCGTCCTGCACCGCGAACAGTCGAGCCCCGGCCGGATCGGCCGGCTGCTTGCCGCCCGCGGCCATCCGCTCGACATTCGACGCCCGCCGCTCGGCGATCCGCTGCCGGCGACGCTTGCCGACCATGCGGGCGCCGTGGTGTTCGGCGGCCCGATGAGCGCCAACGACGGCGATCGCTGGATTCAGGATGAAATCGACTGGATCGGCGTGCCGCTGCGCGAGGCGGCGCCCTTTCTCGGTGTCTGCCTGGGGGCGCAGATGATGATCCGCCACCTGGGCGGCCGCGTGAGCGCGCATCGCGACGGGCGCGCGGAAATCGGCTATTGGCCGATCGCCGCGACGCCCGCCGGCCGGCGCCTCGGGTCGTGGCCGTCGCACGTCTACCAGTGGCATCGCGAGGGCTTCGAACGCGTCGCCGGGCTCGAGATCCTCGCGACCGGCGAGCACTTCGAGAACCAGGCCGTGCGCTACGGGCCGCGCGCATACGGCGTGCAGTTTCATCCGGAAGTGAGCTATCCGATGATGCGGCGCTGGAGCACGGCCGCCGCGCACAAGCTGTCGGCGCCCGGTGCGCAGGACCTCGCGACGCAGGCACGCGAAGGCCGGCGGCACGACCGCGCGACGGCCGCGTGGCTCAGCGCGTTTCTCGACCGCTGGCTCGACGACGCGCCCGCATCAGGTCGGCACGGTCACGTCGGAGATGCTGATCAGCCCCCACTCGACCGCTCGCAGCACGGCTTCGTGCCGACGTGACACGTTGAACTTGCGGCGGATGTTCATGAAGTGGAAATTGATGCACGACTCGGTCACGTTCAGGATGTGGCCGATTTCCCACGACGTCTTGCCGGCCGCGTGCCAGCGCAGGCATTCGACTTCCCGCCGGCTCAGCCGCGGCACGCTGTCGGGCGGTGCATGGCAGCGCGTGCCGGCGATCGCTTCGCACGCGACGTCGCGCAGCAGCGTCAGCGCCGCGAGATGGCGGTCGCAGTGCTCGCGCGTGGCGGCGAGCTCGTCGGTGCTCGCACACAACAGCATGCCGACCTCCCCCTTCGCGCCGCGCACCGGCAGCACGACGCCGCTGCGCATGCCGTACGCGGCCGCCGCTTCGTAACACGGGCGCTGCTCTGGCAGCGCGAACAATGCGTCGTCCCAGACGAGCGGCAGTGCCGAACGGAAGCAATGCCGCAGCATCGGGTCGACGCGGTCGAACTGGCGCTGCCGGTACAGCGCCGTCCAGCCGGGCACGCCGCTGCTCCATTTGCGCGCGAGATCGAACGACGCGCCGGTAAACGGCAACACGATCAGCACGACCTTGTCGAACCCCATTCCGGCGGCCGCGTCGGTCATTCTCTGCCATGACGCGTCCGTGTCGCCGGGTACCAACCATTTCAGACAATCCAGTCCATTCATACAAGCCACCCCGTTCGTTTAGTTGGAATCTGCAGCCAGGCGGACTTGCGCAACCGGTTCGAGACGTTGCGCGCGAACGGGCCGCGCTAGACCGCCTCGGCCAGACGTCGCCGGCCTGCCTGCCTCGCGTCGTCGAGCGACGCCGTCACGTCGAACGGAATGCCGAACGCCTTTTCGATGCCGGATGCGTTCGCGATGGCCGCTTCACGCTCGGCCGGGTCCGGTTCGATCGTGATGAGCGCACGGCAGACCGCGGCGAGCGCGGCGCGGTTCTGCTTGAGCCACATGCCGCGTTCCTTGCGGTCGTCGTGCGCTTCATCCGGGCGGGCCGGCGGAAAGATCATGACAAACGGCTCGCCGTGCCGCATCAGCGCGTGCATGTCGTCGAGCCAGCGCTGTGCGTAGCCGGCGGATGCGATCGCGTCGTTGCGCACGACGACGAACGGAAATTCCGCGACGTCGAACACGGCGAGCGTCGCCAGGTCGGGGGGCATGGCACCAGCGTGGTGGGTGGGCATCGGGTCAACCTCCATCGAATTGAACAGCATGGGTCGGAACGGGCCGCGCAGCGCCCGCTTCATCGTTTCGCGGCGGCGCCGGGGCCGAACGGCGGACGGGCGAGCCAGACCACCGCGATCACGGCGAGATACACGCAGCCGAGCGCGAACGAAACGTCGTTGAACGAGATCTGGTACGCCTGCGCATCGACCAGGTTGCCCAGCAGCGTCGCCGCGCGCTGCGGATCGCCGCCGCCGAGCCGCGCGACTTCGGCGCGTACGGCGGGGTCGAACGCGCTCACGTGCTCGCTGAGCTGCGCGTGGTGCAGGATCGCGCGCCGGTCCCACAGGAACGACGTGATCGACACCGCGAAGCTCGCGCCGAGCGTGCGCAGGAACGTCGACAGGCCGGAGCCGGCGGCGATCTCGTCCGGCTTCAGGTCGGACAGCAGGATGCTGTTGATCGGCATGATGAACAGTGCGAGGCCGAGGCCCTGCAGCAGCTGGATCAGCGCGATGTGCGTGAAGTCGATGTCGGGCACGAAACCCGCGCGCAGGAACGACGACGTGCCGAGGATCGCGAACGCGCAGCACACGAGCACGCGCATGTTGAAGCGCGGCGCGTACTTGCCCATGAACGGCGTCATCAGCACCGGGATCACGCCCATCGGCGCGACGGCGAGCCCGGCCCAGAACGAGGTGTAGCCGAGCGTGCGCTGCAGCCACTGCGGCACGATCACGTTGACCGCGAAGAACGCCGAATACGCGAGCACGAGCGTCAGCGTGCCGGCCGCGAAGTTGCGATGCGCGAAGAGCCGCAGGTTCACGATCGGGTTCGGCTCGTTGAGCTCCCAGATCAGGAACAGCGCGATGCCGAACGCGGCGACCACCGACATCACGACGATGAACGTCGAGTTGAACCAGTCGGCTTCGTTGCCCTTGTCGAGCACGATCTGCAGCGCGCCGACGCCGACGATCAGCGCGGCGAGGCCCACATAGTCGACGCGCGCGGCAACGGTCGCCTCGACGCGAGCGCGCATCTGCGCGAACACGCACATCGCGGCGAACACGCCGATCGGCAGGTTGATCAGGAACGCCCAGCGCCACGAGTAATGCTCGGTGACCCAGCCGCCGAACACGGGCCCCGCGATCGGCGCGACGACCGTGACCATCGCGATCATCGACAGCGCGAAACCGCGCCGCTGCGGCGGGTAGATCGACAGCATCAGCGCCTGCGTGGTCGGGATCATCGGCCCGGCCACCAGGCCCTGCAGCGCGCGGAACGCAACGAGCTGCGGCAGGTTTTGCGCGAGGCCGCACAGGAGCGACGCGAACGTGAACGCGAGCGTCGCCCACACGAACAGCCGCACCTGCCCGACGCGCTTGACGAGAAACCCGGTCAGCGGCAGCGCGATCGCGTTGCTGACCGAGAACGTCGTGACGACCCACGCGCTCTGCGTCGTGCTCACGCCGAAGTTGCCGGCGATCGTCGGCAGCGACACGTTGGCGACGGTGCCGTCCAGCACCTGCATGAAGACCGCGAGCGCGAGGCCGAAGGTCGTGAGCCCGACGCTCGACGGTCGAAAACCGCTGTCGGCGGCCGCCATCGGGCCGCTCATCGCACCGTCTCCGCGCGCGCTGCCGACGGCAGGTTCGCATGGATGACGTCGGCGATCAGGCTGTCGGCGCGGGCCAGCTCGTCGCGGTACACGTCGGTGCGGAAGACCGGTGCGCGCTGCTCGCGACGCGACAGCATCGCGCCGCTGCGGTCGTGCTGGTCGACGCGTGCGTGCATCGACAGGCCGATGCGCAGCGGATGCGCGTCGAGCTGGGCCGGTTCCGTCAGCTCGATGCGCACCGGCAGCCGCTGCACGATCTTGATCCAGTTGCCGGTCGCGTTCTGCGCCGGCAGCAGCGAAAACGCGCTGCCGGTGCCGACGCCGAGGCTTTGCACGCGGCCGGTATAACGCACCGCGTCGCCGTACAGGTCGGCGGTCAGTTCGACCGGCTGCCCGATGCGCATGTGCTCGAGCTGCTTCTCGGTGAAGTTCGCATCGACCCACAGCTCGCGCAGCGGCACCACCGCCAGCAGCGGCACGCCGGGCGACACGCGCTGCCCGACCTGCACCGTGCGCTTCGCGACATAACCGGTGACGGGCGTGACGATGTCGGTGCGTGCATGCGCGAGGTACGCGGCGCGCAGCCGTTCGGCCGCGGCCTGCACGTCGGGGTGCGACGCGACCGCGGTGTCGTCGATCAACGCCTTGCTCGTCTGGTGCTGCTCGCTCAACGTGGCGAGCGCGCTTTGCGCGGCCGCGTACGCGCTTTGCGCGGAGGTCAGCGTGTCGCGTGCATGCGCGAGTTCCTCGCGTGAAATCGCGCCGGAGCGGCCGAGATCCTCGCGACGGCTGTAGTCGGCCTTCGCCTTGTCGAGCGCGGTGCGTCGCGAGTCGAGTTCGGCGCGTGCGCCGTCGATGCTGTTCGCCAGCCCGCGTTCGTTGCTGTACAGGCCGCGCACCTTGCGCACCGTTGCCGCGAGATCGGCCTGCGCGGTCGCGAGCGCGATCTGCGCGTCGCTCGGGTCGAGGCGTACGAGCGGCGTGCCGGCGCGGACGAGGTTGCCGTCGTCCGCGTCGATCGACACGACGGTGCCCGTCACCTGCGGCGTCAGCTCGACGACGTTGCCTTGCGCGTATGCGTTGTCGGTGGATTCGTACCAGCGTCCGACGATCACGTACCAGATGCCCCAGCCGAGGATGCCCAGCGCGAACACGGCGACGAGCGCGCGCACCAGATGCTTGCGCCGTGCCGGCGGTGCCGGCGGCGTCGCGGGTGCGGCACCGCCGGGTGCCGGTGGCGTGCGGGTGTCCGGCCCGCCCGGCGCGCGGGGTGCGCCGGTGTGGTCGGCCGCCGGCTGCTGGCGGGCGCTGGCGGAATCGGCGGCGGCCGGCCGCGCGGGAGTCTGCAGGGAGTTGTCGCTGCTCATGGTTCGATATCAAGGACGTTGGGAAGGAGTGGCGGCGAGCGCGACGTCGTCCGGCTCGGCGCGAAAGCCGCCGCCGAGCGCGGCGACGAGCTGCAGCGACTGGTCCGCGCGCTGCGCGCGCAGCGCGGCGACCTCGCGGCTCGCGACCAGCAGTTGCTGGCGCACGACGAGCGCGTCGAGGTAGCTGCCGACGCCGGCCCGGTAGCGCGCGTCCGCGAGCCGCCACGCATCGGTGGCGGAGTCGAACGCACGCTGCTGCGCATCGGTCTGCACGGCGAGCGAATCCAGCCGGTGCAGATCGTCGGCCACCTCGCCGATCGCACCGATCAGCGTCTTGTTGTAACCGGCGACCGCGAGGTCGTATTGCGCGTCACGCCTGCGCAGCACGCCGCGCCGCTCGCCGCCGTCGAAGATCGGCAGGCTCACGGCCGGGCTGGCGTTATAGGTGCGCGACGCGGCCTGGAACAGCGATGCGCCCCCGCGCGTCGCGAGCCCGATCAGCGCGGTGAGACTGACGTTGGGCAGGAAATCCGCACGGGCGGCCGCGACGTTGTGGCTGGCCGCCTCGACCCGCCAGCGCGCGGCGACGAGGTCGGCGCGCCGGCCGAGCAGCGCGGCCGGGAGGTCGGCCGGCACCGCGAGCGCGGCGGTCGGCAGCGGCGCGGGCCGCACGAGCGCGAGGCCGCGGTCGGGGCCGGCACCGAGCAGGATCGCGAGCGCGATGCGCGCACTGTCGATCGCCTGGGCCGTGCGTGCCTGCTCGCGCGTCGCGGCCGCGACTTCGCTTTCCGCCTGGCGCTGTTGCGCGACGTTGTCGATGCCTTTCGTGACGCGCTGGCGCGTGAGCGTGAGCGCTTCGTCGGCGCGCGCGTATTCGGCCCGCGCGACGTCCTGCTGATCGAACGCATACGCGAGATTCACGTAGGCACGCGCAACGTTGACCGACAGCAGCACGCGTGCGGCCTGCGCATCGATTTGCGCGGCGCGCGCTTCGCCGAGCGCGGCTTCCCACGCGGCACGGCGCCCGCCCCACAGATCGAGATCCCAGCTCAGGCCGAGATTGACCTCGCGCGTGTGGCTGAAGAAGCCGCCGCCCTCGCCCGACGAAAACTGGGTACCGGACAGCCGCTCGGCCTTTGCGCTCGCGCGGCCGTCGAGATGCGGCAGCCGCGCGGCCCGCGCTTCGATCACCAGCGCCTGCGCTTCGCGTGCGCGCGCATCGGCGGTCGCGAGATCGGGGTTGCCGGCGAGCGCCTCGTCGATCAGCGCGCTCAGTTGCGCATCGTTCAGCGCGCGCCACCAGTCGGCGGCCGGCCAGTCGGCGGCGGGCACATGCGCGAGGCTGCGCGATGCGGCGAGCGTATCGGCGCCGCGCAGCGTGCCTGCGGGTGCGAGCCCGTCGCGGCTCGCGCACGCACCGAGCACGACGAGCGCGGCGGCGGCGGCGATTCGCGACATGACGCGCAGTGCGCCGGCATCGCGTGTCCAGGGAGCAAGTGCTGCATGCATCGCATTCCTCTGCTTCGTATCGGTTTGAACACGACACGCATTGTTGGACGCCCCCGGGCAAAGCTGATAATGTCGTTTAGACAAAAAATAATGAATTCCGGCCATGCCCATCCGAGACACTTCTCCACCGCGCACCGTGCAGCGCGCCAATTCCGATCCGAGCGAACGCGAGGACGGCCCGTCACTGATCGCCGTCTGGGGGGAGGACGACGGCAGCAACACGTACCGGCTCGGCACCCGCGAGGTCGACTGGCACAGCCATCTGCGCGGGCAGGTGTTCTGCGTGGAAAGCGGTTTCGCGCACGTGCGCACGCCGCACGGTTCATGGCTGTTGCCGCCGCATCGCGCGGGCTGGATTCCGCCCGGCGAGCAGCACAAGGTCAGCATCAGCGGCGCGTTGAGCGGCTGGAGCGTCGTGATCGCACCGGCCGCAAGCCGGCGGATGCCGGGGCAGCCATGCGTGATCGCGATCACCGAGTTGATGCGCGCGCTCGTGCGGCGCGCGGTGTCGTGGGCGGACCAGGACAGGCTCGACGTCGAGCAGGCACGCATCAGCGTCGTGCTGCTCGACGAGATGCGCCGCGCGCCGCACGAGCCGCTGCACCTGCCGATGCCGCGCGACCGGCGGCTGCTGCGCATCGCCAACGCGATCCTCGGGCAGCCGCACGACAGCCGCACGCTCGAAGCGTGGGCCGAATGGGCCGGGCTGTCCGCCCGCACGCTGAGCCGGCTGTTCGTCGCCGAAACCGGCACGAGCTTCGCGCAATGGCGCCAGCAGGCGCGCCTCACGCATGCGCTCGAACGTCTCGCGAGCGGCGACAGCGTCGCCAACATTGCCGACGCGCTGGGCTATGCGACGCCGAGCAACTTCATCGCGATGTTCCGCCGCGCGTTCGGCGATTCGCCCGCCCATTACTTCGCGAAGCGCAGGCAGCCGTAGCGCGATACGGCCCTGCCCCTATCACCCCTGCCAGTACAGCACCCGCATCGACGTCGCTATAGTCGCCGTGCGACCGGCCGGTCGGTCGCTCAATGTGACTTGTGGAGGGTGTCGATGTCGAATGCCGTTGGGTCGGACCACACGCCGATCGTCTCCGAGCAGCAGCTCGCCGATCATCTGGCCGCCGGCTGCAAGCCGGCCGTGCAGTTCCGGATCGGGACCGAGCACGAGAAGTTCGTCGTCGCGCGTGCGACGCACGCAGCCGCGCCTTACGACGGGCCGTCGGGCATCGCCGCGGTGCTCGCGGGGCTGCAAGGCGACGGCGCGCCGATCGTCGATGCCGGGCGGATCGTCGGCGTGATCCAGCGCGACGGCGCCGCGATCTCGCTCGAGCCTGCCGGCCAGCTCGAACTGTCGGGGGCGCCGCTCGAAACGCTGCACGATACGCATGCCGAGCTGCATGCGCATCTCGCCGCGGTGCGCGGCGCGTGCGAACCGCTCGGCCTGCGCTGCGCGCCGCTGGGGTTTCACCCTCACCTTGCGCGCGCGGCACTGCCGTGGATGCCGAAGCAGCGTTACGGGATCATGCAGCGCTACATGCCGCGCGTCGGAACGCGCGGGCTCGACATGATGCAGCGCACCTGCACCGTGCAGGTCAACCTCGATTTCGCATCGGAAAGCGACATGGCGCGCAAGATGCGCGTGTCGCTGGCGTTGCAGCCCGTTGCGACCGCGCTGTTCGCGAACTCGCCGTTCGCCGAAGGCAGGCCGACCGGCCTGCTGTCGACGCGCGCGCACACGTGGCTCGACACCGACGAGGATCGCTGCGGGGCGCCGGCGCTGTTCCTGTCGCGCAGCTTCGGTTTCGAGCGCTACGTGAGCTGGCTGCTCGACAACGTGCCGATGTATTTCGTGCGGCGCGGCGACCGCTACGCGGACGCGACCGGATGGACGTTCCGCGATTTCATGCGACGCCGCATTCCGCATCTCGAGGGCGAGACGCCGACCCTCGGCGACTTCGCCGACCACCTGACGACGGTCTTCACCGAAGTGCGGCTCAAGCGCTACCTCGAGATGCGCGGCGCCGATGCGGGTTCGCCCGCCATGATGGTCGCGCTGTCGGCATTCTGGACCGGCCTGCTGTACGATCCGACCGCGCTGTCGGAGGCCGAGACGCTGGCCGCCGCGATCGACCGCGGCACGCTGCTGACCCTGCGGCGCGACGTACCGCGTTTCGGGCTCGGCGCGTCGGTCGACGGCCGGCCGTTGCGCGCGTTTGCCGCCGATGCACTCGCGATCGCGCATCGCGGCCTGCGCGCGCGGGCGCGCAGGGATGCAGCCGGCCGCGACGAATCCGTGTATCTCGCGCCGCTCGACGAGATCGTCGCCGGTGCGCCGACCCAGGCCGAGCACTGGCTTGCCCGCTATCGCGACGCGTGGGCCGGCGACGCGACGCGGATCTACGACGAAGCCGAAATCTGACCGCGTCGCGCGGGGCCGCTCATGCGCAGCACGCGAGGAGCGGCTCGTGCGCGAACTCGACGTCCGGCGCCGGCGCATGGCCGCGCCGGCGCGCACGAACCGCGTGCGCGAGCGTTTCGAGGAGCTGCGTGGTATCGGCGAACGAGAGGCACGCGTCGGTGATGCTCTGCCCGTAGCGCAGCGGCACGCCGGGCACGAGATCCTGGCGCCCTTCGATCAGGTTCGACTCGACCAGCACGCCGACGATGCGCGTATCGCCGGCCGCGACCTGCGCGGCGACGGCCGTGCCGACGCTCAACTGATTGCGGAACTGGCGGCGGCTGTTGCCGTGGCTGACGTCGATCATCACGCGCGGCGCGCAGCGCGCGGCCGCCATGCGTTCGCATGCGGCATTCACCGCGGCTGCATCGAAATTCGGCTCGCGCCCGCCGCGCAGCACGACGTGCGTATGCGGATTGCCGGGCGAGGCCGCCGCGCATAGCCGGCCGCCCGTGTCGACCGACAGGAAGCGATGCGCGCGCGCGGCCGCGCACATCGCATCGACGGCCACCTGGACATTGCCGTCGGTGCCGTTCTTGAAACCGATCGGGATCGGCAGCGACGACGCCAGCTCGCGATGCACCTGCGATTCCACGGTGCGGGCGCCGATCGCCCCCCATGCGACCAGGTCGGCCAGGTAGCGCGGCGACAGCGGATCGAGAAACTCGGTCGCCGCCGGCATCTCCGCGCCGTTGATGTCGCACAGCAGCGCGCGGGCCGTATGCAGCCCCGTGTCGATCCGTTCGCTGCCGTCCAGCAGCGGGTCGTTGATGAGCCCCTTCCAGCCGACCGTCGTGCGCGGCTTCTCGAAGTACACGCGCATCACGATTTCCAGCTCGTCCGCGAAGCGCGCGCGTTGCAGCGCGAGCCGTGCCGCATAGTCGCGCGCCGCGGCCGGGTCGTGCACCGAGCACGGGCCGGCGATGACCACGAGACGGTCGTCCGCGCCGTTCAACACGTCGACGATCGCGTGGCGAGCCAGATGAACCGTGCGCGACGCGCGCAACGCAGGCTGCAGCGCGCCGGCCAGATCCGCGGGGGACGGCAGGTGCAGCTCGGCGTCACGGTTCGTCGTCCAGGTATTCGCATGCATGGGGACTGCCCTCCTGTCGATAATTCGGGGGATTTTTTACTACAGCGCGACTGTATTGAATGGCGCTTTTGGTGCGCAACTAACATAGTTGCCAGTTTCTAATTCATAACCTTATGAATGACAGAAATAAGCAAGGCGACCGGAAATTGAGGCATTGGGTTTGCCTGATTTCGAGACGCGCTCCGGGCCGGGAATGCGATTTTTTATTCTGGATTCTGGAGCATTTTATGACGCACGGCTGCCGATTGTTCAGCCTTTCGAAGCGGGTTGCTATTCGTTCTGATAGTGGCGTCGCGATAGGCGTTCAATTAATTTTCAGATTCCTGACAGGCCAATCAGGTTCATATATATAAATCAACCCAGTTATTGCGGAGAATCACCATGTCGAAACGTCATTACGAAACGCCGATTCACGTCAAGTATCGCGATACCGATTCGATGGGGCATGTGAGCAGTCCCGTCTATTACGACTATCTGCAGCATTCCTACCTCTGCTACATGTTCGATCTCCTCGGCCTGCCGCGGAGCGAGAAGCTGCCGCACATCATGGTGAAGACGCAGTGCGAGTACCTCGCACCGGCGCAATTCGGCGACAACCTGACGATCCGGTCGAGCATCGTGCGTTTCGGCAGCAAGAGCTTCGATCTCGAACACCTGATGGAACGCGACGACCAGACCATCGTCGCGCGCGGCATGTCGACGCACGTGATGTTCGATTACGCGAACAACACGACGCAGGCCGTGCCCGACGAGTTCAAGGCGCGCGTGCTCGAATTCCAGGGTTCGCTGTGATGCGCGCGCGCCATTTCGGGAGCGACACGTGAGCGCCGCGGTGGCGCGCGCCCGGCGCCGGATCGGTGCGATCGTCGAGCGCCGCGACGACCGTGCGATCGTCATCGTCCGGCATGCGGCGCAGGCGTTGCTCGAGCCGGCCGCGCTCGAGCGGCATCGTTCGCTCGTCAGCCGTCACGAGGACGAACTCGAGGTGCTGCTGCAGCCGTGCGGTGGCGCGCACGACGGCGTGCGCCCGCTGCTCGGGCGGTTGCGGGATGCCGGCGTGACCGTCGCGCTCGACGCGGCGACGCTCGCTCACGACGCGTCGCTGCTCGAGTTCGCGAGCTGGGTCACGCAGTGCGCGACGCCCGGCGACACGGCGCAGCCGCGCGACGATGCAGCCGTGCCGGGCGGTGGGCTGTTCTGCGGCCTGGTCGTGCGACGGCGCGACTTGCGCAACGGGTGGCGGCGGCCGGAACGCGACGACGCGCCCGAACGCACGCCGCAAACGATCGCGGCGGATGCGGCCGAGCACATCGCGGCCGGCGATCCGGACGGGCAAGTGCTCGGCGCGCTGCTCGACGCCGACGACGCAGCCACCGACGCGGCGCTGGACACGTTGTCGGACGCGGTACGCGCGCGGCGGATCTGCGCGGCGACGCGGGCCGGCTGGCCGCTTGCGCGACGGTTATGAGCGCCGTCGCCACGGCGGTCGACGCGCGTGCCCTGCCCGACCGCGCGTTCCTGGTCGGCATGATGGGTGCGGGCAAATCGACGCTCGGCCGCGCGCTCGCGGCATCGCTCGGCTGGACGTTCGCCGACAGCGATGACGAGATCGCGCGGCGCACCGGCCGCTCGGTCGCCGAGCTGTTCGACAGGGTCGGCGAAGGCGGCTTTCGTCTGCTCGAAACGCAAATCGTCGACGAACTGACGCAGCGCCCGAACGTCGTCGTGGCGACCGGCGGGGGCGCGGTGCTGAATCCGCGCAGCCGCGCGCGCCTGAGCGAGCGCGGCTGCGTGATCTACCTGCATGCGGACCCCGATGCGCTGTGGCGCCGCACGCGCGATGACACGCGGCGGCCGCTGCTGCAGGTGGCCGACCCGCGGCAAACCCTCGCCGCGCTGTACCGGATGCGCGACCCGCTGTATCGCGAATGCGCACACGCGCTCGTCGATACGACGGCGCAGGACGTCGCGTGCGCGACGGCCGACGTGTTGACGGTGCTGCTGGCGCGGATCGATGCGCCGGATTGACGGTGCGTGCGGCGGACGTTCGCTTCCCTGCCCCCGAAGCGATGGCGGGACGCATGGGCGTGGCGCGAGCTTTGAGTATCCGACGCGTTTTCGAAACGGCGAGTTTGGATTTTCAATCGTGTTGTTGTGATAAGAAAAGTTATCTCGATGATGTGGGAGGGAACGGAAAAGCGCTAGGAAGGCGGCGCTGGAACGTGGGCTGTTTCATGCCGGATTTCCTGGCCGGCGCTTCGATCGGAACGCAATTTCCGCGGCACGGCCGGATGTGCGTCGGCATGCCGCCGATACGCGTCGTTTCGTCCGCTTTCCGGAGTACCTCGGGAATGAATGGCGGCCGCCTGCCTTCACGAATTGGCGCATCGTCTCCGGCGAGCTTCGCGGGTCCCGCTGCGCGTGCGGAGTTCGTCGACGACTGCGCCTCGCGCCAACGGGCGACAACTACCCTCCGCCGCATTTGTTCCCGAGACGCAAGACTGTTGCGCCACGGTGGGTGTTCGAGATCGTGACCGGCGTGTCTACAGTGAGCCCATCGGATTCATCGATCCGTTCGGCACTGAAGCCGGGAACCCATCACCTATCGAGGCAAATCATGAGCGCATCCAAGGTCGTCATCGTCACCGGCGCATCGCAAGGCATCGGCGCGGAAACGGTCAACGCATTCCGGGCTCGCGGCCATCGCGTCGTCGCGACGTCACGTTCGATCGGCCCGTCAAACGATCCGGATCTCGTTACCGTCGCGGGTGACATCGGCGATCCGGCCGTCGCGCGGCGCGTGGTCAACGCGGCCATCGAGCACTTCGGCCGCGTCGACACGCTCGTCAACAACGCAGGCGTGTTCATCGCGAAGCCGTTCACGCAGTACACCGCGGACGACTATGCGCAGATCACGAGCGTCAACCTGAGCGGTTTCTTCCACGTCACGCAGCATGCGATCGCCGCGATGCAGAAACATGGCGGCGGCCACGTTGTCAGCATCACGACGAGCCTGGTCGATCATGCGAACAGCAACGTGCCGTCGGTGCTCGCATCGCTGACGAAGGGCGGATTGAATGCGGCGACGAAGTCGCTCGCGATCGAGTATGCGAAGGCCGGCATTCGCGTGAATGCGGTGTCGCCCGGCATCATCAAGTCGCCGATGCATGCGCCCGACACGCATGCGACGCTTGCGTCGCTGCATCCGGTCGGCCGCATGGGCGAGATGAGCGACATCGTCGACGCGATCCTGTACCTGGACTCGGCACCGTTCGTCACGGGCGAGATCCTGCACGTCGACGGCGGCCAGAGCGCCGGGCATTGAGTCGCGGCGTCGAAACCGCGAGCCGGCGCGTCTATCGCGATGCGCCGGGCCGCCTGGCGCGTGTCCCGGCCGGCCGCCTGGCCGGCTCGCGCGCCAGCTGCTCGACGAGAAAATCGACGAACACGCGCACGCGCGACGACAGGAAGCGCGCATGCGGATACAGCAGCATGAAGGGCCGCGACCGGCCGCCGAGGCCGGGCAGCACTTCCACGAGCGTGCCGGCGCGCAGATCCTGCTCGACGATGAAGCGGTAGGTCTGGAACAGGCCCGCACCGCCGCGCGCGAGCGTCACACCGGCGAGGACGTCGCCCGACGTACCGTAGCTGCCGGTCGTCGCGACGTCGACTTCCTCCGATCCATCGTTGAACAGCCAGGGAATCGGCCGCCCGCTGCTCGGCAGCTCGAACTGGATGCATTCGTGCGCATGCAGGTCGTCGATGGCGGCCGGCATGCCCGCGCGCTTCAGGTAGCCGGGCGTCGCGACGACCACGAGTTCGGCGTCCTCCAGCTTGCGCGCGACCAGGTTCGAATCGGCCGGCGCGCGCCCGCGAATCGCGAGATCGTAGCCTTCCTCCGCGAAATCGATGTTGCGGTTGCTCAGGTGGGTTTCGACGCGCACGTCCGGGTACCGCTCGCGAAATGCCGGCAGCAGCGGCAGCACGCGATAGTGTCCGTACGGCGTCGGCATGCTGATCCGCAGCAGGCCGGCGGGCGTGGCCTGCTGGCCGGTTGCCTCGCGCTCCGCGTCGACGAGTTGCGCCAGCGCGTCGCGGCATTGCTCGAAGTAGCGGCGGCCGGGATCGGTCAGGCGGATCTGACGTGTCGTGCGCACGAACAGCCGCACGCCGAGACGCTCCTCGAGCCGCGCCACCGACCGGCTGACCGCGGCCGGCGTGACGCTCGCCGCGTTTGCCGCGAGCGTGAAGCTGCCGAGTTCGGCGGCAAGACAGAACAGCTCGATGCTGCCCAGCAGCAGATCGTCGAATTGTCGTTGCATGGTTCCTGCGGTCTCCGGCGGATGGCGCGCGATGGAGCGACGAGTGTGCATGAATCTCGTGCGGGAAACCAGCGGGCGCGCATGGCGCGATTCGTTACACCGCGTCGTGAATCAATTGCGCGACCGACATTTACCGGCTTCGGCCGCGTGACTACAGTGCAGTGACTCGCTGGCAGTACCGACCGCCCGACCCTTTTCCCGCAAGGAGCATGACATGACCGTCGAACAGAAGCTGGCCGACCTCGGCCTCGCGCTACCCGAACCGCCGAACCCGCTCGGCAGCTATACGGCCGTCAGCGAAGCGGGCAATCTGTTGTTCGTGTCGGGACAACTGCCGCTCGTCGACGGCAAGGTCGCGTATACCGGCCGCGTCGGCGAACAGTTGAGCGTCGACGACGGCAAGCATGCCGCCCGGCTCGCGGCGCTGAACGTGCTCGCGCAGATCCGCCGGCATCTGGGCGGCTTCGAGCGCCTGAGCAAGATCGTGCGCGTCGAGGGACACGTCAGTTCGGCCGACGGCTTTTTCGGGCAGCCGGCCGTGATCGACGGCGCGTCGGACCTGTTCGCCGCCGTGCTGGGCGACAAGGCGGGACACGCGCGCTCGGCGTTCTCCCAGCGCCAGTTGCCGGCCGACGCGGCCGTGATTCTCGTCGTGATCGCCGCGATCGATCCTGCGTGACGGTTCGGCCGCCCCGCAGGGCCGCAAACGGCCTCCCCCGCGCTACACGGCCGTCAGCGACGCCGGCACGCCGCCTTTCCGAATCAGCGCGTCGGGCGTCAGGCCGCTGCACCGTTCGACGCCCAGCATGGCCATGTTCCGGTCCACTTCGTCGCGCAGCAGCCCGATCGCGTGCATGACGCCGGCTTCACCGGCCACGGCCGCCGCGTAATTGAACGGCCGCCCGACGAACACCATGCGCGCGCCCATCGCGACCGCCTTCAGCACGTCCGACCCGCGCCGAAAGCCGCTGTCGATCATCACCGGATAGTCCGCGCCCAGCGCCCGAACCACGTCGGGCAGGATCCGCATCGGCGAGACCGCGCCGTCAAGCTGGCGGCCGCCGTGGTTCGACAGGATGATGCCGTCGGCGCCGGCGTCGCGGGCGATGACGGCATCGTCCACGCTGAGGATGCCCTTGATCACCAGCTCGCCCTTCCATTCCTGCCGGATCCGTTCCAGGTGGCCCCAGTCGAGATGGTCGCGGGCCGAGAAATCCCGCTGCACCGTGGACGACAGGATCGGCGCGCCGCGTGTGGCAAAGGAGTTCTCGAAATGCGGCATGCCGTGCGCGAGCAACGTCCGGGCGAAGGTGCCGGCGAGCCAGCGCGGGCGCACGATGCCGTCCCAGAACAGGCGCGGCCCGGGGCGCAGCGGCGTGGTGAAGCCGGTCCGCACGTTGTTTTCGCGATTGGCGGACACGGGGATGTCGACCGTAATCACGAGCGTCCGGTAGCCGGCACGCGCCACGCGTTCGAGCAGCGCGCCGATGCGGCCTGCGTCGCCGGGCAGGTATGCCTGGAACCAGGTTTCCGGCGCGGCGGCGGCGACCTCCTCCAGTGGAATGAGCGATGAGCCGCTCATGATCGACGCGATGCCCGCGCGCTGTGCGGCACGCGCCAGCACGATATCGCCGCGATAGGCCGACAGCGCATGGATCCCCATCGGCGCGATGCCGAAAGGCGACGCGTAGCGTCGTCCGAACAGCTCGACGCCCTGCTCCCGCTGTGAAACGTTGCGCAGCACGCGCGTCGCAAACCCGTACTCGTCGAACACGGCACGATTGTCGTCGCGCGTGCGGTTGTCTTCCGCGGCGCCGCTGACGTAGCCGAAGATCGGGCGCGGCAGCGCGCGGCGTGCCGCGGCTTCGAAATCGTGGAGACACAGCATCTTTCGCAGCACGCGCGGCATGTGCGGCGTGCGCGTATCGGCCAGGGGGCGGCTTGTTCCGGGAACGGATGAGGCGGAAGGAGTCATGTCTGAAGCCTGTTTTCGAATCGATGGCGGAATTTTAGGTACGCGCGGCTTGCTTAAAAAGCGATAATCTTCCAATGAATTTGTTCGATAAAAGCGAAAGACAATGGCGACTCCGACTCTCAAGCAGCTCGACGCGTTCTACTGGGCGGCGACCTGCGCAAACTTCTCGACCGCTGCGCAACGGCTGCACCTGTCGGTGTCGTCGCTGTCCAAGCGCATCAACGAACTGGAACAGGTCGTCGAACGCACGCTGTTCGACCGGAGCGGCCACCGGGCCGTGCTGACCGACGACGGCGAGGCGCTGCTGCCGGCCGTGGTGCGGGTGCTCGAGTCCGTCGCCGCGCTGCAGGAATCGGTTGCCAGGGACGAAGGGTTGAGCGGCCGGCTGCGCTTCGGCGTCGGCGAACTGTCGGCGCTGACGTGGCTGCCGCGCTTCGTGGCGGCGGTCCAGAAGCAGCACCCGAAGCTGGCGCTGGAGCCGTATGTCGACGTGGGCGCGGCACTGGAGGAGAAAGTCGATGCCGGTGAACTGGATTTCGCGGTGATCGCCGGCCGGTCGTCGCGCAGCAGTGTGCTGTCGCAGCCGGTGGCGGAAGCGCGGTTCGCGTGGATGGCGGCCGAGGCGCTGGTCGGCCGCGAGCGCGTCCTGACGCCGGCGCTGCTCGCCAGCCACGCGCTGGTGCTGCTGCCGTCCGGTTCGGGCGTGACACGTATTCTCGACGACTGGCTGCTCGCGTGCGGCGTCAATCACGCGCGCAGGATCGAGTGCAACAACTGGAGTGCGGTGGCCGGCATGCTGGGCGAAGGCGTCGGCATCGGCTTCCTGCCGGTCGACTGGGCTCGCGCGCGGCCGGGCGGCCATCTCGTGCAGCTGACGAGCGAGCCGCCGCTGGCGCCGCTTCAATATGCGTTCCAGTGGCGCCGCGGCGACGTGCGCGGGCTGATTCCGTCGATGCTGTCGCTGGTGCGGCATTACGCGGACTTCCGCTGAACCCGTGACTTGCCGCCCGGCGTCAGGCCCGGGCGATCGCGAAGAAGCGTGCCGTCGTCACGCTTCGTCGATGCGCGAGACCTGCTTGGGATCGGGCATCCACAGGTAGCACAGCAGCGACACGAGCACGCACGCCGACACGTAGTAGAAGAACCACGCTTCGTGTCCGATGCTCTTCATCCACAGCGCGACGTATTCGGCCGTTCCGCCGAACAGCGACACCGTGATTGCGTACGGCAACCCGACGCCCAGTGCGCGCACGCCGACCGGAAACAGTTCGGCCTTGGCCACGGCGCTGACCGACGAATACAGGCTGACGATCAGCAGCGCGGCGACGATCAGCGCCAGCGCGGCGCCGGTTGTCTGAACGCCGCGGAGCGCCTGGAAGATCGGCACGGTGCAGAGCGTGCCGAGTACGCCGAACGCGATCAGCAGCGGGCGACGCCCGACGCGATCGGACAGGCTGCCGAAGATCGGCTGCATCGCGACGAATGCCAGCAGGCTGATCACGGAGACCATCGATGCGTCGGCCTTGCTCATCCCCGCGCTGTTGACGAGGAATTTCTGCATGTACGTCGTATAGGCATAAAACGCGACCGTGCCGCCGAGCGTCAGGCCGGCCACGATCAGGCACTCGCGTTTGTGGTGGAACAGGTCGGCGATCGACGCGTGGCGGCGCTTGCTGCGGCGGTGCTGCTCGAACGATGCCGTTTCCTGCATGTTGCTGCGCAGGAAGATCGCGCTGCAGGCCAGCAGCGATCCGAGCAGGAACGGGATGCGCCATCCCCAGCTTTCGAGTTGCGCGGTGGTCAGGAAAAACTGCTGCAGCACGACCAGCACGCCCATCGCGAGCAACTGGCCGAGCGACAGGGTCGCGAACAGGAAGCTCGAATAGAAGCCGCGCCGGGACTTGTCGGCCATCTCGCTCAGGTAGGTTGCCGAACTCGCGTATTCGCCGCCGAGGCTCAGCCCTTGCAGCAGTCGCGCGAAGACCAGGAGCACCGGCGCGGCAAGGCCGATCGTGTCGTAACCGGGGGTCAGGCCGATGATCAGCGAGCCGACGCACATCGCCAGCACCGAGACGAGCAGCGCGGCCTTGCGTCCGTTGCGATCCGCGTACAGGCCGACGAGCCAGCCGCCGATCGGGCGCATGACGAAACCGACGGCGAAGATGGCCGCCGTGTTCAGCAACTGCACGGTCAGGTTGCCGTTGGGAAAGAACGCCTTCGCGAAATACAGCGAAAACGCGGAATACACGTACCAGTCGTAATACTCGATGAGGTTGCCTACCGATCCGCTGAAGATGGATCGGAGGTTCGCGAGGGTTCCGGTCGGCCGGGAATCCGTGGCCGTTGCAAGAGGGCTGACGCGCGACACGTAATGTCTCCGTTTCGATTGTGCTCGTGATCCGTGCAAGTGCCGGCCGTGGGCGGGCCGCTTGCGATCGGGTGTGGCAAGGTTAGAAGAGACAATGCATTGTAGAAAGCGAAATAATGACAAGGAGCCTGTTCGCTTTCTGGAAAGTCAGACCGGCAGCTCCCCGCTTCCGTGTCTGTTTCGGCGTCGTTCCGTGTTCCCCGGTTATCAGGGATCGATCGCCGGAAAGGCTTGTCCTGGAAGGCGCTACGCGTTCCGGATACATTGAAATACAAAATATCGCATGCGATTTAATCGAATGCGCTTGACGTGGGCGGGCGACAAGACCAAACTGCGTCGCATGCGATCGAATCGCATCTGAGACAAACCTCAACTGACGGAGCAAATGATGAGCAAGATCGAACAAGTGCTGTACACGGGCAAGACGCATACGACTTCCGGCGGCCGCGACGGTGCGGCACGCAGTTCCGACGGCCGCCTCGACATCCAGTTGTCGTCGCCGGGCAGCGCCGGCACCGGCACCAATCCCGAGCAACTGTTCGCGGCAGGCTGGTCGGCCTGCTTCATCGGCGCGATGCAGCTCGCGGCGCGTGCCGCGAAGGTGACGTTGCCGGCCGATCTCGCCGTCGACGCCGAAGTGGATCTCGGCACCGCCGGCAACGCGTACTTCCTGCAGGCCCGGCTGAACGTGAGCGTGCCGGGGCTCGATCGCGACGTCGCGCAGCGCATCGTCGATGCCGCGCACCAGACCTGCCCGTATTCGAAGGCGACGCGCGGCAACATCGACGTCGACATCCGTATCGCTTGAACGCACGTCGGGCGGCCTGGCGCCGCCTGACCGAATGCCCGGTTCTAATTCTTTCTTTTAGAGGTGAATGATGAATACCCGACTGATCGCCGCCCTTCTCGTCGCTGTTTCGGCCTCTGCTGCCGCACCGGCGTTCTCCAGCGAAACCACCGTGACGCGTGCGCAGGTGCGCGCCGAGCTCGCCCAGCTGCAACACGCCGGTTACCCGCTGAATCGCGCGACCGACGCAACCTATCCGGACGATCTCCAGGCCGCACTCACGCGGATCCAGGCGGCCGATGCGGTCGCCGGCAACGACCAGGCGTCCGGCTACGGCGGCAACGGCGATGCGGCCACGCAATCGGGCCGCCGGCATGCAGTCAGCGTGGCCGACCGCTCGGTGTATTTCGGACATTGAGCGTGCTTGCGCCGTCCGTCGAAACGCGAACCCTGAATTCCTTCCATCCCTGTTCTGTCGAGGTAAATGATGAAAACCCAATTGATCGCCGCCCTTCTCGTCGCCGTGTCTGCCTCCGCCTCCGTACCGGCGTTCGCCGATGAAGCCGTCGTGTCCCGCGCGCAGGTGCGTGCCGAGCTCGTCCAGCTGGAACAGGCCGGTTATCAGCCGGGCCGCGCGAACGATCCGCACTATCCGGTCGACCTGCAGGCCGCGCTGACGCGCATTCACGCGAACGACGCCGTGGTGGCCGATGCGGCGACATCCGGCTACGGCAGCGAAACCGTCGCCGCGACGCAGTCGGGCCGGCGGCCCGCGACACGCGTCGCCGAACGCTCGATCTACTTCGGTCATTGAACGAAACCGCGAACGGCGCCGGCTGCCGGCGCACGATGCGCAACCGCTGAATCCATTTTTTTGTCGAGGTGAATGATGAAGACCCCACTGATCGCCGCCCTTCTTGTTGCCGTGTCGGCCGCCGTTGCCGCGCCGACGTACGCTGGCGAAAGCACCGTGACGCGTGCGCAGGTGCGTGCGGAACTGGCCGCACTGCAAAAGGCCGGCTACCTGCCGAACCGCCCCAACGACCCGAACTATCCGGACAATCTGCAGGCCGCGCTGCGCCGGGTTCACGACAACGATGCGGTCGCGGTCGGGTCGCAAGCGTCCGGTTACGGCGACGATGCCGTCGGGGCGACGCAGTCGGGAAACCGCAGCGCGATTCGCATGGCGGAACGCTCGATCTACTTCGGCCATTGAGCATGCGTCGCCGGAATCGTTACGCCCGTCCGGGCGGCGCGGTACGACGTGCGGGGAACGGGGGCGCGCGAGCACGACGCGCTCCTCGTCGGCCTTCGGCGGCAAGCAGCGATGCAGGTTGATGTACATCCGTTACTTGCGTCGGCCCGGGATTCGATCGCGCGCGGCACCGATGCGGCCGCCGGTTCTCGCGACCCGCGCGCATGCAAGAAGAGACAGCATTCGTGGCAGGCCGAACAACACTCCATTCCCAAGCGCGTTCACGATGATGAACGCACGTCTGCCGATGGCCCGGCGCCGCTCGAATCGAGTGACGGCGTATGGCGCAACCGGATGATATCGACGCCGTGCAGGATCGTTGCTTCCGCAACCGCATCCCGCTGCGGCGGTGCATCAGTCCATTGACGGCCGATTGCATCGACCCGGCGTTCGAAGCGGTACACGACGGCGGGCGGAAAGTTCATCCACGCGATGCCGATCCGGATGGCGCGAATGTGCATCGCCTCCAGGTAGCGCGCCGGGATCGGGCAGCGCGGCACGTAGGTGAACGGGTAGAACACGCCATCCGCGGCCAGGTGGCGCACGAACGCGCAGTGAACGATCGCGACGGCCTGTTCGACCGGCATCGCGACAAGCGGCATCTCGTCGAGGTGACTGCCGGTACCGGAGGGCACGGGCTGGCGGTGATCCTGTCGTTTCCGGTCAGGGCGGAGCCGGCGCGCCGGCAACGCTGGCCCGGGCTTCGGCAACACGTGCCGCGCACCCCGCACCGTACCGGTGACACGATCGATGTTGCGCCGCGCCCTGCCTCTCCGGTCCCGGTCTATGCTGTGCAACCGAAACCTTCAATCGAGGAGCAGCCGATGTCCGATGCAACGACCGGAAACGCGACAGGCGCAACAGGCAGTACGCACCCGCTCGACCATGTGGTGTGGAACGCGCTGACCGGCAGGCAGCGCCGCTTTGCGCTCGGCGATGGCCGTGCATGGCGGTTTCCGGCCGCCATCGCGCCGTTTGCCGCGATCGAGGATACCGGCGCGGCATCGTTCGACGCGTTGCGCGCACTGGTCGCCGCACACGGGCCGGCGGCACTCGTCATGCCCGACGAGATCGAATTGCCGGCGGGCTTGTCGGCGATCCGGCGCGCGACCCTGTTGCAAATGGTCTGGCAAGGGACGCTCGCCCCGGCACCTGAAGCGGGCCACGTCACGCTCACCGAAGCCGACGTGCCGGACATGCTCGCGCTGACCACGGCCGCGCAGCCCGGCCCGTTCGGCCCGCGCACGTTCGAGCTTGGCCGCTATATCGGCATCCGCAACGAAGGCAGGCTGGCCGCGATGGCCGGCGAGCGGATGCAGGTCGACGGGTATACCGAGATCAGCGCCGTGTGCGTGGATGCCGCGTTCCGGCGGCAAGGGCTGGCGGCACGTCTGATCCGGTCGTTGATCGCGGCCATCGATGCGCGCGCGGAAACGCCTTTCCTGCACGTCCTCACGTCCAACCGGGTCGCGATCGAGCGTTATCTCGCACTGGGTTTTGTCGTGCGCCGCGAGATGCACCTGCTGGTGCTGGGCGACGGGCACGCATGACGACGCGGCCGGCACGATGCACGTGCCGGCCGCTGGTAGCCCGTGGGGTTATTCGTCGGTCGACTGGATCAGGTTGCCGCGCAGCGTGACGATCGCCTTCTGCATCTTCGCGAATTCGTCCGGCTTCAGCCCGGTGGCCTCGACGAGGTTCATGTCGAGCCCCTTCTCGCGCACGCGGCGCCCGCTCTTCGTCAGGCTGACGAGCACCTGGCGTTCGTCCGACGGATCGCGATGCCGCTCCAGGTAGCCCATTGCCTCGAGCTTCTTCAGGATCGGCGTCAGCGTATTGGATTCGAGGAACAGCTTCTCCCCGAGCTGGCCGACCGTCTGGTTGTCCTGCTCCCACAGCGCAATGATCGTGATGTATTGCGTGTACGTGAGGCCCAGCTCTTCGAGGATCGGCTTGTAGGCCTTGCCGAACGCGAGGTTCGTCGAGTAGATCGCGAAGCACAGGAACTCGGACAGCTTCGGCGCGGCGGTGGATGGTGCTTCGGTCGGTTTCATGAACGTCCTCCAGCGACGCGAACGGCCGCAGATGGACGGATTATATATCGCGTGCGATCTTATCGGAAGCATGATAAATCGGTCTCGATGAACCAACGGGCGCCGCGCGCCGTCAATGCGGCGTGCGGCGCTTGCCGGTCTGCACGCGGCTGGCCGACAGCAGCGTGCATTGCACTGGATGCGCGATTTCGGTCGCGACTCCGCCTGCCGCAAACAGCAGGATCATCAGCCAGCGTTTCATGCGTCCTCCACGACCGAAAGGCTCGCGCCGTCGGCGACCGTCGCGTCGAGCGCATACGGGTCGATACCGTCGAGGCAGCCGAGATTGACGCGCCAGCAGGCCGGGTCCTTGCGGGTCTGATGGAACGGATAGACGCCACAATGGCTGCAGAAATAGTGGCGTGCCGTGTGTGTGTTGAAGCGGTAGCACGTCAGCGCGCCCTCGCCTTCGACGATCTTCAGTTCGCTCGCGGCGAACATCTGGCTCATCAGCGCGCCGCGCCGGCGGCACAGGCTGCAGTTGCAGCGAACCGCCGGCGTCACGGCGGCTCGGACTTCGAATCTGACGGCCCCGCAATGGCAGGACCCTTTGAGCCAGGTTGCAGACATCGTGCGCTCCAGAAGAGGTCATGCCTGCTTTATAGCGGACGCCCGAACCTGCGATGTATCGCGATGTATCCGCGGTTCGCGCAGATACAGGACGTTTCAAATCGGCGGCGGGCAATCGCGTTGTGTTTTCCGATCGCCGGCATGCGCATGCGGCCCGCCGCGTGTGGAGCGCGGATCGCGCGATCAATCCAGCACGTGCTGCATCCGCTCGATCGCCGCCCGCGTCTCGCGTTCGAGTGCGGCGAACAGCTCGGCCGCCGGCAGCTGCCGCACGAGCGGCGCCGCCTGCCCGGCCCACTGCGCGCCGTAGCCGAATTCGCCCTTTGCCTTCGCGGCTGCATGCAGCGCCTTGCCGGCGTCGTAGGCGATCGGGTACGCGGGCGTGGCCGGCGCCTGCGGGTCGTCGCCGAGCGCGGTCAGCCGGTTCGCGATCCCGCGCGCGGTCCGGCCGGAGATCGCGGCCGTGAACGTCGTGCGCCGTGCGGCGTCGCTTAGCAGCGCGCGGCGATAACCGTCGTCGATCGCTGTCTCCGGGCACGCGACGAACGCGGTGCCGAGTTGCGCGGCCTGCGCGCCGAGCGCGAGCGCGGCGGCGATGCCCTCGCCGTCCATGATGCCGCCGGCGGCGATCACCGGCAGCGCGCATTCGCGCACGATCAGGCGCGTGAGCGCGAACGTGCCGAGGCGGTCGTCATGGGCGGTCGAATCGAACACGCCGCGGTGGCCGCCCGCTTCGATGCCCTGCGCGACGATCGCGTCGATGCCGGCGGCGGCGATCCGGTGCGCCTCGTCGAGATTCGTCGCGGTCGCGAACAGCGTGACGCCCGCGCGCTTCAGCGCGTCGATCACGTCCGCGGACGGCAGCCCGAAATGGAAGCTGACGACGGCCGGCTTCTCTTCGACGAGCAGTGCCTGCATCGCGTCGTCCGCGACGAAGCTCGTATAGATCTCCGACAGCGACGCGGGCGGCGTCGCGCCGTATTCGCGGAACGCCGGCGCGAGCCAGTCGAGCCACGCGCGTTCGACGGCCGCGTCGGCGCGTGCCGGCCGGTGGCAGAACACGTTGATGTTGAACGGCCGGTCGGTGAGCGCGCGCGTGTCGCGGATCATCTTGCGGGCGCCTTCGGCGTTCGTCGCGCCCACGCCGAGCGAGCCGAGCCCGCCCGCATTCGACACGGCGGCCGCCAGCGCCGGCGTGCTGACGCCGGCCATCGGCGCCTGGACGATCGGTGTGCGCACGCCGAGCGTGCGCAACAGCGTCCGGTTGTCGGTCGATTGATTCATGTCGCTGGCCTCCTGCAAGATCCGCAATCGAAATGCCTCGACCGGATGCGGGCCGAAGCGCGTGCGTCGGGTTCGGATCGGTGCGCGTGGGTCGTGCCTTGCGCGCAGCCGGTCGCATGAAAGTTCTGTCGAAAAGGCGCGCAGCCGTGCGGTGCGGTGTTTGCCGTCGCAGCGACGGCGTACGACATCGCGCGTTGCGCGGCGCGGCACCTGCTGCTGCGCCCATCCTACGCCCGCCCGTGACCCGTCGGCCAGCGGCTATCGGCTATCGGCTATCGGCCGCGCGCCCAATGCGCGAGCCCCGCGCAAGCCGCCAGCAGCGCACCCGTCACGAAGAACACCGAATGCAGCCCGAGCGCGACGCCGATCTGCCCGCCGATCACCGGGCCGATCACCTGCCCGCTGAACTGGGCGGACTGAAGGTAGCCGAGCATCTGCCCGGTCGCGCGCTCGTCGACCGATTGCCGCACGAGCTTGCCGATCGACGGCAGCAACCCCGCGAGGGTCATGCCCATCAGCGCGCGCAGCGCGGCGAGCTGCCACCAGTGCGTGACGAACGCCTGCGGCACCATCGCGAGCGCGGTCAGCAACAGGCAGCCGATGATCACGTTCCAGCTGCCGATCCGGTCGGCCAGCGCGCCGAGCCGGGCGGCGGTCAGCATGCTGCCGAGCGCCGAGCACGCCATCACGACGCCGGCGATACGCGCAAGATGATCGCCACCGACACCGAGGCCGCCGATATAGACGGTGATGATCGGCTCGATCGACATGTTCGCGAGCAGCACCATCATCGCCGTCACCAGCAGCGCGGCCACCGCCGCACGATTCGTGCCGCGCGACGTGCCGGCCGTCGCGCTCGAGGTGCGCGGTTTCGCGTCGGTGCCCGCGTGGAAATCCTCCTTCACGACGAAGATCGTCAGCAGCGCGGCGACGGCGATCATCGCGCCACCGGCGAAGAACGTGCCGCGAATGCCGAGCCAGCCCGGCAGCAGCCCGCCGACGAGCGGCCCGACCAGGTTGCCCGCGAGCGCGCCGGTCGACAGGATGCCGAGCGCCCAGCCCGCGCGTTCGCGCGGCGCCTGCGTGCCGACCATCACGGTCGAGGCCGACGCGTAACCGCCGACGAGCCCCGCGAGCAGCCGCAGCACGACGAGTTCGACCACGTTGTGCGCGACGCCGATCAGCGACATCACGATCGCCATGCCGATCGCCGCGCGCACGAGCATCGGCTTGCGGCCGAAGCGGTCCGCGAGCCGGCCCCACAGCGGCGCGGTGACGGCCGTGCCGAGAAACGTCGCGCCGAACGCGACGCCCGACCACTGGATCACGGCCGATTGCGCTTCGACGCCGAGTTGCCGCACGTACAGCGGCAGGAACGGCAGCAGCATGCTCAGGCTGACGAGCGTCGTGAACGACCCGAACACGCAGACGGCGAGATTGCGCCGCCAGTAGCGCGCGTTGCGTTCGGCGTAGCCGGCGGCGGGCCGTTCGGCCCGTGCCGCGGCGGGGGCTTGCGAGATCGTGCTCATTGCGCCCTCGTCGTCGCGGTCGTCGGTGCGGCGAACCCTTGCGCGACGAAGTTCGCCGGCAACGGCACCAAGGCGAAACGCGCAACGCCGATGCCTGACCCGGTGCGGCGCGCGCTGAACGCACGGGCGCGGGGCCGGCCAGGAAGCGCTCGATCCATGTTGACCTCCATTCGCTGAACGGGCGCCATGCGCGTCCGTTGGTTGAAGGAAGTCTAGATTGAGCCGATTGCCGAGTGAATCGCCGTCACTCGAAAGCCATTCTTCCGTATCCCGGTTCAATCGCCGTCGGTGATGGCCGCCAGCCGCGCGAAGTGCTCGCGCAGGCGCGGCGCCGCGAAATCGACGAACGCGCGCACCTTCGGTACTGAAAGGCGCCCGTAAGGCATGACGAGATGGATCGGCAACGGCGCGTGTTCGCTGTCGCGCAGCACGATCCGCAGCGTGCCGTCCCGCACCGGTTCAGCGACGTGATAGGAAAAGAGCCGCGTGACGCCGTGGCCGGCGACGGCCGACGCGACCGCGCCGCGGATCGTGTTGATGATGAAGCGCGGCGCGAACTGGACGACCTGCGGCAGCGCCGCCGGCGCGGACGGCGGGAAGCTCCACGAATCGAGGCCGAAATGCGTCATCGAGATGATCCGGTGCCGGGCGAGATCGGCCGGCGTCTCGATGGCCGGATGCCTGGCCAGGTAATCGGGCGACGCCACGACGACCCGCCGCACCGCGCCGACCGGAATCGCGACCAGCGTCGAATCGCTCAGGTGCGCGATCCGCAGCGCGACGTCCATGCCTTCGTCGATCAGGCTGACGGGACGGTCGAGCAACTGCAGGCGGATCGACACGGCGGGATGGCGTTCGATGAATTCGTCGAGCAGCGCGCGCAGCACGTCCTCGCCCGCGGCGACCGGCGCGGTGACGGTAAGCATGCCGCGCGGCGCCGAGCGTTCGTCGGCGACCAGCATGTCGGCTTCCTCGAGATCGGACAGGATGCGGCGGCACGCGGCGGCGTAGCGTTCGCCGGCTTCGCTGAGCCGGATCGTCCGGGTCGTGCGGTACAGCAGCGCGGTGCCCGTGTGCGCTTCGAGAAACGCGATCGCGCGGCTGACCGCCGCCGGCGACCGGCCGAGCTTGCGGCCCGCGCCCGCGAGGCTGCCTTCGTCCAGCGTGGCGACGAACACCTTCATCGCGTCGATTCGATCCATGGTTTGAGCGGGCCGGGTGCGAACGGCCGTGTGATGGGCGGCAGGCAAGCGAGCGAGCAGTCTACCGCACACCGGTGCGATGCCCGGCCCGGGGGATGCTGCGCTTGCCGCTTTGGCCCTACAATGCGCAGGCGAAAAAACCGCACGAAAGGCCGTCAGGGCGCCGCGTTCATCGAACGCAGCGTCCGACATTCAAGCGGTTCCGCTGAATAACGAACCACAACCAACCCGCACTCATGAAAAGAAGAACATTTCTCGCGCTGCCCGCCGTGGCCGCGTCCGGCATGCTTGCCGGCTGCTCCAATTTCGGCCCCGTCACCAAGGCGTGGATGAGCGATTCGAAATACGACGAAACCCTGTCGACGTTCCTGATTACCGCGGACGGCAAACAGCTCGTCGTGCTCGGCAAGAAGTATCACTACATCTTCGAGATGCCGCCGAGCCTTGCGACGGTGCTCAACGCCCCCTATCGCCCCAAGATTCACACGGCGTTCAGCGATTTCGAGGCGCACGGCGACGCGATTACCGGTCAATACACGATGAGGCTGGACTACGCGGATGCGCCGACCGGCTCCGACGTGCGCGAGCGTGCGCTCGCGGACGGTTTCAAGAAGGACGGTGCCTACCTGGAGTCGGAAGGCAGGATCAGCGGCAAGCGCTATCTGCCGAACGATGTCACGTCTTCGTCAGTCCCGCAGGCGTTCAATCGGCCGTACGAGGTCACGGTGACGGACAAGCTGACGGCTGTCGGCCGCGGCGCGAAGCTGGCCTTGTCGCCGATCGCGATGGCGGCCGATGGCGCGTTGGGCCTGCTCGGCCTCGCGCTGTTTCCGATCGCGCTCACCACCTTCATCATCGTGGCGAGTTGAGGTGCGATCGGCGATGAAATCTCCTGTCCGAAACCTGTTCCGCATCGGCTGCGTGGCGGCCTGCCTCGCGTTCGCGCAGCATGCCGCTGCCGAAAGCGATTGGGACGCTGCGCGCCATGTCCGTACCGACTGGGTGTTCGCGTCGATGAAGGAAAGCGACGTGCGGCCCACGCTCGATCGCGCGCTGAAGGACCAGGCGCGCTGGGCCGGCCTGCCCGGCAACGCACCGGATGCCGGTGCGTTCAGCTGCACGAAGCTCGCGCTGCCGCCGCCGTCGGCCGAAGCGCAGGCCGCGTTCGACGCGGCGCCGTCGTCGCGCGGCCGCGACGCCGACAAGGCCTACGCGAAGGCCGCATCGCTCGGTTCGTGGCGTGCGGCCGCGCGCCTCGCGAGCAGTTCGCTCGACGACGAGGATTGGGAAGGCGCGCAGCCGGCGATTGCGTGGCTGCTCGTTCATTACGTGCCGGCCGGCTACAACAAGCTCGCGGACGTCTTGCAGGCGATGTCGGGCTACGACGGCGAAACGCCCGGCGAGGGCATGAGCGGGATGATCGCGTCGCTGCGCTGGCGCGCGGCGCGCGAAGGCGATCCGGTCGCGCAGATGGAAATGGCCGACCTGTTCGAGAAGCTCGGCCAGCCCGATCTCGTCACCGCGTTGCGCGCGTGTGCGACGCAGCAGAATCCTGCGCTGAAATGATGCGAGCCGGTATGCCGCAATGACGGGCGGTGTACCGGCTTGTGCGGTGACATTTGCCGTGACGCCGCCGCATCAGACTTCGTACCGCACCGCGTGCGCCTCGGTGGGCAGCGGCGGATCCCAGCGCGGCAGCATCGCCTCGAGCGCGCGGTTCGTCAGCGACGTGTCGCGCTGCGCGTTGCGGCGCAACAGCTCCGCGCGCGGCTTCTCGAGATAGACGAGCGTCACGTCGGCGCCGTACGCGAACAGCAGGTCGAGCGTCTTCTTGCGCATCAGCGGCGACAGGTTCGTCGCGTTCCACACGAACGGCCGCTTCTCCCGCAACAGTGCCTTCGCGGCGTCGACTGCATGGTGCGCGACGGCGCCCTCGTTTTGGCCATGGCGCAGCCCCAATGCATCGCGTGCATCGTCGAACGACACGACGGGCAGGTCCGGATGATGCCGCGCGACCCACGTGTTCTTGCCCGACGCGGGCAGGCCCGACATCATGACAACCTGCGAGCCCGGCGTGCGGAACAGCGGATAGTCGGGATGCACGTCTGCGCCGCGAAAGTAGCTGAGCGCGGTGTGCGCGTCGGCGAACGCGCGCGGCTGGCCATAACACCCTTCCTCCCGCGCCAGTTCGCGCAACAGTTCGATGTTGTCGAGCACGCGCTGCGTATCGCTGCAGATGCGCCCGCGCATATCGGCTTCGGCGAGCAGGCACAGCAGCGGCAGGCTCACCTGCCACGACAGTTCGCGCGCGATGAACTCGGGCGTGCCGCGGCGCGACCCGCTCATCGCGAAGAACGGCACCTGGTGCACGGCGATCATCCGGCAGATCGCCTCGCGCACCGCGAACGGCACGCCGGCATCCCACAGCGCGATACGCGCATCGATCGCCCCCTTGCGCGAGTGGCCGGGATGACCGATCGCGCCGGTGACGGGATCGACGACCGTCGTGCGGTACTTCGCGATGTCGTGCAGCAGCGCGGCCAGGAACACGATTTCCTGGTCGGCGCGCGACGCGGCCTGATAACCGGGCAACGCGAGCAGCGCATCGATCACCATCGTCGTATGCGTCCACACGTGGCCTTCGCCGTGGTATGCCGGCTCCTGCGGTGTCGTTTTCGCCTGTTCGAGCGCGGGAAACGCCGCGATGCATGCGCGGTAGTCCGGCTGCCGTCCGGGCGCGGGCACGAGTGCCTGCAGTTGTTCGTACTTCATGATCAAGACTCCTCTCGAAACGGCGCACGGCCGTTCCGCATTCATGGGTGCGCGCGCGTCGCGGCGATCGATCGCCACGTGACCGTCGGCCGCGGCGCATACAGGTCGACATCCGGCGCGAGCAGGTTCGGGATGAACGGTTGCTCCGAGTGATGGCGCGCCGATTCGAGAATCGCCTGCACGAAATCGTGGCGGACCCACTTCAGGCGCGCGGTCGTCGTGTCGTCCGTCTCGACCTTCACGTAGAGCCCTTCCGCGCGGGCCGACTTGTCGCACTGCTGCCATGCGCGTGCGAGGTCGAGCCCCTGCCGCCGCACCGTTTCCTCGAACGCGCGACGCCAGTCCGGCGTCTTCGCGAGCGACGGGCCGAGCAGTGCCTTCAGGTCGGCGAGCCGCGCCGGCGCGATGCCTTCGTACAGCACGGGCACCGACAGCACGGGCCCGTCGGCAAGCAGCGCGCGACGCGCGCACGTCGACAGGAAACGGCCCGTCGTGCGGTCGAACACGTCGAATTCGAAGAAGTGATGCGGCAGCGCGTCGTAGAACACCGCGTGCTTCTTGCTCATCGTCTCGCCGTACATCACGTAGCGATCGCCGAGGCGGTCGAGCAGCCAGCCTGCATGGGCGGCGGCCCACGTCTTCACGAAACCGAACTGCCGCTCGCGGCCGCCGCCGGCCAGATAGTGGCCGCGCGACTGCAGCAGCAGTTCGCCCGCCGGGCCGAAGCTGATGCCCGTGTTCGCGCCGTCGAGCTTTTCCTCGACGACGATGTGTGCGCCCGCGAGGGTGCGATAGGGAACGTGTTCGCGACCTTCGTCGCCGTCCTGCAGGCGCGAGCCTTCGAGATGCGGCGTGCGCGGGTAGCGGGCGAGGTCGAGCGATTGCGCGTATGCGCGAAAATCCAGCGTCATGGTCTTTCTCCGGAAACAGGGGAAAAAGCCGACGACGTGAACGAACGGTCTGGTGTGCGTTGCGGTGTCAGTGCTTGTCCGGGCGCGTTCCTGCAGTCGACGTTCCGGCGCCGCGAGGCGGGCGGAAACGGGCAGGACGACACGCGGCCGGGACGGCAGTCGTCGGCGTATCAGGCGAAGGGACGAATGTTTGCGGGCACTTGGATCACCGGTTCGATGAGGGTTCAGGGATGAAGCAGGCGGATGCTACGAAACGGCTTTTGCACTGTCAAGCGCTGCCGGAGCCCGCTGATGCGGCCGCCTGCATGCGTTGAGTGCCTGCTGTGGCGTGCCGCACGCGCCATCGGCACGAACATTGTCAGGATGTCTATATGTGTGTTTTTCGCCACATCGGGCGACGATTCGGTAGGCGCCGCCGCGCTACCCGCTTGCTGCGCCCGCTGCGTGCATGCTAGAGTCGCCGCCATTCCGATCAACCCCTCACTCGCAAGGAGAAGAACATCATGACGTCACGCCAACGCTCCTCCCGTCGCGGGTCGTAGTCCGGGTTTTTCGCGTCCGTCCGTTTCATCGTTCACGCCACGCAGCAGCACACCGTATCGCCGTCACGGCGATGAGCCGGGTCGTTCCGATCCGGTCGTGCCGCCCTCTTCCCGACTTCCGATGTCAGGCAGCGCATTCGGGCGCTGCCTGTGCCATGGCCCGCCGTTCTACCTTTTCATCGAACGGAAACCTCCATGGGCAATTCCATGCAATACCTGGGCGAGCGCGTCACCTTGTGCGCTTGCGCCACCACCTGGATCGAAGGTGAGGCCATCCGGCAGCTCGAACACGCTGCCACCCTCCCCGGCATGCGGCGTGTCGCCGGCATGCCCGATCTTCACCCCGGACGCGGCTACCCGGTCGGCGCCGCGTTCTTTTCGACGGGCCGGCTGTACCCGGCGCTGATCGGCGGCGATATCGGCTGCGGAATGGCGCTTTGGCAAACCGCGCTCGATGCGCGGCGCGTCAGCGCGTCGAAGCTCGCGAGCCGGCTCGGCTCGATCGACACCACACCCGACGCAAGCTGGCAGCCGCTCATCGCGGCCGCCGGGTTCGCGGATCACGCGTTCGCGGCATCGCTCGGCACGATCGGCAGCGGCAATCATTTCGCGGAAGCGCAGCGGATCGACGCGGTGTACGACGCCGATGCCGTCCAGGCGCTCGGCCTCGATCACGACCGCCTGCTGCTGCTCGTGCACAGCGGGTCGCGCGGTTTCGGCCAGTCGATCCTCGAACAGCACATGCGCGAGCACGGCTACAACGGGCTCGACGACACGGATGCCGCATGCACGGCGTACCTTGCGCGCCACGACGCGGCGTTGCGCTACGCGATCGCGAATCGCGACCTGATCGCGCGGCGCATGCTGGCGCGCTGGCGCAGCGACGGCCGGTGCGTGCTCGACGTGAACCACAACCTGGTGAGCCGCGCGCGCGTCGACGGCGAGCCCGGCTGGCTGCATCGCAAAGGCGCGACGCCGGCCGATGCGGGGCCGGTCGTCATTCCCGGGTCGCGCGGCGACTACAGCTATCTCGTCGCCCCCGTGCGGCCCGACGATGCGGCCAGCCTCGCGTCGCTTGCGCACGGCGCGGGCCGCAAGTGGGCGCGCGGCGATTGCAAGGGGCGTCTCGAACGGCGCTTCACGCCATCGCAGCTCACGCGTACGCCGCTCGGCAGCCACGTCGTCTGCGAAGACCGCGAACTGCTGTACGAGGAAGCACCGCAGGCCTACAAGCCGATCGACAGCGTCGTCGACGCGCTCGAGGCGGCCGGCCTGCTGCGCAAGCTCGCGCGGCTCGCGCCGGTGCTGACCTACAAGACGTCCGGGGAGGCCGGCCGATGCTGATGCAGATTTCTTCGGCGCACGGGCCGCTGGAGTGCCAGCTCGCCGCAGCCAATGCGTTGCGGCGCCTGCAGGCGGAAGCCGATGCGCAGCGCGTCGTCGTCACGGTGCTCGATGTGCAGCCGGGCGAACGGCCCGGCACGCTGCGCTCGGCGCTGCTCGATCTCGACGGTGCCGGCGCGCAAGCGCTGGCGGACCGCTGGACGGGCACGCTGCAATGGATTTGCGCGAGCCCGTACCGGTTGCGCCATCCGCGCAAGAACTGGTTCATCGGTGTCACGCGCTGCGCCGACGCGCAGCCGCTGCCGGATGGCGACGTGCGGTTCGAAGCGATGCGCGCACGCGGGCCGGGCGGCCAGCACGTGAACAAGACGAGCTCGGCGATTCGTGCGACCCATGTCGCGACCGGCCTGTCGGTGCGCGTGGAAAGCGAGCGCAGCCAGCACGCGAACAAGCGCCTCGCGCTGCAGTTGCTGCAGGTTCGACTGCAGCAGGAAGCCGACCGTCACGCGTCCGACGCGCGCCGGCAGCGACGGATGCAGCACTTTGCGCTCGAGCGCGGCAACCCCGTGCGCGTGTTTCACGGGGCGGCGTTCGTGCCGGCCGACTGAGCATGACGGCCCGACTGCCGGTGGTTGTTTCGCCGGCAGTCGCGCAACGGGCCTCATGGTTTTCCCGGCCAGCCGGTTGCGTGAGCGCGCCGGCGGTTCCGGTGCACGACCGCACGCCACGCAGGCTGCACGGGCCTCACGCGCGGATGCCGGCTGCCGCGTGTTCCGCACCCTTTCTGCGCGGGAAAGGATGCTTGAAACATCCGCAATTATCACGTGCCGCGGATTTGCCCACCATGTGCCGGACGATCGGTACAGCCCGCCTGTCCGGCCCTTTCAACGGCCTTGCGGTGCCTGCCGCCACGTCGTGCGACCGGATGCATCGCGCCGGTCGCGAACGGCCGGGCTTCGCGCCACGGCGTACCGATAATCAGGAGACACGATGAACAGCCATTCCCTCGATCTCGGCGGCAACGCGGGCGAACCCGCGCCCGCACGACCTGCGTCCGCCGCCGGCACGGGCGCTGCCGGGTCGGCCCTCCCCGCCCGCCGCGTCACGCTCGGCGATTTCATGGACGACCTGCCGGTTGGCGCATTGCACCGGTTCGTCGTCTGGGTGATCGGTATCGGGCTGTTTTTCGACATGTACGAGATCTTCCTCGTCAGCACGATCGGTTCCGCGTTGCAGAACGAATACGGGCTGAGCCGGCAGAGCACCGATTTCAAGCTGCTGCTGGCCTCGGCGTTCATCGGCATGTTCGTCGGCGCGATGTGCCTCGGCAGCCTCGCCGACCGCATCGGCCGGCGCAAGGCCTTCCTGCTGACGCTCACGTGGTACAGCGCGTTTTCGCTGGTCGGTGCGTTCTCCGTGAACGCCGACATGCTCGTCGCGTGCCGGTTCCTGACCGGCATCGGCGTCGGCGCGATCTATCCGGTTGCCGACAGCTTCCTGTCCGAGATCCTGCCGAAGGAAAAGCGCGGGCGGCTCGCCGCGTGGGCCTATACGACTTCCTATGTCGCGGTGCCGCTCGTCGGTTTCCTCGCGCTGTGGCTGAATCCGCTGCACGTGGGCGGCGTGGCCGGCTGGCGCATCATCCTCGCGATCGGCAGCCTCGGCGCGGTGTACGTGCTGTTCGTCCAGCACCGGCTGCCGGAAAGCCCGCGCTGGCTGCTCGCGCAGGGCCGCACCGCCGATGCGTACGCGGCATTGCGGCGCTTCGCTGAGGGCACCGGCGTGCGCGTGCCCGAGCAATTCGCGGAACCGGGCGAGCCGCAACGGCCGCTCGGGCTCGGCGAGCGTTTCGCGCTGCTGCGGCGCGAACCGTACGGCGCGCGCTACCTGATGCTCGCGATCTTTCATCTGTTCCAGGGCTTCGGTTATTACGGCTTCGGCACGCTGGCCGGCACGGTCGTGAAGAGCCGCGGCTTCGACGTGACGGACAGTACGCTGTTCATCGCGCTGTCGTTCATCGGCTATCCGGTCGGCTCGCTGCTGTCGATTCCGCTGCTCAACTGGATCGAGCGCCGCACGCTCGTGATTGCGTCGATCCTGTCGATCGCGGCGTTCGGGCTGTGTTTCGCATACTCGGGCCAAACCGTGCTGATCGTCGGCTTCGGGTTCCTGACGACCTGCGCGTCGAACGTGTTCAGCAACGCGTATCACGTGTACCAGGCGGAGATCTTTCCGGCGCGCGTGCGCTCGACGGCGATCGGCAGTACCTATGCGCTGTCGCGCATCGTCAGCGGTGCGCTGCCGTTCGTGTTGCTGCCGGTGCTCGGCGGTTACGGCGCGGGCGCGATGTTCGGCGTGATCTCGGTTGCGCTCGGCATTGTCGCCGTCACGCTGCGCGTGCTCGGGCCGCTGACGACGCGGCGCAGCCAGGACGAAATCAATCCGGTTTGAGCGTGTGTCGATGCGGGGCGCGGGAACGCGCTCACGCATCGTTCCTGATGCTTCGCGGATGGTCGGGCTATCGGTCGCCCGGCGGCCCACGGCAGACGGGCGCATCTTCCGCGCACGGTCACGGTTACGGCTGCGGTCACGCAACGCCCGCGTGCGCCGACCGCTGGCGGGCAAAATCCGAAGCAGGATGCCCGGCGATCGACGGTTCTGCCCTTCACGGCGCGCCGTCGCGGCAAGGGCCCTGCGACGCCATGTCCGCTCGAGAAACGACGACCGTGAATTCGATCCCGGATTCAAAATCCAGTGTCATGGTCGAGAAGCGCGGATCGTCATCGAGATAGTGCTTGTACGGTCGAACGGCGTCCTCGGCCGTGTACATGTTGTCGGCCAGGACGATCGACCCCGGGCGCAGCAGGCGCTCGATCTGCCTGAACAACTTCAGGTAGGCGTCGGCCCAGACGTCGATGAATACCATGTCGAAGTGCCCGTCCAGCTCGGCAACGGTCTCGAATACGTCGCCTTCCCGGATGTCGACATGGGCATCCAGGCCCGCCGTGCCGACGTGATCGCGCAATCGGGCGCACTTGAGCGGGTCGCGTTCGGTCGCGACGACCACGCCACGGCCCAACGTGCGCAGTGCCTCGGCGAAATACAGCGTGGACACGCCGCACGAGCTGCCGAGTTCGAGGATGCGGGCCGGCCGTTGCGAGAGCACCATGTTGCGCAAGAACCCGCCCGTTTCCGGCGACACGGCCAACGATAGCCGGCTGCCTTCCGGGGATTCGAAGTCGTCGGTGAACAGCCCGAACGTTTCGAGAAACCGCCCCCGCAGACGAGGGGCGATCGCTTCGTATTCCTCTGCTAACGACAGAAGCTCCTCGTTCGATCCCGGGAACTGCGCGCGGGCGCGGGCGATGATTTCGGTCCGGCTCTCTTCGTGGAGCCGTCGCAGAAGAACGGCGGTAGGTGAAGCCATGTGCGTTCCTTGACGAGATTGATCACGTCGACGATGTATCTGGCGGCGCCTCTCCCGCCAGGGTTTCGGCGCGGTCGCTCGATATCGGCGACATGCGGAGGTTGTCATGTGATTCGGGCGAGCGTGATGGCGCGCTCGGGGCACGCGGTCACACACAGTCCGCATGACCGGCACGCATGCGCGTTCGGCGTGTAGGCGACTTCCATGCCGTGCACGCGCAGCTTCAGGCGATGCATCAGGCCGAGGCCGACGTAATCGGCCGGGTCAATGCGTCTGACCTCGAACACGTTTTCAGGGCAAACCGCGACGCAATCCCCTTTGCCTTCGCAACGCTTCAGATCGACGACCGGCGCGATCACGCCCGGTTGCTGTTTGCAGTCGCTCGTGGATTTTTCGCGCACGTTCACGCTCCCGAGGGCCGGTCGTCGCCGGAGCGCCACGCGTTGCGGAAATGCTCGCGTTCCTCGGGCGTCATCGATTCCCACTTGCGCCAGTGGCGCCGGCCACGCCAGCCGTGGTGTCCGCGGAATCCGCCGAACAGGATGCGGCTCAACACGAGCAGGCCCAGCGCCCGGGCGAAATCGATCGTACGGGCCCCGACGAACAGCGCCGGCATCACCCAGTTCCACAACATCATGACGACCCATCCGAGCACGCCTATGGCAATCAACGCGAGCACCGCCTTGCCCGCGCATCTGATTCGAAAATTCATTTGTCGACTCCTCTAGGGTCTGTTTACATATGGAACGCACATGCGTTGCCACGAGAACGGCCGCTCGCGAGGCGCGTGACGCCGCGAATACTGACGTATTCGCAAGGAGCGCAACGCGGCGAGCGGCCGTTCTCGTGGCAACCCCTAATTAAAAAATTCATTCCACGGGAATGCCCGAAATCGCCCGTATGGCGGCGTCGCTCGTCGCTTGTCCCCCAAGGGGACTTCCTGCGGGGCGTTTGGCTCGGCCAAACGGCGCTCCTCACTTCTTGCCCTACGCCCCGGAGGAAGTCCCCTTGGGGGACGAGCGATTTCGGGCATTCGCATGTGCGTTCCATATGTAAACAGACCCTAGATATTGTCCAGTTCGTCATGAATGAGCTGCAGTCGTGCACGCAGATGCAAGACCGCATAGCGTTTGCGCGCGAGCAGCGTATTGAGCGCAACGCCGCTTTGCGTGGCCATCTCCTTGAAGGAACGGCCCTCCAGTTCGTGCGCGATAAATACCTCGCGCTGATTCGCCGGCAGCTCGTCGAGCGCATCCTGCAAGGCTTCGAGCAGGAGCGTGCGCGCGTAGACTGCTTCGGGGCCGGCATCGTGCGCCGGCAGCACGAGATCCAGCCGGTACTCGCTGTCCGCGTCGTCGTCGGCCTCGGACAGATCCGTCAGCGGCTGCTCCTTCTTCTTGCGAAAGCGGTCGACGATACGGTTGCGCGCCGCGCGGAACAGCCACGCGCTCACCTGTTCGATCGGCGCCGGAAGCCGGTAAGCCTGGACGAATTCGTGAAACACGTCCTGAAGGATGTCCTCGGCATCGTCCGGGTCGCGAATCCGACGCCGGATGAAGCTCACCAGCCTCGTTCGTTCACGCATCACTATCGCGGTGATGTCGCGGTCTGGGTCGGTCATGTGCGTGAAGTGGGTGGCGATTCCATGCACCTGAAGACGTTTCAGGCGCGGGAATATTGTGTCGAGTGCGAAAAATGACTGCTCAACGGGGCGGCTTCAAGGGAGAGATCGGTTACACCGCCCATCCAGCGGGCAGCAATTGGGCCGGCCCGACGGTCATCGCCGACACGAGCGGGAACGGTGTAACGATAGTGCAAGGAACGAACCCGCGACGACAAGGCGAAGTGTGCGGGCGGCAGGCACGGGCGTTGCCGGGGCCAGACAGGAAAGTATGTGCCGTGCTCGCGACTGTCGGCTGCATCCGGGCCGTACTACTCGCCGGCTGTTCGCGGTCGTCGGCCGGTCGGTCCGGCGCGGCTGCTATGAATAGGCTTCCCACAACGGCATCGGCTCCCCGCCGCGGCGAGCCGAACGCTCCCCGACGATCGCCCTTCCCGAAGCCGCACCGCGACAATCCCCGCCAGCTCGCAGGCCGGCCTCAACGCGCCGACATGAAATCGAACAGCTTCGCGATATCGGTCGTCAGCACCGTTCCGGCCTTCACGCCGACCCAAAGCGTGCGCGTCGCCCACGCATCGTCGAGCTTCACGACCCCGAGCCGCGCCGCGCGCTCGCCGGTCACCGCGTCGCGCGGCAGGATGCCGATCCCGAGTCCCGCCTCGATCATCCGGCTCACGCCGTCGAAATTCGATACCTGGATCCGCAGCTTCAGCGAACGCTCGACCGCGAACGCGGCGTCGGTCATGCGCGCGAGCAGCGAACTGCCGTCGCTGAGCCCGACGTAGTCCTCGTCGAGCGTGTCCGCGAAGCGGATGCTGTCGCGCGCGGCGAACCGGTGCGTGCGCGGCACGAGCAGCACGAGTTCGTCGCGGCGGTACAGCCGCCGTTCGATACCGGGGGCCGGCACGTTGTCGGCGAACACGCCGAGATCGGCCTTGCCGGACGCGAGCGCATCGACGATCTCGTGGCTCAAACGCTCTTCGAGGCTGACCTTGATACCCGGATTGTCAGTGAGGAACGCCGCGAGATCGGCGGGCAGGAACTGGACGATCGCGGACGTGTTGGTCCACACATGGATGTGGCCACGCACGCCGGCGACGTAGTCGCTCATCTCGTGCGCCATCCGGTTGACCTGCTCGATCACCTTCGCCGCATGGTCGAGCAGCGCGCGGCCCGCGGGCGTCAGCTCGACACCGCGCGCATGCCGGACGAACAGCGCGCTGCCCGTCACGCTTTCGAGCTCGGCGATGCGCTTGCTGACCGCGGACAGCGTGAGCTGGCCGTGCTCGGCCGCTTTCGTCAGGCTGCCGTGCTCGGCGACGAGCGCGAACACGCGCAGCGATTGCAGATCGAAATGAAGCGGATTCACCATGTCGTGGGTCCTGGGGAGGCCAGGCCGGCGCTTGCCGTCAGCGCGGCGGCCTGACGCCGATCATACGCCCGGCCGACCCCGCGCGATACGGTGCGGTACGGCGCAAAACAGCGCCTAGCGCGGCGCGATCGACTGCAACGCGGCGAGCATCGCACCGTCCGGCTTCGCGAGATCGTCGAGCACGTCGAAGTGCCGCATGCCGGGGAGCCCGACGTGGACGATCCGTTCGCCTGCCGCTTCGCATGCCGTCGCATAGTCGCGTGCCTGCCGGACGAGTTCGGGCAGCTCGGCATCGCCGACCGCAACGACCGTCGGTGCGCCGGGCCCGACATGACGCAACGGGCTGTACGCGTCGACTTCGCGCGCGCTGAGCTGCAGCTTGTCGTTCAGGACGCACAGCGAGATCGGTTCGAGATCGACGAGCGGGCTGATCGCGAGCGCCGACACGACGGCCGGATGCGCGCGGTACACGGCCGTCAGGTGGCCGCCCGCCGAATGGCCGCTCAGGTGGATCGGCCGCCCGGCGGTGCCGATTGCGTCGGGATCGTTCGCCAGGTAGTCGAGCAGCCCGCCGATCTCGCCGACGATGCCGGTCATCGTCGCGACCGGCGCCAGCGTGTATTCGGCGAGTATCACGTCGAAACCGCGCGCGAGCGGCCCGCTCGCCGCGTACGCGAAATCCTCTTTCGCGCAGTGCTGCCAGTAGCCGCCATGAATGAACACGAACAGCGGCGCATCGGGCCGACCGCACGACAGCCAGTCGAATCGCTGCGCGGGCTGCGCACCGTAACGCAGGTCGCGCCGGCCGCGCGTCGTGTCGTAGAGTGCCGCGCTGCGCGCCTGCATCGATGCCAGCAACGCAGGGAAATCGGGTACCACCTTCGTGTTCAGATAGGCGGCGTCGAGTGCCGCGCGGTCCATGCCGCGATAGAGGATCGTCATCGGAATCGTATGGGTCGGGTTGCGGAAGCGCGGACGCAGGCGTCGCGTCCGGTGCGAAGGCGGCTTCTCAGTCGCCGAAGCACACATTATCCGCAGCGCGGCATGGGCCGGCTATCCGGAATCGGCGAGCGCGGAAACCGGCTGTCCGTTTTCGGCGGCAGATCGACGCGGCATGCGTCCGCACCGGTACGATCCGGGCCGCATGCGCGATGGCACGAGATGCCCGCCGGCGCGCCCGGCGGTCGGCTCGAGTCAGATCAGCTCGGAGATCTCGATCAGGTTCAGGTCGGGATCGCGCACGTAGACCGACCGGATCTT